>JAXIPA010000187.1:0-27299 GCA_045403145.1 Nitrospirota bacterium | reverse complement strand
GTTCCTTCGTGACCCGGTAATCCTGCATGTTGATCTCGATCGGTGCTTGATGGACGGCGTCTCGCATACTGTTCTTTCTCCTCTTTATTCCCTGGATCAATCGGCCGGCTCCCACTTCAGGCCGAAAAGAGCCGAGGTTTCCCGGATCGCTTCATCTGCGGCGTCCTTCACCGCCTCTTCCGGAAGCCCGAAGATGATGGAGTTCACGACGAGCTTGAACCTGCCTACCGGACCTCCGTCCCTGCCGTCGACGGTGATATCGCCCGGTTCTCCGACGGTATGGGCATGGAGGAAACCTTCCTGGTGTTCAAGGTAAGCCTTGATGTGCCCGATCACCGTGGCCCCCCGCTTGATCGAGGAGGTAGAGAGGGAATGCATCAGCCATTCCGCAAATCTGCGGAGCTCGGCGCCATCCATGTTTTTCTCCCGAGACAGGAAACAGGCAGTCGCATAGGCGCTTGTGCCCTCATGAAGCGGATGTATCCGAAGGTCGTTCATGCCGATACGGTCATCTCTTCAACCGCCTGGCTGATTTCCGCCATACCGTCGCCCTTCGTCACCGAAAGGCGGATGATCTGCGCGCGGGGGTTGATGACGCGGACCGATTCTCCCGCCTTCGCAAAGGCCTCATCCGATAGCGCGTCGCTCTTGCTGAGCGCTATGATGTCAGCGTCCCTTAACTGGGTGGTGACGACCCTTTGCAGCGTTTCATAACCCAAAAGCTTCGCTGCGCGCGTGGTGTCGAAGAGCACGATCGTCGGGCCGAGGGTTATTTCGCTGGAGGTTGCCGCGGACAGGACCATTTCCCTGACCGCATGCGGCACCGCGATGCCCGTGGGTTCGAGAATGACGATATCGGGATTCGGTCCTTGCCGCAGGAGTCTCAGCGTCTTCATCATGCTGCCCGCCATCTGGCAGCAGATACAGCCGCCTCCGATGTCCTTCACCGTGAGACCGTAGTCCTGAATCACCCTGCCGTCCACCGGAATTGCGCCGATCTCGTTTACGAGTATGGCGACCTTGACGCCCTTTCGGGAAAGCCCCTTGCTGAGGGCTATGATCAGGGTCGTCTTCCCCGAGCCGAGCCATCCCGCCACCTGCACGAGCCGCATTGGTCCACCTCTTCCGGTCAGGCGACCATTAATTTGAATTCTTTCAATGCCGTCATGAGCGCTTCCATATTTTCCTTCGGCACCTCAGGCCAAAGGTCGCAACCGGGCCATACGGCGTTCGCTCCACCTTTGAGAGATTCAAGGACGGCGGGTCCCACATCTTTGGCCGCTCCCTTGTGGAGGACCTTGATGGGGTCAAAATTGCCGAGGATGATGGCTTTGGGCCCCAGCTTCTGCCTCGTTTCGGCCAGACAATTCTTGTGGTCCACGCTGACCGCATCGGCCCCGCACTCCGCCATGTCGGTTATGATGGCGTTCGTGTCGCCACAGATATGAAGGATGCTGGGATGGGGCATTTCAGAGAGGATCCTCTGCAAATGAGGCTTGATAAGGCTCTTGAAGCTCCTCGGACTCATGACATCCGAAGTCCCTCCCATCTCTCTCAAGGTGAAATAGTCCGCTCCCGCATCCCGGTAGATCCTGAAGATCCGGATGATGATATCAGAGAGCTTCTCCAGCAATTTACCGGTCTTTTCCGGCTCGAGAAATGACTCTTCGTAGAGAGCATCGAGCTCCTTGACCTGGCCGGCGAGGGTAAAGGGTCCGAGAACATAGGTCCCGATGGCCACGTCAGGTCCCAGCTCCCTGCGAAGAGCCTTTATCGCCCCAACCACCACCGGCAACCTTCCGGCATGTTCCAGGTCAGCGGGAATGCGTACGTCGTCGGCGTCCTTCACTGACTTCTCTTTTACGGTCGGGTACAGGAGGCCTTCCACTTCGTCGTAAAAATTCATCTTCGCTCCGAGCACCTCCGCCTCGACCCCGAGATCGAAGGGTACGACAGCGCATTCGAAGCCGAATTCCCGGTACATGCCGCCTGCCGCCCTGGCCATGAGTTCAGGGTCCCGGTGAACCTTGGCAAAATTAATTCCGTATTTATCCAACACCGGTTTGACGACATTTCCCATCCCGCTGAAGATTGGCGGACGATCTACCGTTTCGCCGTTGAGTAGCTTCAAGACCCGCTCTTTTGCCGTTAATGACGCCATGACATCTCCTTTCGCCTGCACGCGCTGATGCCACGGTTGCTCCGCAGGCATCGGCATTTGATTTTCGGTTTTTGTTGTATTCATAATTCCAGAAATCCATGAAACCGTCAATCGGGGAAACCCTGATTCTCACTTATGAAATACCTTACGCATCCTTTTTGACTCTCTGAACCTTGTAATCCTTCAGAATGACGAATCAGCCAGCCCAAACGGTCCCCTGCTCTCCGGTGTGTCTACACTTCAAAGCCGATCTCTTTCCGTTTCTCCAGGATGTGTTCTTCGATCTCCTGTGCGGCCTTGACAGGATCGTCCTGAAGGAGCATTCTGCCACCCGTAACCTTGACCATATCTTCCGTCAGGTATTTTTTCACAAGCGGACTGCCGCCGATCATAGGCTCAGGCGAAACATGGGTCAGAAGTCCGTAAGCAAGAGCGGTAAAGATGTCGGCGATCGCCTTTTGCTCCATGTACTCGGGCACGGCCGCTGCCACGGGCAACTGGCTTGTGTCGCAGCCGATGGTCCAGGCGAGTGCCGCCACGGTGTCGAGAATTTTACCCACATCGGTGCAGGAGCCATAGGACACGATCGGCGGTACGTCATATTTTTCGCAGACCGATCTGAGCCTCTTGCCGGCTTTTTTTGCCATGTCTTTTGTTGACATGCAGAGATTCTGGTGCGTCGAAGAGCAGCACCCCGCCCCGATGACCATGATGTCGCGCTTGATCAGCTCCAGTGTCAGCGTCTCTATTGATCTTCCTCCCTGCTCATGCCGGGCGTTGGTGCATCCGGCAACTGCCACCGCGCCCTTGATGTTCCCCTTCTTCAGTTCGGCGATGTACGTGTTGATATTGTTCCCGAACATGGTAAGCACCGTCTCGGTCGTATAGCCCGCGATGCACGGTGTGCCTTTGCTGCCCTTCGGTAGATTCACAATCCTCTTTTTATCCGATTTCCTGGCTTTAAACTGTACAATGGCCGCATGGAGGATCTGCTCGGCCTGTTCATCGGCTATCGCGGGGTCGAAATCCACCGCCTCCACGCCGGGGAAGCGAACGACAGGGTCCGTGCTGATCAGCCTCGTTCCATATTTATCCGCATAGTCCTTCAGCGTCGGCACCGAACAGTTCAGATCCATGAGAAAAAGATCTACCAGCCCGGTGGCGATAAAGAGCTCTTCCTGTATCCAGTTCCCCAGCTGCCCCCCGAAGATCTCCCGGTAATGACCTTTGCCCGAGACGCTCATGAGCTGCTGGCCCTCGCAGAGAGAGCCGTAGAGCTTGATGCCCTTTGCTCCTGCATTCCGTGCTGCGGTCTGGAACGCCTTGCCTGCCGCTTTTTCCATGATGTGTCCGGCGAAGACCGGCTGGTGGCCGTTGGATACGATGTTCACCGTTTCCGGGTCGAGGCAGCCGACGTTCGAAACGCTATTGACCTGTTCGGGCGTACCGAGCAGAACATCCTGGATGACCGTGATCCCCCAGAGACCGACGTATTCGTTCGCAAGACCGAGTCTCAAGGCAGTATTCATAAGATCGATGGGGTCATTGCTTACATTGGTCATGCACTTGGTGAGCGCGGTCAGAATCTCCGAGCTCGGCCCGCCGGCGTAGAGGCCCTTTTCTTTCCAGAGTTCCTTTCTCTTGTCAACGGCGAAGAGGTCCATGAGCGTCATGGGTTCATCGCCCTGCTTGCCTATCTCGCGGAGGATGAAATCGGCGAACTGAATTGCGAGTTCATGCAACGGACGGGTGTGGTCCCAGCCAAGCCCCTGGCACATCCTTTGGAGTTTGCCTTCATCCCTGATTTTCAAGGGAGACCTTCCTTCGCCTATTGACTTGAGCGTATTTGCGAGGTTCCGGCACTGATAGGTATTCGCCGCAGTGCCGATTGCCGCCAGTTTGAGGAGATTGCGGGCAACGATGAGATCGCCGCTCGCGCCGCATACTCCGAGCGGCGCCTTGCTGCTGATCCTGCAGGGGCCGTCGGAGCATAACTGGCAGCTGAGCCCTTTCCTGCACATACCGCATTGAGGCTGCTGGGCTTCGAAGCGCTCGAAGACGGTGCTCATGCCCTGGCTGACGGCGGCCTGGTGCACCTCCTGGCTTTGTTTATCCTGATGACCTTTCTTCATGCCGGTGATTTTTGTTTGCATGATCTCCTCTTTTCTTTGCTTATTCTATCCTCGTTTTATTCATACTTACATGGAGGCATGAATGCGTCAATCGGGGAAACCCTGATTTCGTCTTATGAAATGCCTGATGCCGGCACGGAGATCCTGCCAAAGCACAAAGAGCGCCCTTGTGCCGCGTTCAGCTCAATCCGCGTGCCGGAGCTCAAAGGGAAGAGTGTTGTTGTGGAATAGAGGGTTTGATGGAGAGACGAGTGCTGCAGTGAGGGAACGTCTTCGCACGGGCCGGCGGAAAAAAGGCCCGCTCAGCTCGCCGTGCTTTCTATTTCAGGACCGTCAAAGGGACGTCAATCCCTCGCGGATTGCATATTTCGTCAATTCCGCGACGGTATGGATATTGAGCTTTTCCATGATTTTCATCCGGTGAGTTTCAATGGTCTTGATGCTCAGGTTCAGCTGATTAGCTATCACCTTTGAGGACTTTCCTTCGGCCATGAGCTGGAGCACCTCCCGCTCACGGTCGGTCAGGTGGGAGAAGGCGCTTGGCTCCGACTTCGATGAGCTGCGCACGAAATGGTCCACGACCACGCCGGAGATGCAGGGGCTGAGATAGGTCTGGTTCTTCAGCACCGTCTTGATGGCAGCGAGCAGCTCGTCGACCGCGCACTGCTTGAGGAGATAGGCCGTTGCTCCGGCCTTCAGCATCTCCGATACGAAATGCCGGTCGGAATGCATGGAGAGCGCGATCACTTTGACACCGGGATGGTCCGCGACGATCTGGCGGGTGGCTTCGATGCCGTTCATGTCGGGCATGGCAATGTCCATGACGACCACGTCCGGCGACAGTTTCTTTACGAGACGGACCGTTTCCCTGCCGTCCTCGGCCTCTCCGACCACCGCAAGCTCCGCGTTCTGTTCGAGCAGCATGCGGAGTCCGCCGCGCATCATGGCGTGATCGTCTGCGAGAAGGACCTTGGTTTTCATGGCGTGACACCTTCCGTGGTTTCTTTCCGGTCAAGGGGCGAGGTCACCGTTACCCTCGTGCCCCGGCCGGGCCCCGTATCAATCGAGAGGGAGCCTCCGAGGTACTTTAACCGCTCCCGTATGCTGAAGAACCCGAAGGTCAGGTCCGTGTCGATCTTCGAAGCATCGAACCCGATCCCGTCGTCTTCGACGACGATTTTTATGTCCTCGAATTCACGGCTGATGCCGACATTCACCTGGTGCGCCTGGGAGTGCTTCACGATGTTCATGAACAGCTCCCGCACAGTCTGGAACAAAAGGATGCTGACATCCCTCTTCAAGGGTTTGGGTCTGCCGTCATTTTCGCAGTAAAAAAGAATGTAGTGCTGCTTCTGCATCTGCTCTGCGAGCCATTCGATCGTCGCTTCAATGCCGATATCATACAGGAGCGGCGGGCTCAGCTCGAAGGACAATGATTTCGTGTAGCCGATCGACTGATCGATGAGCTCGACGATGCCGTTGACGGCGTCCTCGTGGACGTCCCCGGACAGCGTATTTCTGAGCACTCCGAGCTTGATCCTGGTCAATGCAAGCATCTGCCCGATGTTGTCGTGAAGGTCCATGGCGATGCGCCTTCGTTCACGCTCCTCGGCGAGCAGCAGCTCCGAGGCCAGAAGCCGCAGTTGCTCCTGATAGACGCGAAACTGTTCCTCGGTCTTTTTCCGCTCGGTGATGTCCCGCTGGACCGAAACAAAATGGGTGACCTTTCCCCGCTCATCCCTGAGGGGCGTGATCTGCCACTCCATATTGAACTGCGTGCCGTCCTTCCGGCCGGCCACCGTCTCAAGATAAAAGGCCTTGTTGTGCGAGGTGCCTGCCTCCAGCTTGTTCCACTGCGTGCTGTCGGTGAGCGGCCCCTGGAGAAGGGAGAGCTTGCCGGTCACTTCCTCCGCTGAATATCCGGTCATTTTGGTAAAAGCGGGATTGACGAAGACGACGCGCGATGAGGCGCGTACAGGGCTTGCCGTTGTGATGACGACCGCGTCTCCCGCCTGCTGAATCGCCGATTCAATCAGGCGCAGCCTTTCTTCGGCCTTTTTCCGCTCCGTGATATTATTGAAAAAGGCGAGCGTGGCTGGCCTGCCCATCCAGGTGATCAGTACCGAGTTGATCTCCAGCCATTTGGTGTTCCCTTCGCCGTCCAGGATCCTGCAGGAATAATAGTGGGGAACGCTGTCCCCTTTTATTCTCTTCAGGTGCCTCTCCATCACCATCTCCCGGTCGTCGGGATGAATAAAATCGGTAAAAGGCCGCGAGGTCAATGCTTCCTTGGAATGTCCCAGGATCTTTGCAGCCTTGGGGTTCACGTAACGGAAGAAATTATCCTGCGTGATCAGGATGCCTTCGTTCGCATACTCGACCACGAGTCGGTATTTTTCCTCCGATTTCCGCAGGCTCTGCTCCATCCATTTGCGCTCGGCAATTTCCTGCTGCAGTTCCTCGTTCGCGATGCTGAGCCGTGCGGTGCCGATCGTCACCCGCTCTTCCAGGTCGCTGCTCCACTTTTTCAGGAGTTCTTCGTGGTGTTTCTGCACCGTCACGTCGTTGCCGACGCAGAGGACCTCGGTCATGGTTCCGGAATCATCGAAGAGCGCAGTGTTCGCCCATGAAATCCAGGCGGTCTCGCCGTTCTTCCGGATATGCTCGAATTCAGCGCCCGCATGCTGCTCGGGATTGGCCCCGATGTTTTGCAGCATGGTCTCCATGTCGGGCCCGGGGCTTTCCGTTTCCGGCATGATGGTTCCCACGATATTTTTCCCGACGATCTCCCGTTCGCTGTATCCGAAAAATTTTTGCGCAAAGGGATTGATGAAGGTAATGACGCCTTTGCCGTCCATCCGCAGAATGATGCTGTTGGCGCTTTCGACGAGCTGTTTGTATTTGGCCTCGCTCTCCTTCAGCGCCTTTCTCGTCTGTTTCTCGTTCGTTATATCCTCAACCGTACAGATCATCCCGTCGTATTTTCCGTTATCGGTTATGGGGATAAGCCACCCTGACTGGAAGGTCTGTTTCCCTGCGGAGGTAAGGATAGGGACTTCGGAATAATAGACCGGACGCAACGACTCCTGCGCTTCATCGTAATGGGGCCTGAACTCCTTCGCTGCGTGCTCCGCGTTTTGCGGGAAAACCTTTGACCCGATGAGCTTCTGCTGCGTCACTCCTGCTATCATTTCCATCGCCTTATTCGAGTAGTAGATGACGTTATTCTTGTCCGCTACCCAGACGCCGGACGTAATCCCGTCCATGATGCTTTCATACAGATGCTTGCCGATTTTGTCCCGTTTTTGCCTCATTGCTTCTTTTAACAGTGGTCTCATTTTCTTCTTCTCACTGAATCCGGATCTGCGTGAATGAGTGTTGCTTCTCCTGCTGCGGAAGGACCGCGGGGATACGGAATCGCTCCTCTGAACCAGCCGGGCATAAGGACTGATGAAAAGCTGCCGTCTTCTCCCCATGGCCAGTTTACGCAACGGTGAAACTACGATTTACTACACGTCAGGATACGTACCAGCCTTCCCGCCTCGAAGAGTACTGCTGCCGGGAGAACCGGAAAGCCAAATCACGTCACTCACTACTTCCAGTTTTCCCTGCCACGGCGTCGATAATTTTCGTAAACTCGGGAAAGCGGCCCGCTGCGCTCTTGGAAAATATCAATTCATCGTTTACCGTAACTTCAAAGGCGCCTATGTCAGGAGAGTGGATAAGCACGGGTTTGATGCCGGTTTCCGCCTCTATCACCCTGGCAAGACTGGCGGCGATCGGCCGGTAATTGCAGGTCCCGCAATAGGTAATGGACATCCTTCTCATGTTTCACGTTAACACTGTGCAGGCTGACTGTCAATACGGCTTTCTTCTTCCCGATGAGAGCATAAATAATTGGGAAGGCATTTATGCAGGTTAGAAGTTGCTAACTTGAACAACTGCATTGAATTTTTTTATTCCCTTGCCGTTAATAAAGGTGTAGATTGCTACCAAAAAAATGCAGCACATTAAACCCTCCCCTTTGGATCGAAGTTCACTGTTAACGATCTTATCTTATGGCAGGATGCACGCGGCGCTATCCTCCTACAGGACTGCCGCAGAAGGAAGATGCGATTATGCCGAGAATTCTCGAAAAAAAATTGCTCAGAAAACCTGATGTATTTTATTTCAAAATAGCCGCGCCGCTCATCTCGAAAAAGGCCCTGCCCGGCCAGTTCGTGATTCTGCGTCTCCACGCAAAGGGTGAGCGCATCCCCATCTCGCTGGCTGATATCGACCCCGACGAGGGCACGATCAGCATCATCGTCATGGCTGTCGGGAAGACGACCACGGAGCTCTCGGTTACGAAAGCCGGAGAGGACATCCTCGACCTCTGCGGCCCTTTGGGCAATGCCACCCATATCGAACAGGTCGGGAAGGTCATCGTCGTGGGCGGGGGGTTCGGCGTCGCCCCGCTGTATCCCATTGCTCGTGCATTCAAGGCCGCGGGCAACGAGGTGGTCTGCGTCATGGGCGCCCGTTCGCGGGATCTCCTGCTCTATGAGCAGGAAATGGAGGCGGTCTGCAGCCGGGTGCTGGTCACCACCGATGACGGCAGCAAAGGAATGAAGGGGCTGGTGACACAGGCCCTTCGCCAGGAACTGGAGAAGGGCGGTACGGGCCTTGTCGTGACCGTGGGGCCGGCGATCATGATGAAGTCGGTTGCGGATACGACGCGCTCATTCGGCGTCAAGACCGTTGTGAGCCTGAACCCCATCATGATAGACGGCACCGGCATGTGCGGCGGGTGCCGTGTGACGGTGGGAGGGAAGACAATGTTCGCCTGCACCGATGGCCCGGAGTTCGACGGACACCAGGTGGACTGGGACACCTTCATGACCCGCCAAAAAACCTACGCCCCGGAGCAGAAGGAATCCTTCGAAGCATGGAAGCAGCGGCACGCAGGCATGCTGTGTGAATAAATCGATCCTGTCGTGTGATCTAAAGCTGGACTATCCCAGGTGATTGGCGGCTGCCTGGGCATCCTCCCCACCTTCGAACTCATCCCCCATCGAGGGAGAGGAAATATGGCGCTAAGTATTTTTTGCGAGAGGCAAACCAATGACCGAAGCTGCGAAAACACCCAAAAAGATCGTACCGAAGAAAACGCCCGTCCCGGAGCAGCCTCCGGAGGTGAGGCGGAAAAATTTCGACGAGGTCTCCCTCGGATATACGCCGGAACTGGCAAGGCAGGAAGCTGCGCGGTGCCTGGGATGCCAGAAACCCGCCTGCGTGACCGGCTGCCCCGTAGGCGTCCCGATCCCGCGGTTCATCAAGGCTGTAGTCGACGGGGATTTTAAGAAAGCCATCGCTGTCATCAAGGAGGCGAACCTGCTGCCCGCGGTCTGCGGAAGGGTCTGCCCCCAGGAGAGCCAGTGCGAGAAAAACTGCCTCCTGGGCAAGAAATTCGACCCGGTGGCGATCGGCCGGCTCGAACGGTTTGCCGCCGACCAAGCGCTTGCGAACGGCGGCCCTGAGGCCCCGGAAATCGCTCCGTCGTCGGGCAGGAAGGTCGCGGTCGTCGGCAGCGGCCCGTCGGGCCTGGCCTGCGCCTATGAGCTGGCGCGCAAAGGACACCGCGTGGTGATCTACGAGGCGCTGCACGAGCCGGGCGGAGTGCTCGTCTACGGCATCCCGGAATTCCGTCTGCCGAAAAGGATCGTGGACCGCGAAATCGAGGTTCTCAAGAAAATGGGCGTCGAGATCGTGACCAATGCCGTTGTGGGGAAGCTCATCACCATCGACGAAATCATGCAGGACTTTGACGCGTGCTTCATCGGGTCCGGCGCGGGTCTTCCGAAGTTCATGGAGATCGAAGGCGAGAACCTGAACGGCGTCTATTCCGCCAATGAGTTCCTGACCCGCATCAATCTCATGCGGGCGTACCAATTCCCGTCATTCGACACGCCAATCAAGCGCGGCGACCGGGTGGCGGTCTTCGGCGGCGGCAACGTGGCCATGGACGCGGCCCGCACCGCGCTCCGCATCGGGGCCGTGGAGGTCATCCTCATTTACCGCCGCTCCCTCACCGAGCTTCCGGCCCGCAAGGAAGAAGTACACCACGCGCAGGAAGAGGGGATCAGGTTCGAGCTCTGCACGAACCCGCTGCGGGTCCTCGGCGACGAGCACGGCCACGTGCGGGGGGTGGAGTGCATCAGGATGGACCTGTGCGAGCTCGACAAATCCGGCAGGCGCTCTCCGAAACCGATCGCGGGATCGGAGTTCACGATCCCGGTGAACACCGCGATCGTCGCCCTCGGCACCGGGGCAAACCCTCTGATTCCGCAAAGTACGAAGAAATTACAAGTGAACAAAAGGCAGTATATTATCGCCGACGAAGAAACCGGCCGGACGAGCATCGACGGCGTGTACGCGGGCGGGGACATCGTTACGGGTTCCGCGACGGTCATCTCGGCCATGGGCGCAGGAAGGAAGGCCGCCCGGGCCATGCACGAGTATCTCCTTCAGAAGGCCACCGCAACCCGGGCATAGACGCTTTGCAGTAGGTGACATCCTCAGCCCTTTGTATTTCATGACATGGCGGGGTCTCTGCCTTTTAACCGGGAGACCCCGTTTTTACGCTGGATACAGAAGTAGCGAGCATTCGGTCCTCATGCATGCCCCAGGGTTTTCGTCGTCTTCAGACAAGGACTAACCAGTCATGATGAGAGCCTTCTTTCGCCCAAACAAAAAATCCCCGGCCTTCCGGAGAAGACTGGGGATGAACAGACATCATTAACCCACACAGGATCTTAACGCCGAAGACTGTGCGAGAACATCCCGGTAGGTCTTCTGGCTCTCCCCTCCCTGCCCGCCTTCCCATCCCGATATTTCGGAACAGTGGCTCGATTCGACAGAGATTAATGGCCTCGCTTTGAGCAAGACCGGGATTACAGCGGCGGGTCCGCTCCCGATTTTAACGGGATTCCCTTTGCCTGGATGCGGTCGATCTTATGTGAAATGACTTGTACCATGGAAGGCCGGCAAAGTCAAAGTGATTTTATTTTGAGGCTGCCTGGAATGACCGCGCCTTATAATTTGTAATGCGTCTTGATCAGCCTGACAGCGTCTTCCTCCTTCATTTCCCCCTTGACGATCTTCAGGGCCAGTGTCTGGATCCACTGGGGGATCGTGGCGGACCCCGAGGGAGCATAGCGTACCTGTTCCATCATCAACTTCCCCTGGTCGTAAGTGATCGCGTGGAGCCGGATAAGATTGTCCAGCTTGGTCGAATAGGCGGCGAATTCCAGGTCTGCATTATACTGCAGCCTTTTCGTGATCGATTCGGTATTGGAATAGAATTGACTGTTTTTCTGTTCGAGTTCCCTCGCTGTTTCCTCCTGCCTCCTGATCAATTCCTCCTCAAGCGCCACAAGTTTGCCCTCCATGAAATCCTTCACCACCCTGATGGGAAGGATGAGGTTCAAGCCCTGGGGATTGTCGCCGAGTTGGATGGGGGTCGACAGCCCGATGACCCTACCTGCAAGGTTGAGACAGGGCCCTCCGCTGTTCGCCACGCTCATGGCGGCGTTCGTCTGAATAAACCTGACGCCCTCCCGGGTCTGATTGCAGTGGCTGATGATCCCCATGGTGACGAAATATTCAACGCCCAGGGGTGCGCCAATCATCCGGATCTCGTCGCCCTCCCTGCATTCGTCAGCATCCGCCAGGAGCAACGAGGGATAGTTCGAGCCGTCGACCTTCAGGATAGCGATATCGAGCAGCTTCGCGCCGGCCCTGACCACGGACGCACTTTTGATCTCTCCCGAATACAACCTGACCTGGACTTCCTTGTTCTTTCCGATCGTGTGCGCATTCGTGAAAATCAACCCGTCCGGCGATACAAAGAATCCCGATCCGGCGCCATCCGGTGTCCTGACGACAACGATGGATTTCTTGGCATTCTCCACAGCGTCCATCCAGGTAAACGGCTTGGGGGTCTTGCCCGTATAGGAGTAGAGGAATCCGCCCGCAGCAACAACGAGCACCAAACCGCCGGCCAGCAGCCATTTATGGCCAACTGCTTTTTTGATGTACGTTTTCGCGGCGCTTTGATCGGCCCCCTTCTGACCTCCGGCGAAGGGCGTTAGAACAAAATCCCCGGACAGTGCCTCGATCTTTTCAAGCCGGTATTTGGCGTCCCGCACCCGGTACCCGTCCGGCGAAGACGATATGATAAGACGATACAGGACAGCCGCCTCGCTGTGCTTCCCGTCGCTCTGCAGGGCGACCGCCTGCAACCAAAGTTTGTCGACCTTCCCGTGGAGTTCCTCATCCGGAGACCCCGGAGTGGCGCCGGTCGATCCGGACGACGCCTGTTTATGCGCGAGGAGGTGGGAGACGATGGTTTCCGGCGTGGTTTCTTCCCGGTGCAGATCATAGGTGACTTCCCGCTGGGGGATAAACTGGTTCTGGCCGATGATCGATATGAGCAGACCGGCGTTGTCCGCCTCGGGACTCTGGGGGTAACGCGCGATGATCTGCCGGTACAGCTCGATCGCCCTGGCATCATCTTCCTCGGACTGGCTGACGAGCGCGGCGTCCCATATCTGTTTCACCTCGGAAACAACCTGCATTTCGGCCTTCGCGCTCTTCGCCTCAGGGCTGTCCGGGAGCTCCTCTTCGATCAGTTGGTAAAGCTTTATCGCTTCAGCGGTATTACACTGCGATCGTTCGCTGGACGCCGCATCCCAGAGAACGCTGATCTTTTCTTTCTGCATGCCGGCGAGCAGCGTCTTCGCCAGATCGGCCTTCGGGCTGCCCGGGAAAAGGTTGACGATCCGGCGGTACAGGCTCTGAGCCTGCGGTGTATCGCCCTGCTGGTGAAGTTCCGTCGCTTTTTTGAACAACTCCTCGGCGGACGGCTCCCCGGCCCCGGCGGGTTTCGCCGCCCTTGGCTTATCCGGTCCTTCCTTCTTTGAAACGTCTGCCATCGTTCACCATCCTCAGGAGCAAGATCAGATCCATCCGGGCTTGTTCCCTGCACCGGGTATCGAGCCGGAGCCGCCGCGGCTGTTCATCGCCGCCTTTACTGTTTCTTCCTGCAATACGCTTCCGTCAGCAGATGCACGGTCAGCGAGGACGCGGGCTGCCATCTCAGCGGCGCCTGCGGTTTTTCCCACAGGAGTTCGATACAATGACGCTGCCCGATGCGGCCTTCCGACGCGCGGTAATACAAAGTATGATTATCGTAGATTTTCAACTTTCCTGCCTCGCAGTGCAGATCGACCATCTGGAGAAGAGGGTTCCCGCCGGTCTCTTCCCGTTTCTGTCCGGTTTCTTTTCTGACCTGGTAGGTCACGCTCACGGTGGAACCTTGATATTCATGGAACGAGGAAAAGAATGCAGTTTGTATCACGGTTTCCGGAATAACGTTGTACCCCCGGTCAGGGGAGATCGTTTTAACAGCGACCGCAGGCCTGACGTACAGCAGGAAGCGCACTCGGCCGTCCCCGATGACCTGATAATTGTCCGATCCCCACAGTTCCCCCAGGTCGGTCGCCCCCAGGAAGGTATACCGCTGGCTCTTCTCCACGGTCGGATCGGGCTGCCCGGCCGTTTCCTCCTGCAGGCCGCAGTCCTCGTCCTTGCATTCCTCTCCTTGCCGGGGAACAGCCGCTTCCTTCGGGAAACATACCCTGTAGAGCAGCTCGGTCTGTCTCACCTGCCCGGAAGCGGATCCGGTCAGCACCAAAAAAAATGCTGCGGCGAAAAGGAATGAATGTATAAAGATCCGAGGCATTGAATACCTTCTTGAAAATTTCCGCGATGGTGAAAACAAGCTTATCAAACGTCCTTTCCCGAGTCAACGGGAAAAATCTCCGGGGCGCAGGCTCCGCGCGGGTATGCGGCAACAGGATGCCGACTTCGCGCTAAAAAGGCGCGGACTCCCTTTTCAAGGCGTGGAACGTTGCGTTGCCGTTCTTGTCAGTTCCGGACATTTCATTGCCGATGATATAAACATCTTTTTTGTCATTGAGACCCGTCGTGCCCTGTCTTTCGAGAAATGAGTAATCCTCGAACACGAGATGATTGCCCACATACGTTCCCCGGATAGCAAGCCGGTAGCGGGGAGAATGGCCGACCCAGTCCATGTATCCCGCCAAATATCCGTCCTGGGCTTTCTCGATCACCATCTCGAACGGATACTGCTTTCCCAGATAGGTCATCTCGCCCTGCCAGGTCCCAGGCTGCAGGAAATAATTCTTGTCCAGCTTCCCGTCGTATCCGATGACGATGAAGATGCCGGCACACAAAACAAGGACGGCTATCGCGAGGATTGCCTTCCAGCGTGTGCCGCTGTTTCCCGGTTGCTCAGGCATGACCTCAAACCGGATGCGACAGCGGGGGCAGGCAGCCAGGGCACCCGTTGCCGGGATGGCATCGTTCTCCACGTCCTTGCTCAATTTGCATTTCGGGCACGTTATGATCATGACAATGCTTTCGGGTATGCAGCGCTGCCCGCGAGGGAAGCCAGGCGGTGAGTCATCATATTATTTGCGCTCTCCTGCCGGTCACGTTACCGACGGCTTTCCGAGAAGGCATGGATCAGCCCGTTGGAGTCTCCCACGGCAATAAAATTGTCCGCCACGCCGGGGCATGCTTCCACGGGCGCCGCAGTTTCGTACATCCAGCGCAGATCGCCGCTCCCGGAATACAGCGCGTACAGATGCCTGTCCCTGCTCCCGAAATAGACGGTCCCATTGGCGAATACGGGAGAGCTGGAGATTCCGGCGTTGGCCTTGAACTGCCACAGCTGGCTGCCGGACCGCACGTCCACGGCGAAGAATCGGCCTTCCACGTCGCCGAAGTACGCGGTGCCGTTCGCCGCGGCGGGCGTAGAGCGTTCATGCACGGTTACCGGAAAGCTCCATTCGAACTCTCCGGTTAATGCGTTCACCGCTACAAGGCTGCCGTCCGCGTTCACGAACAGGACCTTGCCGTCAACGAGCACCGGTGAAGACTGCAGCTGGCCCTTCGCGCCGAACCGCCATTTTTCCCTGCCGCTGTCAGCGCTCAGGGCGTACAGATAGCCGTCGTACGATCCGAAATAGACTGTATCACTGTCCACCGCCGGAGATGACAATACCGTCCCGCCTGCCTTGTACTTCCAGATACTCTCTCTGCTTTCGATGTCAACGGCGTACACATAGCCCGAGCCGGTTCCGAAAAAAGCCGTGTTGCCACTCAGGGTCAGCGACAAGATAGACGAAGCGTCCGTGTAGTGCCATTGCCTTCCTGCCTGGTACCGCCATATGACACGCCCCGTGTTTTCATCGATCGCGTACAGCATGCCGCTGCCGGACCCGGCATACACTACGTTGTCCGCGATCACGGGACTCGTCGTGATCACGTTTTCATCGAAGGTCCATCGTATGGTCCCTCTCGAACGATCGATCGCGTATAGCCTGCCCTGCAGAGCCCGGTCGACCAGGTAAAGCGCATCGCCGCTGGCGAGGATGCATGATCGGATCCCGGATGGCACTTTGAGACTCCATACAGGGGCATCGAGCCGGCCGGCCCCCAATACATTGATGACGCCGGTGTGCTCGGGGCCGCCCATGCACATTGCCAGATGTTTCGGCGCGCTCGCCGTCCTTTTCCTGGGACAGCCGGCGGAACACAACATGACGCACAGAATACCGAGCGAGATCCCGAGAACCCTGGCTTTCAAACGAACCTCCCTGCCGTTTTCCTGAGTGCCTGACTTCGCGCTGCTTTCTGGCGCGCGCCTCACGCATCAGTCGCCTTCGCGCATACCCACTATGTGCCAAGCGGATACTGCGGGAGGATTCCCGTTGCAGAAATCTCCCGAGCGCCAATATTGTGCCTGACAGCCCGATTTTTGTCAAGCTATCGTCGGCGCTAAAGTCGACGGATACGTTCTGAGGATCATAATCAGGAGAACATTGCTATTTTGGGTTGACACATAGTATATCAACACTTGCACTTGCGCGGCGCTTATTGTATCCTTTTTTCGGCAGGGTTGTCATAAATACCGATAAAATAAACATTCTTTCCATCTATCAGCCTCATCTGAACGTTAGTATCGACGGTTGCGTTCAGTTTTCCCTCATCCCTATAGGCATCCTCCACCTCATGCATGAGCCACTTGTCTGAGTCGACCCCACTATGTTGAGACACCTCCACCTTTACTCCAACTCCTAACGAATCATTAAAATATAATGCACCATAAGATTCATCCGCATGATCGCTGTTAAAATGTGCCGTTGCGCCTACGATTCCTGGGCCCAAGCCGCCACCTTTTCCAATGAACTTGTATTGCCCGACATCTTGCATTATCAGCAGGTCAACGACATTACTGGCAATAACAATGTTCGGAAACATGATGGCAACCACCATTATCATAGTCTTAGCCATCCGTATCATTGCCCAACTCCATATTGCTTATTTATTATTGACCGAATAATATATTGCATCCAGTTGTCCAAACACTGGCCGCCTGGACAGCCAGATATTTGCTGAATAACTGTGTCCATCGCACATCGATGCGCTTGAAAACGAAATTGCTCTTCGCGTGTGTTACGAAGAATGCGAGCGATTGACGGATTCGATAGAGGCGGGCGAAATCTACGTAGCCCCTGGCCCGGAGAATGAGTACTCAATATTTGCACTTGATAATATCATTATATGGTGATACTATAAAAACAGTCAAGGAGATAATTATGCCTATCATTAAGCCCATATCAAGCCTTCGGAACAAAACACGGGAGATTGCTTCTCTCTGCCATGACCAGGATGAACCGGTCTACCTCACCACCAACGGCGAGGGGGACCTGGTCGTTATGAGCATTGAACACTACGAAAAGCTGAATGCCAAGATAGAGCTCTTCGAAAAGCTTGCCGTGGCCCAGGCTCAAGCCGCAGCTGGAGAAAAGGGCATTACCCATTCACAGATGATGCAGAAACTCCGGCAACGCAGCCATGCCAGATAAATACGTTATCCGCTATCTTCCCGTTGCCGTTGACGATTTTCTCTCCATCTCTGACTGGATCGCCTCAGACAGCCCCGCACGAGCAGCGTCCTTTACGGATAAACTCGACAAGCGAATCGTTAGTCTTGCAACTCACCCTTTTCTCGGCCGGGTCCCTAAACATGAAAAGCTTCAGGCATTCGGCTACCGGGTGCTCGTCATCGAAGCCTATCTCGTCTTCTATAAGGTACGGGGTCATATCGTCGAAATACACCGTGTTATTCATGGCTCACGTCATCTCGACGACATTGCTTAGAATCATAATGGGTTATGCGTTGCAGCCAAGTATCTGCAAATCCATCTGATAAGAACCGGTATACATTTGAAGCCGGGTCGCCCCTATCCCAGCCTGTTGGACAGCCCTCTTATACTTTCTTTACCGAATGAATAAAACAGCATCTCCTTTTGGGAACAAAATCCTCCGTCCTCTTGTCTCATGGGTTAAAGACGGACGGGATGAACTCCCGCAATCAGTGTTAACCAGAAAGGAGAACACAATGAGGGACACAATTATCGGAATCGTAATGGCAGTTTTGCTGGCAACAGCTCCGGCTTTTTCTCATGTCAGGCCTCCCTTACCAGGAGGGGTCAACGTGGAGATCGTATCGGATGGCGGAAGTATTTTTCAGGATATCCCTCACCAGGACCTCTGGAACGGAGGGACCCATATTGTCAAGAAGTACCTGGAGGCGCGAAAAGGCGCGAACTACGGGATCGTTATCAAAAACAACACCCCGGAGCGCATCGGCGTAGTCATTGCCGTGGACGGCAGGAACATCATTTCCGGCAAGCGGTCGGACCTTAAGAACAGTGAGACCATGTACATCGTGAATGCCTTTGAGCAGGCGCGGTATGACGGATGGAGAACGTCGAATGACGAGGTGCACCGGTTCTACTTCACCAATCCCTCCGATTCCTACAGCATCAAGACCTTCAATGATTCATCGGCCATGGGCGTGATCGCCGTAGCCGTGTTCCGGGAGAAGGAGCGTCCCCAGACGTTCTACGAGCAGCGGGATCAGAGACAGGGTGAAGCAGCGCCTGCTGCGCCATCAGCCGGAAGCTCCAGCCGGAGCATGGGAAAACCGCGTGCTGACGAAAGTGCGGGCACGGGTTTCGGCGATTCCCGATACTCTCCGGTCATCAAGGTCGAATTCGAACCGGAACGTACGCCGATTCAAAAAACGTTACTGAAGTACGAATGGCGCGAGACGCTCTGCAGAAAAGGGATACTGCGATGCGGGTATGAGACGGGCAACAGGCTGTGGGACGCCGATGGTTACGCGCCCTTCCCTCCGGGATACGGCGTAAATCGATAGGGTTATGAAAAACGGGCTGTCCCGACCCTGGGGCAGCCCGTTCCCCGGTATTATTTCACCTGCGCGCCGTCGCAGAGTCCAGTGCCTTCGTCCTGCCGCTCCACCAGTATTACGGTCCAGGTTCGATCCATGATGACCGCGCTCAGCCACCCTTTTCCTTTGAATGTTGATTTTTTCTATGGTATAATCCGCCTCAGTTTTAAAAAGAAACGGGAGACAGAAATGCTTTTAGAAGACCTCAAACAGCAGCTCGACAACGTCAAAGGCGGGCTCGAAACCCTGCGGAGGCATCTTTGACACCCCTGCCAAGGAATCACGCCTGGAAGAACTTACCCGCCTGACGGAAACCTCGGGTTTCTGGGACAACAAAGATAAGGCCAACACGGTCTTGAAAGAAAAGGCGTCCATCGAGCGCCTGCTCAGGGACTGGAACGCGCTTGCCCGGAGAGTGGGCGACCTCGGGGCCATGGCCGAACTCGCCTCGGAAGAGGGCGGCGAATCCATGCGCGCCGAACTGGAACGGGAAATCTCGGTCATCCAGAAGGACATTGCGTCCGCCGAGGTCGCGGCCCTGCTCTCGGGAGAACGGGACATCTCGAACGCAATCGTGTCGATCCACCCGGGCGCCGGCGGCACCGAGGCGCAGGACTGGACGGAGATGCTGATGCGCATGTATCTGCGATGGGCGGAAAAGCGCGGATACAAGACGGAGATTCTCGATTACCAGAACGGCGAGGAAGCGGGCGTCAAGTCCGTCACGTTCACCGTCTCCGGCGAATACGCATACGGCAGGATGAAGGCCGAGGCCGGCGTTCACCGTCTGGTCCGCATATCCCCCTTTGACGCGAACAAACGCAGGCACACGTCCTTTGCATCGGTCTATGTGTATCCCGAGGTGGAAGAAGACATCGACATCGACATCGACGAGAAGGAACTCCGTATCGACACCTACCGCTCCTCGAGCGCCGGGGGCCAGCACGTGAACAAGACGGACTCGGCCGTGCGCATCACCCATCTGCCCACGAACATCGTGGTGCAGTGTCAGAACGAACGGTCGCAGCTCAAGAACAAGAACGTGGCCATGAAGGTGCTGCGCTCGCGGCTGTATGAACTGCGGAAAAAAGAGCAGGATGAGAAGGTCGGCAAGCTTGTCTCCGAGAAGAAGGACATAGCCTGGGGAAGCCAGATCAGGTCCTACGTGTTCCAGCCTTACCAGCTGGTGAAGGACCACCGGACGGGCGTCGAGGTCGGACAGGTGACGGCCGTCATGGACGGCGACCTCGACCAGTTCATCGAGGCGTATCTGATAGCGGGAAGCGGGGCGACCATAGAAGGCAGGAGTCAGTAGTCAGGAGCCAGATAACGGTGGACCTCGCTTCTCGATTTTCATTCCGAAATCCGCAATCCGCATTCCTCAATTCAATCAAATCCCCACCATCTGCGGCCCGCGCGCATCAATAAACCGTTTGACACCCTGATACAAGGCCTCGGCGATTTTCTGCCGGTAAGCTTCCTGGCGCAAAAGCTTTTCCTCTTCAGGGTTGCTGATGAAACCGACTTCCGCAAGAATGCTGGGCATCTGCGTATTGATCAAAACGTAAAAAAAAGCCCGTTTTACCCCGAGATTGACGACATGAGGCTGGACCGGCGTCATTGTATCCACGAGCGATCCCTGGACCGCATGGGCCAGCTGCAGTGAATCTTCCAGTTTATTGTCCCGGTCGAGAGCTTCCAGTATTTTTTCGACCTCGGTTTTCAGTTCACTCAGCTTTTTCGTCGACATGGCGTTTTCCCGGGCCGCTGTCGCCATGGCTTCCCGGTCGGAGGCCCGGAGGCTCTGAATGTAGGTCTCGATGCCCCGCGCTTTCTTCTTCCTGTTGGCATTGACATGGATCGAGACGAACAAATCGGCTTCATGCGACTTTGCAATGAATGGCCGTTGGTCCAGCGGAATAAACACATCTCTGTCCCGGGTCATGATCACCTCGCACCCGAGCCTCTCCTTCACCAGGGCGGCAAGCCTTTTCGCAACATCGAGGGTAACGGTTTTTTCCTTCAGTCCGCTCCTGCCGATGGCCCCCGGATCATGGCCCCCATGACCGGCATCGATGGCGATGGTCCTGATCTTGAGCCCGAGCTGCCGGGACAGGGAAAGCTTTTCGCCGTCGTTGTCCTTTACCTCGGGCATCTGCCGGATGGGAGGGGCCTCGGCATTCGGCTCCGTTTTTTGTTCAGCCGTGCTCTCCGTCTGCCGCAGAGTGTCCGGAGCTTCGCTCTCTGCACGGGCCTCCCCGCTTTTCCCTTCCTCTCCGGCCACATCGATGACCAGGCGGTCAGGCTCATGGAGCGGAAAGGCCGAGTAGCTCTTGATGCTCGCCAGATCGAGCACCACCCGGACGATGTCCGGCGCATCCTGACTGGCGCGCACCTGTTTGAGAATCCCGTCATTGACGGGCAGCGGGTCCTTATCGACCGACGCATCGAGCCGTGCGTTCAGAAGATCGAAAACAAGCCGGTCCGGCCGCTTCAGCTCCTGGGCTTGAAATCTGACAGCGGCGTTCTGTTCGATCACGATACGCGTATAAGAGCCGCCGGACCAGTACCGGATTTTTTTCACGAGACTGGAGGGGTTCGTGCCGCCGGCGGCTGCTATAATCGGTACGGGCATCTTGCGGAGTTCCGGCTCCGGATTCCGCTTTTTTCGTACGGGCGGGTTAAGGCGCGCTTTTGCCCTGGATGTCCAGGAACTATCGGGATACTCCTTCGACAGCCTGGCGTAGTTCTCGGTCGCCGCGGCGCCGTCTTTCTTATGGTCGAGGGATATCTCTATGATGCGGTACAGCGCCTCGGGCGCTCGTGTGTGCCGGGGATAGGTGGACAGGCATTTTCCAAAGCTCTGGAGGGATTCGTCGATATCCCGGGAATATTGGTTGTACTGGTAGAGTTCCCGATAGATTGCCGCCCGGTCAAAACAGGCGTCGGCGGCATGAGGACTTTTCGGGTATTTCCTTTCCACGAGCTCGAAGGTCCTGATGGAATCGATCCAGTAGGAGCGGTATTTCTTTTTCGTTTTGGATTTTCTGAGGTCAGCGAGGCGCTGAGAGGCGACAGCATACTTATGCCCGGCTTCGGTGTTATAGGACGGGTATGCAGGGGCGGAAACAACCAGCAGGATGGCGCAAGCCATGAAGGCCGCGATACAGGAACGGCCGCGTATTCGCATAATTTTCCTGCTGTTTTTTAACCGAATTGCCCGGCATTGTCAACAAAAAAAGGCCCCGGTGGTCCGGAGCCTCATGATATCGATTCGGGGAATCGGTAAAACGGCGAAGCGGAGAATCAGTATTCATTCTCTCCGGTTCTCCCCATTCCCCATTTCCCCGTTTCATTTTGGCGCGAATGCGCTACGACGCGGTCTTCGCCGTTTCAACCAGCCTGGTGAAGCTGGCCGGATCGGTCACTGCGAGATCGGCAAGGATCTTCCGGTCTATCGCCACGCCGGTCTTGGTAAGGCCGGCCATGAACCTGCTGTAGGTCACTCCGTTCTGGCGCGCGGCGGCGTTGATACGCGCGATCCAGAGTCTGCGGAAATCCCGCTTGCGGGCCTTCCGGTCCCGGTAAGCGTATTTAAGCGCCCGGTCTACCGCTTCGGTAGCGGAACGGAACAGTTTTGATTTTGCTCCCCAGTATCCTTCAGCGAGGTTGAGCACCCGCTTTCTTCTGGCCCTCGTCTTGGGGCCGCCTTTAGCTCTCGGCATTGTCTTGGAACCTCCTCAGTTCTAATTCATAATTCTCTGTTCGCAGTTCATGGCATGCATCTCTCAATACTCTGAACTCTGAACTTTCTACTCTGAACTTTCTTATTTCAGCCCGTAGGGCAGCATCTGCTGGAAATTTTCCCGTTCGCTTTTGGGAATTTCAAAATCGCCGGTCAGCCGCCTCTTGCGCGTGGAATTCTTGCCGTTCAAGAGATGGCCCTTCCAGCCCTTGCGCCTCATGATCTTGCCGGTGCCCGTTATTTTGAGCCGCTTGGCAGCGCTCCGGTTGCTCTTTAATTTGATTTTTACCTTGAGCTTCGCTTTTGCCTTTGCCATGCTTCACTCCCCTTCCGAAATCTTTAGTTTTTTCCGTTTCCTGTATGTCAACCGGGAAGGTACACCTTCCCTTGCATCGCCTGTCACCCATCACTAATTACTCATCACCGGCCTGCCTCGTTACACCTTGGCCTTGGCCCCGAGCAGCATGGTCATGTTCCTGCCTTCCATGCGGGGCGGCTGTTCAATGATGGCCTCATTCTGGAGGTCGTTAACGATGCGTTCAAGCACCGTCCTGCCATGACTCGTATGCGCCATCTCCCGTCCGCGGAACATGACCGTCACCTTGACCTTGTTGCCTTCCTCGAGGAACCGTTTGATGTTGTTCGTCTTGAACTGGACGTCGTGATCGTCCGTCCTCGGCCGGAGCTTGATTTCCTTGACAACGATGACCGTCTGATGTTTCCTGGACTCGGCGGACTTTTTGGCGAGTTCGTACTTATATTTCCCGAAGTCCATAATCCGGCAGACCGGAGGTTTCGCCGTGGGCGCCACCTCGACCAGATCGAGCCCCGCGTCTTCGGCTTTTCTGATCGCCTCCCGCGTGTCCAGGATCCCGAGCTGCCCGCCGTCCGCGTCAATGACCCGGACTTCCTTCACCTTGATCATGAAATTGATTCTTGTCGTAATTTTAGTAGAGATAAACAATCACCCCCTTGACCGGCTGCGCCGGAATTGAAAATTGCAAATTGGAAATTTAAAATTTATTGCCGTTTCTCACGGATTTCCTTCTGCGTCCTATCGATGAACTCCGCAAGCGGCATGGCACCCAGGTCCCTGCCTCCGCGCTCGCGCACCGCGACCGCGTTCTGCTGCACTTCCTTGTCCCCCACCACCAGAATATAGGGAACTTTCTCCATTGCGGCCTCGCGAATCTTGAACCCGATCTTTTCCGAACGGGGATCGAGCTCCGCCCTGATTCCCGCGGCCAGCAGCCGGTCCCTCACGCCTTTGGCATAGTCGAGCTGATTGTCCGTGATCGACAGCACCTTCGCCTGCACCGGAGCAAGCCAGACCGGGAACGCGCCGGCATAGTGTTCGATCAGCATGCCAAAGAAGCGTTCGATCGATCCCAAAAGCGCCCGGTGGATCATGTACGGCGGGTGCGCCTGATTGTCAACGCCGATAAAGCTCATGCCGAACCGCTCCGGCTCGTTGAAGTCGAACTGAACCGTAGAGCACTGCCAAAGCCTGCCCAACGCGTCCTTGATCTTGATATCGATCTTCGGACCGTAGAAGGCGCCGCCGCCTTCGTCCATCTCGTATCCAAGATTGACCTTGTCCGCGGCAACCTTGAGTGCCTGCGTGGCCTGCTCCCACATGGTATTATCGCCTACGGACTTTTCCGGCCGGGTGGCGATGTAGGCCTTGAAATCCTCGAACCCGAAAGTCCTGAGCATCTTTACGACGAATTCGAGTACCCGAATGACTTCTGTTTCCATCTCCTCGGGCGCCACAAATATATGGGCGTCGTCCTGTGTAAATCCGCGGACGCGCAAAAGACCGTGCAGCACGCCGGAACGCTCGAACCGGTATACCGTGCCCAGTTCGGCGTATCGGAGCGGAAGTTCCCGGTACGAGCGGAGCTTGTTCTTGTAGATCATGATGTGGAACGGGCAGTTCATCGGCTTCACGTAATATTCCTGCCCCTCCACATCCATGGAGGAATACATGTTCTCCCGGTAAAATCCGAGATGGCCCGACGTCTCCCACAAACTTCCACGGCCCACGTGGGGCGAGTACACGAAATCGTATCCGCTCTTCATGTGCTCATCGCGCCAGAAGTCCTCAATGGTCTTCCGGATCAGTGCGCCCCGGGGATGCCACAGAACCAGACCGCCGCCGACTTCGTCCGACACGGAGAAAAGGTCCAGGTCCTTGCCGAGCTTCCGGTGGTCCCTGCGCTTGATTTCTTCGAGCCGTGTGACGTAGGCGTCCAGCGCTTCCTTGTTCGGGAACGAGATGCCGTAGATGCGCTGCAGCATCTTGTTCTTCTCGCTGCCGCGCCAGTAGGCGCCCGCGATGGAAAGGAGCTTCACAGCCTTGATCTTCGACGTCGACGAGACGTGGGGCCCGCGGCAAAGGTCGGCGAAATCGCCCTGCTCATACATCGAGATCGTTTCACCGTCGGGGAGTTCGCTGATCAACTCCACCTTGTAGCTCTCGCCTTTGTTTTGAAAGAACGACAAGGCTTCCGCCTTGGAAAGCACTTTTCTCTTGATCGGCGTGGCCGCCTTGGCCAGCTCCGTCATACGTTTTTCGATCTTGACAAGATCTTCAGGCGTCAAAGGGCGCTCAAGATCGAAGTCGTAGTAAAACCCCTCTTCAATCGACGGGCCGATGGCGAGCTTTGCCTGCGGAATGAGCTGCTTGACCGCGTGCGCCATCAAGTGCGAAGTGCTGTGCCAGTACACTTCGCGGCCCTCCAGGGCGTCAAAGGTCACAATCTCCACTGCCGCGTCGTGATCAACCGCGATGTTGAGATCCTGAAGCTGACCGTCAATTTTTATGGCAAGCGCGTCTTTAGCGAGGCGAGAGCCGATTTTCTCGGCAACTTCCTGACCGGTGATGCCAGAGGCATACTTTCTGTCCTGACCGTCAGGCAGCCTGAGTTGTATTTCACTCATAAGATAGATAACATAAACAGGTGGTGATACTGGTTAAATCTAATGGTAGGCCCGGGCGGTATCGAACCGCCGACCTCTACCGTGTCAAGGTAGCGCTCTCCCCCTGAGCTACGAGCCTATGGCGTTCTGTTTTCGTAACAAGTGCGAATTGTATGAAATTTCAGGGGGTTTGTCAAGAATAAAAACCGCACGGGGATATCTTCAAAGTTACCCTGATTCACTGAAAAAATCCGGCAGACTCAAAGGGCTGTCTATTTATCCTTCTTCCCGCACACAATCTCATATAGTGTTTCAGCCGTCGATTCTGCGGGGATAAGCGACCAATCGGAAGATTCGCTGATACTTTCCGGTGTCCCGTCCTTTTTTTTCGCATTCGCCGCAAGGCCGCGCATGCTCTTCTTGGTACAATTTATTTCCCACTGGAATTCCGCCTGACTATACTTCGGATTTTTTTCCGAATAAATCGCCCGCACCCACACCCTGACAAGATTGCCTTTCAGATGCTGAAGCGTACCGGCATTATAAAAATAACCCGTGCCCTCTTCATCCAACTCATAAGGTTCCCACTTCTCCTTTGACACCTCCTGCTTGTTTCGCGATGAAGCATCAACTGGTGTTGAGGCGCCGGCTTGCTGAACGAGAAATACGATGGACAAACAATAAAATAACGTCACGAGCTTCGCTGCAGCTTTCAAGATAGTTACCTCCAATCTGCGATTTTGCTGTTCTCTCAAGGCTTGAGCCGACAATTCGCTGCCTATAATAAGCGACCCTGCGGCGAAATTCAATCAAATTTTCATACGATAAAAAGGCGCACAATACGCCGCGACTTCTGTAGTTGCCATGGAAACCTATATTGCATCAGCGTTTCTTCACGAACTTCACACCCTCAACGTCCTTCAGGTCCGAGTCCTGAGTCCAGATAACAGCGCTGTGAATCCTGGCGGTTGCCACGATCACCGCGTCGGCCAGGGGCAGCTTTATTTCATGACCGATCTTCGCCGCAGTTACGGCTGTTCCGCTATCAAGATCGATCACCTGCCCCTGCTGCATCAACGCAGCTGCCTGTAGTGCTGCATCCTCTCCCCTCTGCTGCAGGACCCGTTTGAACACTTCCAGAATGCAAAGGGTCGGGACAAGAAGTTCCTCGACGTTTTCGATGGCCGGAGCAAAGAACGCCGCATTCGGTCCGTCCGCGAGGTATTCCAGCCAACCACAGGAATCGACCAGGTTCATACGCGGTCCTTCTCCCGGACCACCGTGGTATCAATCCCCTTCAGGAATCCGCGCATGGCCTTGATCTTCCTGACCGGCACCAACTCAATTCGGTTTGCGTAATTGATGACCTGCATTTTCTCCCCCGGTTTGATGCTGAGCGCTTCACGGACATCCCGCGGAATAACGACTTGGTATTTAGGAGAAACGGTAACTGTTTTCATAATGACCTCAATCGATAGCCTTTGTGTAATACTATATCACCATCGATGCAATCTGACAAGCTACGTTTATGCAAAAACATATGTTGACTGGGTGCTTGTTCAAAAGGAGCCTGACCAAACCATGCACAATAAAAAACCGGTCAAAATGACCGGTTCCGTCAGGTTAAATAACGACGGGGCTGCGTTCATGAATCAGATGAAAACGCTCGGAACCTAACATAAGAAATTACGCCGCCTCGAATTGCAGGACAGACATTTCCGAATGAAGGGCCTCGACGCGGTCAAGAAGTGATTCGATCTTATCCACGACACTGCTTTTCATGTAGGCTTCACCGCAATCGGAACAGATTTCCGCAGGCACGTTTTTGATCACCGTTACACGCTCGCCCATCATAAAAGGGATCGTGGTAACACCGTCCTTCATCTCGCCGCCGCAGAGCGGACAGCGTTTAAATGCTCTTTTTTCTGCGTTTCCAGTCATTTTCCCACC
>JAXIPA010000282.1:0-13060 GCA_045403145.1 Nitrospirota bacterium | reverse complement strand
GCCCTGGATAGGCGCATACAGCCTGGCGCCGTTCGTGGGAAGCGAGAGGACGTTCCCTTCAATGGAGCCGAGTCCGCTCCGCATGTGACAGTTGGAACAGGTGATCATCGAGCCCGTCAACTCGATGTCCCCCTGCACGATCGCCGTCATCGACTTGCCCGACGGCAGGACGCCTTTCTGATACATCGCCTCCCCCAGGCGAAGGGCTTCCTCCGCGGATACTCCGGCGATCAGGGGAGCGCCCGCTGCCGCGGCTGAAAGAGCTGTGCACAGGAGCAGAACGAGAAGAGTGAAAATGGTTCGTGTCATGAGGCTCCTTAGGATGGAATAACTTATAAGCCGCTCATTAGTAGACCTCATGCCGTCATTCCGGGCTTGACCCGGAATCCAGAGGTTTTTCAGTTAATTCCTGGATTCCTGCTCCCCGATTAAATCATTCGAGGACAAGTTTCGCAGCAGGAATGACGAACAGTGGGGCTTTACTACTGAATGCCTTAGTAGAGCTATGAATTAGGAACTGCGTTTTTCTCAGTTCACATATTCTCCAACCCCTGCAACTCGCGCATGAGATCGGCTCCGGAGATGAGCCCGCCGATGCGGACCCAATTGTCGGATTTCGTGCCGCGAAGAATATACAGGGGTTCATGCTGCATTTTATCGGGGATATATGCGTTAAAGGCCCTCAGCAGGAGCGTAATATCCTCGCGGCTTCCCGTGAGAAAATCCCATTCATCCCCTGCTTTGAACATCGCCAGGTACTTCTTCATATTTTCCGGCCTGTCGTTTTCAGGGTCGATCGAGATGGAAAGGAGCTGGACCGAACGGATGTCGGCGCCGAGTCTGTTGCGGAGACTCGCGAACCCCGCCGAAAGCACGGGACAGACGGTGGTGCACGTCGTGTAGATGAAATCGACGATCACCGGTTTGCCGGACTCGAGGTAGGACCGCATTTTGATTTTTTTCCCGTCCTGGTTCACAAGCGTCACGTCCGGAATTTTGTAGAATTCCACCTTCCGGGGATATTTCCGCACCACCTTCTTGCCGGTGTCCTCCCGGGGTTTCACGATGCTCGCAGCAACGGGAAACGAGAAGACCGCCCGGTCTTCGTCTGACCCCCGCTTGACAAGGATCCTGAGGTCCCACTGTCCGCTCCTGGCGAGTACGACGTTCTCGACGCGGTAATTGCCCGGGCTCCGCTCGGTCACCACCGGCTTTTCCCAGACACCGTGACCGCCCGCCGGCAGCCAGGGAGTGACGGCGACCTGCGCCCCGGTCACGCTTCCTTCGCGCCTGTCGCGAATAATCAGCGTAAGGCTGTTCGCTCCCTGCACAAGCTCTCCGCCTTCGAGCGCCACCGAGATGGTGAACAGCCCCTTCTCGGTGACCTTGCCCTTCTCCGGTTCCTTCCGGGTCTTCCCTGTTTCAGCGTATCCGTTCCAAGGGAGCAGTATCATTGAGAACAGAAGAAAAACGCTCCACCGGCGGACCGCGTTTGCTGAATTCATGCGCTTATCCCTCATAATGTTGCATTGGATTTAAATCGGCTGATTCCTGCTTCCTACTAAAGATAGCATAAATATTTATAGAAGCAATGCCTCAGACCGATAAAGCAAAACCAGAATCTTGATAAAGGCATTCATCCGCAGATTGCGTACCGTGCTGTTGCCAAAACGCGGGTACAAGCAGATGTACGCGGATTTTAAAATAAAAAAGTGATTGAATTTTGGTGAACTCGTAAAAAGTCGGAGATAGCCTCTAAGGTGTCATTCCGGCTTGCCTGCACCCAGCGGTTAAGAGCGAAGCGTACTGCAGGGTGTCCGGAATCCTTCCTTTTCAGCGCGTTATACAGCACTACGATTCCCCCCGGCTTCAAGCATGCTGGGGCAGGCTTAGAAGCAAGCGGGAATGACGACTTTTTATGAAATCATTAATTTTGGTTTAATCTGTGGAATCTGCCTGCACCCAGCGCTTATGAGTGCATAGTGCGAATGCAGGGCGTGTAATCTGCGGATGATATCCGGACGTTAATAGTTGCTTTTGACTTCTAAAAAAATAGAAGTCAAATCTCGTTTTCCCGTACAAAAAAACCCCCTCCCCTTTACCCTCTCCCTCAGGGGAGAAGGCAGGGTGAGGGGGTCTCATTCGCCTTTAAAGCATCATGAGATTTTGATGGGTATTTTGCCGGTGAAAATGGTCCTTCCATTGAAGGCGTTAATGTACTCTATGGTGGCGAAATCATCAATGGGCGAAGCCGACCTGATCAGCGCGTCAAAGCGACGGGCTGTCGAAAGCTCGTATGGCGTATTTTTCGGGAGCAGGAACGGGGAATTGTACCGGTTCCATGGCGGCACCCCCAGTCCCCGGCCGTCGAACGCCGTAATCACGACATCCACCGGGAAGGAGACCTTGAGCGTCGCATATGCGGCATCGAGAATGCGCACGAGGATGGTCTGGTTCACCCCGGCGTTGACCGAAACCTGCATCCCCGCCACCCCGCTGTTAAGGTCGCGGGGAACCACGATACCCGCGGGCAGTTCAGCCGTGCTGCCAATCGTGCCCGGGAAGTTCACGCCCGTGCAGACGAAATAATTGGCATTATAATCGTGGAAGAACCCCAATTGAGGAAATATATCGTCCACGCCCGGATTCGGGCCGTGCGCGGGGAAGAAGGCCCGGGCATTCGGCGCAAGATTATGCCACGCGGAATCTATGTCATCCAGGACCCAGAGGGCTTCCACGTCATACGGGTAGGTCATGGCATGGGGGTCCCCGGTTTCAATGCCATTCGCGTTGAACCCCGGGAACTGCGGGAACTTTGAAAGGTTGGCGGAGTTCCTGCGAGGATAACCGCCCACGTTCTTGCCGTCGCTGGGGTCATAGGCGTCTGGCGGCTCGATGATGAGGAACCCATACAGACCGAAATCGAAATGCTGCACCGTGTTCCGGTGGCAGTGGTAGAAATAGCTGCCGATGAAGTTTGGCTGCCACTGATAGGTGTAGTTGCCGATTTCCATGGAGCAATGCCCCACTCCGTCGTTTATGGGCGTGGGCTCGATGCCGTGCCAGTGAATGGTGTGGGGCGGCGGTCCGGCGCCCTGAGTTGTTGCGTGGAAGATCACGCCCCGGGGCACCCGGATCGTTGTCGACGGAAACGTGCCGGCGCTGGCAGCGGGGATGTCGTTGTTCGAGATGGTGAACATTGTAATGGCCGTGCCGTCGAACATGATGATTCCCGTGCCGTTCATCAATCGGAGGTCGAGCGTGTTAGGGGTTTTCATGGTCGCCCCGGGAACAGTGGCCGCAACGAACGCGGGGACCGGGTTCGTCGGCGCCAGGAGCTCGGGCGTGGGCGGGGCCTCGGTAGGGGGGTCGAACATCTTGACCCATTCGCCTTCCTGGCCCACCACCGGCCTTCGGGGTATTATAAATGCTGGGTTAGAGACTGACATATATTTTATCTCCTTTCAATCATTGAAGCAGTCGGACGCAGGCTGAAGCCTGCGGCTGCCATTCTTACATTCCGCAATCCGAATTCCGCATTCGCTTCTACCCCCCATGTCCTGCGTCCGGCGGTCCTCCCGCAAGCCCTGTCTCGCTCGGTCCGTGAACAGTCGGGGGGTTCGGGAACGTGGTCACGCCTCCGGGGGTGGTCCTGTCTCCGGTAAAATTTATTCCCGAGATCATTCCCAGGTTGTAATTGCCGCCCTGCGATGTCTGGCTCGGCTCGGAGTGGTCGTGCATGGGATAACACAGGGGCGAAAGCTGCACGTGAATAGGAATTACCGGATTGAGCGGGTCCGCAAAGGTCCCTACCGGAGGCATGTGCATGTCTAACTCCTGGATAGGCGGCCATGTCGTGACGCCGGCAGGCGTCGGGCCTCCTGCTGTACCGAGCAACGGGATAGCAGGAGAATTTACAGCCAGCGGGTCACCCGCAGGCCCGGCAGCTTGGCTATTAGCGGGCCTGAGAATTTGAATTCCCCAGGGCCCGATCCCGCCTCTGTTTGGGATATCGGGCGGCCTCATGTAGGGCAGCACATACTCCAGCGTATCCAGTGGATGCACGGTAAAGACGTCCATCCAAAGAGGATTGGCCTGGACCACGCCGTTTAAGCTCGTCACCCAGAAGTGATTGGCATGGACATGCAGGGAATGGGTCTGCAAACCGGCGCTCAGGATGCGGATCAGGCACGGCTCGCCCACCCGGTTGTTTGGGCAGATGGCCGGATTATTGTGGGAGAAGTGGCCGGATTGTCCCTGCATGGTGAAATACTCCGGCTTGCGGTTCTGTCCGGTGGCAGAAAAGGGATCGCTCTGAAAGGCGTTCACGAAGGTCGTGGCGTCAAAGTCCACACCGGCCGGGGCGTTCCCCACCTCCAAAAAGAGCCTCGAGCTGGCCTCGTGAATAAGCCAGATATTCTGCCTGAATGGAGGGGTGTCGGTGGCCGGGTCCCCCTCTTCCCAGGCAAGGCCGGGGTAATGGCCCGGCTTGCCGTCGACAAGAGCGCTCCCGAAGTCGTCGAACAATCGCTGGACGCCGAGAGTGGGCCGGCTGTAGGGGGTGAATTTGTGCCCCCGGCGCGGCGCCTTGGGCATCACGACGAAGGCGCCGTGCAGGCCCATCACGCGGTTCACAGGCTCGTTGAGACTGTCGTGGTAGAGATAGGTGGCTGCCCTGGGGGCCCTGAACCTGAAGGTCTTGGTGGCGCCCGGCGCTATCGGGCCGCTGTCGACCACGCCCTTGATGAAAAAGTTATGGTTCTCATCAAGATCGTTCGTGACGGAGACCTGAATAATGTCCCGCTCCGTGCAGAAGATGTTGGGTCCCGGGCATTCTGGCGGGAAGAGCGGATTGCCGGCCGGATCCACTGCCACGTAGATCCAGAAGTAGCATTGGGCGCTGGTGAGGGAGTTGTGAGTGACCATGTCCTTCATGGCGTCGGTGACGCGGAAATTGAGGGTCTGGACCCGGACCGCGGCATAGGCCTCATCCTGGAAGATCCACGGCACGCCGCTGCCGACGACGAGCGCCGCTATGCCTCCCCCCGTGTATTTCAGGAAATCCCGTCTCTTTATGTCTTTCATTTTTTCCTCCTTGATTGAAAGCAGTTTCCAGTCTCAGGTCTCAAGTTTTAAGTTACTACGAAACAATTAACTTGAGACTATAAACTTGAGACAAGAGACTGTTTTTAGATTCACTACATGCACGCCGCGCCGAGCGCATCCATCGCCTCGCAGGTGGCGAAGCTCTGCGGAACGGCGCCGGTAACATCGACCTGAATCGGGCTTCCGAACGTGATTGCTGCGTTGTTGATCGCCATGGCGCCCGAAGAAGGACACGTTTCCCCAGCCGCGAAAGTCCGGGGAACGGCCGTGGTGAACGTCATCAGCCCGGGCAGGCAGCCGGCAACCTCCGGCGCCCAGGCCGTGCCGATGGTCCCGTTTATCGTCTGGTTCTTTCTGCCCACTGCCGCATCACCTACGGGACCGGTTATGGTCTGCACCGTGTCCACAAGGCTGGTGATCTGCATGGTCATCTTGAAGACCTCGGCGCCGCCGATAAACCGGCCTACTGTGAACGACCCGTTAATAGTATCCACGTCCGTGGTTGTCGTGGCATCGGTCGTCGTAGTCCGTGCGGCCGTCAGGCCGGTGAATGAATGGTTTACGATCGTCTCGGGAGTCGCAGCCTGGGTGGGAGTCGCAGCTCGGGCGAGGGTCGTGAGACTGAATTGGCCGTTTGCGCTCATGGAACCGGAGGTAATTTGATTGCTGTTGCTAAACGTGCCGAACAGGTGAGACTGCTGCGTCATAGTCGCAAACGTTTCATCACTGAACTGACTTTCCCTTACGTCCACTGTGGTCAGGCCCGCGGATACCGCATCACTGACAATGCTCTCTGTTTCTTCGACGTTGATCTCACCGGCCAGCTCAATAGCGAGGACCTCGTCTCGGCATTTGGTGAACGTAACTTTATAGGAGGATGTAACGTCGGTCGCAGTCAAGTCATCGTAGTTGTTCGTACCGTCGATCACAATAGTTCCGTCCGCGTTGTCGCAGAAGCCCACCGTCAAGGTCTCGTTTACCTGGGTCGCCCGCATTGCCTTGAGCGCCCCCGCCTTCCTTATGGCCTTCTGGATGATAGATGATTGAGACAGACGCGCCATCTTGTCCACCATCATCTTCAAGGTGGGATCAATTCTGCCCATATCGCCGCTGGTCATGCGGGGGGCGAAACCCGCCGGTCTGGTGCCCAGGCCGAAGGCCATGGCAGCCGCAAACTGCGTGTCCGCCAGCGCCTTCGTGTTCAACGCCGCGGTGACCTCCCCACCCGCCTGCTGGGGCGTCGTGAACGTTATTTGTATTTGCGGGATAATTACCGGTGGTTCGGGGCCGGGGCCGCCTCCAGGAACCCCATCATCTCCACCTTTGCGGCGGCAAGCTGATAAGACCAGCACTACGGCAACAATGAGTACAAACACCACGAACAGACGTTTCATTAACAGCCCATTGACTTTCATTTAGTCTGGACCTCCTCTCACGCTGGATGAAGCTTTATTTTAAACAATCCACTATATAGTTCGGTATGATCAGGACAGTTTATTATAGCATGCGCCTCGCGCTCTTAGCTGCGGGAATGAATAAGCGTAGATTTTAAATGTTCTCGTTTATATGTGACAGCAAGTTACATGCCACTCACAGATGCCGGTTCATGACAATTAAAAAACAAGAGCTTATAAATATCATCGAAAGGGGAAACCAATGATATAGTCATTCTGAACGGGTCAATTTGAACTACTCCACTCAAATTGAACATGTCGATATTTGATTCATAAGCCGAACCCAGACGAGCCCTGACGAACACAGGATCATATAACCACAAATGTGGTGATTATAGCACGGACAGAAAACAGTTTCCCTTTTTCATCCAACTTAATAGTTATTAATCTAACTGACACAGTGTGGGAGTTGAATAGGTAGAAATACCTATTTTCAGGCAAGATGAGATACGGAAAGTGAGAAATTGGGAAGATGAGAAGGTGGGAAGGTGGGAGCGGGAAGCCTGGAAGAGAGTTGAGAAGACATCTTCATATCTTCCCAACTTCCTGAATCTGCCATCTTCCGGAATTAATCACTCTGCGTCTTTCTGCTCCATGACTGCGACGAGCTTTTTCCAGTCAAAGGCCTGAAGGTTCATGATCCGGGAACGGATGACTTTGACGGCCGCGGCAACGTCCCCTTCCTTCTTCAAATCATAGAAGGAAAGCACCGCGGCAAAAGCCCTGTCAGTGTACTCCGTGATGGGAACGAGAACATCGTCGCGCCGGGTATAATACGGATCTTCACCCGGTTCGCAGGATGCGGTGAAAACGTTGAATTGCCGGCACCCGATGGGCCGGACAGGATGTATGGAGCATGAATTGTCGATGAGAAACGGACATGGTGAACCTGAAGTGTGGGCCGCAAGCCTGCCCTTGAGGATGTCCCGGCGCGGCGGAACCATTTTCTCCGAGACATACCAGTAGATGCCGACCAGCTCGTGGGGATACAGGGGCAGGTCCTTTTGGTGCTCGCAGCAGTTGCCGCAGCCTTTCGCGCACGCGAGCCTTGCCTTCCTCCGTTTCTCTTCATCCCGTATGGCGACGGCGACGCCGGTGTCCGCGATGGCATGGGCATCGAGAAGCATCGACAGCCAGGGCAGCCGCTTTTCATCGTCGGGGAAATGCAGGCGTTTGGAGAGTCCGCCGTTCTTCGGCTTCTGGGTTTTTTTCACGTGAAGCACGTCCTTATACGCGGCATGATGATATTGCAGCACAATACCACAGCAATCCGTAAAAAACAACACACGTCCGTTTGCATCAGGGTCGTGTCATTGTCGGCGCGCTTCGCTTGCGGGAATGACATTAATTGTGTTTATGCGCGACTTTGACAGGACCATCTGCTCGCAGGGACCCCGTGGCGGGTGGCACCGGATTGTGCTATACTTTTAGCAAATAAAACACAAGGAGAGTTCATGATCGAAATTATTTTAGGCATCGGCGTCGCGGCGTTCGTCGTCTACGCGGCTTTTTACATCGATTACATCGTGCACATGAAACGGACGAGCGACAGCATGAGGGAATTCTTAAAGAATACGGAGGGCAACCTGAACGCCACGTTGTCGGAACTCAACGGCACGCTCGAGAACATGAGGAAAATCAGCGGAGACGTAAAGGAGGTGACAGGAGACGTCAGGCAGATTTCCCATACCGTGGCGAGCCTGGAGAAAGGGATACGGGACATAGTCGTATATCTCAAGGAAAGCCTCGGATCTGCAGCCGAGGCCAACATTGCCGGATTAAAGGCGGGAATTTCGACAGGGGTTGCCACTCTCATCAAAAACCTGCAGGAAGGAAGGAGGGACGATCATGACAGAGAACCTTGAAAACACGAAAAAAGAAGGCTCCATTCTGGTGCCGTTTCTCGTGGGCGGCCTGGTTGGAGCGGGGATTGCGCTTCTGCTTGCGCCGAAGTCCGGGAGAGAACTGAGGCAGGACATCAAGGACATAGCCTCAAAGACCCGTGATACCGTTGCCGAGACCGTTGAAAAGGGCAAGGAACTGTATGAAGAGAGTACAACCGCGGTCAAGGGCGCCATCGATGCGGGCAAAATGGCGTACATCCAGGAGCGGGACAAACATCGTCAGGCTGTATGAGTAATCGGTAAGCGCGCTTCGCGGTCAGGGGCGCGCTTTATTTTTTTCTGTCTTTCCGGCTTGCCCGGAATCCTTCCGACAAGATCATCATACAAGTCCTTCATAGACGGATTTACCTGCCTGATAAGCTCGATTTTACTCTCTCTGCTCATATTCTTTATCTGCTTTTCCCGGATTATGGCACTTCTGCTATCCCTGCTAAGCTCATAATAGACAAGCTTATGCAAAAAATATCTGGCCGTAAAGCAATTTGGATTAATGCTGTTCTTATGCTCATGGACTCTTCGTATGAGGTCATTCGTCACCCCGACATACAAAGTGGGTCTTGCATTGGCTTGTACACTGCAAAAATATTCTCACTCATTTTGCCATTATAGTGCAAGAAGGATTCCGGGCAAGCCGGAATGACATTCAATCGCAATCTGCGTTGTCATCATCCCGCCTTCAGCATCTCCGGATTGGTATGGGGAATGAACACCGCGCCGAGATATTCCTTCATAAACTCGGGGTCGTCGTGCATGTGCTTGTAGGTGATCTTCCCGACCAGGTCGTTCACCCCGTCAACGAGGCCGCCGTCAAGGAGCAGCATGCGCGCTCCCGCGAGGGAGGAGTTGCCCAAAGGCTTCACGATTTCAGCCCGCCACGCGGGCAGCATGCCGATTCCGGCCGCCTTCTTCGGGTTGATGCCGGTGCCGAGCGCTCCCGAGACATACACGTGCTCTATGTCGCCGAATGAAATGCCGACGGACCGCGTCAATACGAGCAGCAGCGTGAACATGGCGGCCTTGGACTTCATGAAGTTCAGAATCTCGTTCTGGGTGATGAAGAGCGTGCCGGATCCGTCGCAGGAAAGAGAAAGCGCCTTCTCTCCGTCGATGTCCTTCACCTTCTCCCCCTGAGCCAGAGCGCCGCTCTGGTCGATGAAGCCCGCGTTATAGAGTTCGTACAAGAGGCTCACCATCCCCGAGCCGCAGATGCCCTCCGGCTCCCCCCGGTCAAAGGTCCTGCACGAGATGTTTCCGCCTCTGATCTCGAAATCGTAGACGATCCCCTTCTTCGCCCGCTTCCCGATCCTGCAGACGCCTTCCTCGAGGGCCGGGCCCGCCGCCCCCGCTCCCACGATCATCCAGTCCCGGTTCCCGACCACCACCTCGGCGTTGGTGCCCACGTCGATCAGGACCGAGGTCTTGTCCGATAGATGCATGCCCGAGGCCATGATCCCGGCAATGATATCACCGCCCACGTAGCTCCCGGCGTTCGGAAACACGTACACCACTCCTTCACGGTTCATCGTGAGGGGCAATTCACCGGCAATGAAAAACCCGGGAGTCCTGACAACGGGCACGAAGGGGTCCACGGGGATCGTGCCGATGTCGAGGCCGAGAAAGAAGTGTGTCATCACCGTGTTCCCCGCAGCGGCCACGGCATGAATGGAGTGGTCCCCGATTCCGGCTTCCTTGCAGAGCAGGGCGATAAGACTGTTGATGCCGTCTATGAGCGAGTTGTAGACCTCTTCCGCGCGGCCCGTCATCACATGGTGCATGCGCGTCAGGATATCACTGCCGAATTCGATCTGGGGGTTCTCAAGACTTCTCGTCAGAACGTCCTTTTGCCCTACATTATCATAGAGCAGGGCAACGAGGTTCGTGGTGCCGAGGTCGAGCGCGATGGAATAGGACTGCGCTGTCCCGATATCGATCAGCCGATGGCCGCTCCCGGCCCTGCCGATGATGCAGGGAAACGCGGCGTCCTGCTTGCCGAACGCAGGCATACGTCTCATGACGGATAGAGGGATGGAAACAGGCCCGAGACCGAGGACGTCCTGCATTCGCTGGTCGTACGCCCGCCGGTCGTCGGGCGACGGGGGCGGCAGCGACACTTCTTTTTTGAAAACCAGAGGGTTCATGCTGTATCTTTTGTCACGCAGTCGGTCTCATAATAAAATTTTCATAAAAACTATTGTCATCCCCGAATGATTTTATCGGGGATCCAGTTCATGCTTCCCTGTAAAACCAGATTCCCGATTGAACCCTCGGGAATGACATTCAGTGGTCCGTATATTCAGCAGAATGACGCTGTCCATTGCAGTTACAGGATTTCTATGCATAGCATACCTGGGGGAAGACTGTCAATTGAATTTGGAGGAAGTCTCCCGATGCTTACTGGTCTATCTGTCCCCGAAGCTCGCCGTTGGGATTGGCGTCCGTGCGGACGATGAAATAGAGATTGCCCGCTATAAAAAAGTTCACCTGGGCCGTGGTTAATACTTTGTCGGAGGGAACGCTCCAGACGCCGCTGCCCGAGTTTGCCAGCGCGATGACGATGCTGCCGTTCACGCCCCGGGCCCCTTCATGCACATGTACCGCCGTTACCGCCGTTAAAGGAGGGGCTGTTTGGAGCGTCACGGAACCGCGTACGGCCCCGGTTGTGGTGCTTACATCAAGGGTGCCCGAACCACTCGCGCCGGTGACGACGGGGGGGACTACCTCTCCGCCGTTCAGACTCGCGGCTTTGCTTACGATGGTTCCCGTCAGTGGAGGCGGGTCATTGACTGCGCCGGCGCCGTTGCCGCCGCCACCGCCGCATCCGGATTGAAAAAGCGCTCCGATCAGCAAAATATTTAATAGGAGGAATTTTACCCCGCGTGTCATTGTTATTTTCCTGGCCGTTCTTTTACCGCACACTCCTGTTGCTACGGAGGCTATTCGATTTCGACCTTGTTCGCATTCAACACAGGGGGCGGCCCGGCGCTGAACGCGCCCGTTGTCTTGACGACGGTGCGATCCACCGTCAACAATGAGAAGAACTGGTCAAGGGGAATAACCTGACCGTCCTCCCCGACTTCGATCGCGTTACTGTTTGCGTCGACGGTAATCCCATTGATGGTGATCGAGCGAGCGGACGCGTTGAAAGCCCCGACAACTCCCTGGATGACGGTCTTGCCGGCGTCCACGGGATTGCTCAGGCCTATAATCTGCGTGGACGTGATGCTGCCGTCCGGATTTGCAAAGCCACGGATCTTGAGCCCCTGTCCCAATGTGATGCCCGCCGCTCCTCCCGCGATACCGTCCACCTCGGTACGGCCCGTGACGATCACTGTCTTCCCCAGGACATTGGCGCTTCCGGCCGCGTCGGCGTTCGCCTCGATGCGGACCGTGTCGTCGAACCTGATCTTGTCGGCCGTCAGCACGCCGCCCGTCATCTGTCCTTCTGCTTCCACCCGCACATTGTTCACCAGGTCAGCGGCAATGCCGCCCTCGAACCTCGTGGCAGCGGTCAGGCGCACCGTTGCTCCCGCCACAGAGAAGTCCGCGCCGGGTCCGGCGAGGCCCGAGACGAACCCTTCGACCTCGAATTTCTCGTTCTCCTGCGGCTCGAATTCGATGTCTTCGAGGTCTTCCCGGTCGATCCGGCCCGCGGTAAAGGTTGCGCCGGACAAAAAGCCGTGGACCATAACGGGATCGCCGGGGCTGATGGCCGCCCCGTCGGGCTCTATAAGCGTTCCCCGGGCGGTGACGACCGTGACGCCTCGCAGCGTGAACGTCAGATCGGGCGGACTCCCCCCTGTGAAAGGCGCTTCGACAACGCCCTTTAATCGATCAATGGACGGTCCGCTGCCGAGCGGCCGGGCCTCGATGCGGGTGGCCAGGAGTCTGCCCTGTGGGTCTCTTAGGCCATGAACTTCCACCCACTGGCCTGTGGCCAGCGCCTGCAGATTCGCGGCGCCTGCTATCACAGTCCGGCTGTCAACAAAGGCCTGCTGATTGAGAAGGGCTAGGGAGTCAACCCCTTTGGCAGTGATGGTTCCCTGAAGCTCGCTTTCAGTCTCGATCTTGGCCGCTGTTCCGGTTACGCCGTCGTCATTCCGTTTGCCCCTGACCTTTACCGTCATACCGTCCTGCAGCAGGTTATCGCTGCTGGGGCTGTCGTCGTGCACGATCTGCGCGCCTGCGACATCGTACGTCACGCCGTTCACAATCACGCTGCCTTTTTTCATCACTCCCCACGACACGTCCGGAGCGCCCGTGATGCCGCCGGTTCCGCCATTTCCGCCATTATTTTTCTGGCACCCGGCGAGAACCGTGGATAATGCGAAAACAGCGGCCAGACCTGTTAGTAATTTTTTCGATTTCATTTCATGCCTCCTTGTGAAAAGGCTCGTAATGTCAAAACTTTCACCGCAGAGGACGCGGAGGACGCAGAGAAATTCTTGAATTACAACGCATTAAACTCTTTCTCAGCTCCCTCCCCATCTGCGACCTCTCAAAATCTTCTTCTTTGAATCTATATTCTTTGCATAATGTCCGTTGAAGTTCGTTTAACCTGAATATATGCCGAATTGAACCAGCTTTCTTTTACTTACT
>JAXIPA010000238.1:0-3916 GCA_045403145.1 Nitrospirota bacterium | reverse complement strand
GATGTTCGTGCCGATCGACGGAGCGGCGCCGGAGAACGTCGCCGGCCGCGGCATAACGCCCGTGGTCGGAGGGACGGACCTTGTCTCGCTCTCGGGTGTTCCTTGCCCGGCAGTTGGGTCAACTGGTACTTGCTTCCGGCAGATCCCGGAGGTCGGCGCGGGGGGCATCGCGACTCCGCTTCCGGGCTTCCTGGAGGTGACCTCCGTTCCGCCGAGCGATCCGGCATTCAACTGCAGCGCGAGCGCCGGTCCGGTAAGTCACTTCTGTTCAACCGTTAATCCGTAGTGAGCTTACCCGTGCTCATCCCCTCCCCGTCCGGGAGGGATGAGCACGGGGTATTCTTGGAGAAGTCATGAAAACGAAACAACACATTATTGATGATCTCGCAAAAAGTCGAAAATCGCCGATTGACCGTCATTCCGGCTTGTCCGGAATCGTTCCCTTGCATAACACTCTGAAAAAGAAGGATTCCGGACAAGCAGGAATGACAGGAAGACGGTATTATCAGACTTTTTACGAAACTATCACTACTATCGAGGTGTTGCCGTGTATTTTTTTAATCCTAGCGGTTGCCGCTTCACTCTTTACCTCCAATGATTGCGCCTGGGCCGCGCAAAAGGAGAGTTCGGCAAAGATTCAATCCGGCGTCATGCAGGAAAAGCCGGAGCTCGTGGCCCGGGTGAACGGGGATACGGTGACCCGGACTCAATTTGACCGCATGGTGGCCAATCCTCTCACCCTGCAACAGGCTCAGCGGGAACTGGGAGTCGAGGAGCCGGACACTAAGGAGTTGGAACGTCTGGCGATGCGTAAGCTGGTCCACCTTCGCCTCCTGGTTCAGGAAGCGGCCCGCCGGAATATCAGGGTTACCGAGAAGGAACTCGACGAGGCCATTACCGCGTTGCGACGTCGCTTCGACGAGCTCAAGGACTTTGGGACGTGGGTCAAGCAACAGGGCCTTAACGATCCGGAATTGTTCGAGACCGTCCGCACCGACATGTTGGCGGAGCGGGTGACCGCGGCGCTGGTCGAGGGGGTAAGCGTCACCGAGGAACAGACGCAACAGTACTTCGAGGCGCACCAGGACGACCTGATCATCGGCGCAGAGGTCCGGCTTCGGATCATCGCCGTCTCCAGCAAGTCTGAGGCCCAGGAGATTGCGGCCGCCGTACAGAAAGGCGTGCCGTTCGATCGATTGGCCCGGCAGCGGTCCATGGGACGGCTCGCCGCGAAGGGCGGGGACACGGGATGGGTCGACTTTCAGGATCTCCCTTCGCCGCTGCGAGAAGCCGCCGTGAAATTAAAGCCGGGAGAGGTCAGCGGACCCCTGCAGAAAGGCGCCGACGAGTTCCTGATCGTCGGGTTGCAGGACAGGCGTCCCGTACGAGCCAAGAGCCTGGCCGAGGCGCGCCCCGAGATCGAGCGGCGCCTCCTGCCTGGAAAAAAGCAGGAAGCCATCGAGGCATGGCTGACGAAACAAGAAAAGAAGTCGCAGATTGAGATGTTTCTCTAAAAAATAGTAACTGCTCAGGTAGCCTTTCTCTTTTGACGTCATTCCCGCTTGTCGGGAATCGTAGTTGCTTTTCATCGATTATGAAGGGACGATTCCGGACAAGCCGGAATGACAGCGTAAAGCGATGACCAGCGCAGTTACAAATAAGGAGGCAAAATGAAGGCCATTGAAGCGTTGACGAGAATTTTTTTGGTCCCGGTGTTCGCCGGTTTATTATTGTCCCCTGATTGTTTCGCCGAGGCCTCGGGGCCGGATGATAAAGCCGTCCCGTCCGCGGCGCAGCCCGCTCCGGAGCTTAAGGACTCGAAGGAAAAGCTGAGCTATGCCTTGGGCATGGCTCTTGGGAAGCAGTTTCGGGAACAGTCGATCGAGGTGGACCCGGAGCTCTACGTCCGGGGGCTCAAGGACGCCCTTTCCGGCGGCAAGACGCTCCTGACCGAAGCAGAGGCCCGCGCCGCTGTTAACACGCTGCAACTCGATCTGAAAAAGAAAAAAACTGCGCCACAGAGCGCGCTCACTGAGATGAAAATTTCATTCAAAATGGACCCCCGGATCACCCGGTCCACATACATGGGAGATCGCTGGGTTTCGCCGCCCACATTCATTCAGGTCGGTCTTCCGGATGTGAAAGAAATTTCCGTGGAAGCCAGATGCGAGGGTTTGGATGCCAAAGGAATGCCTTTGGCCCCTCAATGGATACCTTCGGACCCCGAGATGGTGGCGGTGTCTCCCGGACAAGGGAAGGAGGTCAAGATTGTTGTGAAGCGCGCCGGGCAGAGCGGCCTGGAAGTGGCGTCTCAAGGGGTTTCCAAGAAACTGTCCGTCAAGGCTGCGTACAAAGGCAACGCCCTTCAGGTGGAGATAACGCAATAATAAACGCAGCATCAACCTTATTTCCGTTTAAGCGGAAACAAAAGCAGTTACAACTCCGATCGCATCGGGGTAATCAAACAGGAGGTAATGAAAATGAAAAGTATCATGAAGTCATGGGTTTTGTTCTTAGCATTGCTGGTTACCCTCGCGGCCTGCGGTGATGACGGAACAAGCGGAACAAGCGGAGGAAATGGAACAAACGGAACAAACGGGACTAACGGCTTGAATTCCCTCGCCAGCGTAGTGCCCGAACCCGCCGGCGCCAACTGTTCAAACGGCGGGCAGAAGATTAGTTCGGGGCTCGACTCGAATTCAAGCGCGGTCCTCGATCCGGGTGAGGCGCTTTTTGTACAATACGTCTGCAACGGCCCGGCCGGTGGTCCTGCCGGTCCTGCGGGCCCCGCGGGACCCGGCGTCACCTGGGTCGAGGTCACAGGCACTTCGGTGCAGGGGGTCCCGAACACGGGATATCTGGCGAACAATCCGACGTCCCAGGTTACGATCACTCTTCCCGCCACACCTGCCGTCGGTGACATTGTCCAGGTTTCCGGCATCGGCGCAGGAGGCTGGAAAATTGCGCAGAATGCGGGGCAGTCCATAATAACGAAAAACCTTCCCGGAGGCATCGGCGCTCTCTGGACTTCGCACCAGTCACCCAGCGTTTGGCTCTCCGTGGCGTCATCCTCAGACGGGACCAAGCTGGTTGTCGTGGTAAACGGCGGCCAGATTTTCACGTCCATAGATTCCGGGACGACCTGGACCGCGCGAGATGTGAGCAGACAATGGACCTCCGTGGCCTCCTCCGCGGATGGGACCAAGCTGGTTGCCGTGGTATTCAACGGCCAGATTTACACGTCCGTGGATTCAGGGGCGACCTGGACCCCGCGCGATGCGGCCAGAGGCTGGTCCTCCGTAGCATCATCTTCGAACGGAACCAACCTGGTTGCCGCGGTAACCGGCGGCCAGATTTATACTTCCGTAGATTCAGGGCTGACCTGGACTCCGCGCGATGCAATCAGAAACTGGAACTCCGTAGCATCATCTTCGGACGGAAGCAACCTGGTTGCCGTGGATTTCGGCGGCCTGATTTACACATCCATTGACGCAGGGCTGACCTGGACTCCGCGCGATGTTATTAGGAACTGGTACTCGGTGGCTTCCGCCTCGGACGGGACCAAGCTGGTTGCCGTGGAGCAAGGCGGCTTGATTTACACATCAACGGATTCCGGGGCGACCTGGTTTGCGCGCAACGCAGTCAGAAACTGGTCCTCCGTCGCTTCCTCTTCGGACGGGACCAGACTGGTTGCCGCGGTGGATTTCGGCTTTATTTACACATCCACGGATTCGGGGGTGACCTGGACAGCGCGCGCTGCGGACGCGAACAGAAATTGGTCCGGCGTGGCGTCATCTTCGGACGGGTCCAAGCTGGCTGCCGTGGAGTTCATCGACGGCCTGATCTGGACATCAAGCCCGAGCACGACAGTCGGCACGGCGGGCTCAATAAGCGGAGACCAGTATGACGCTATCGA
>JAXIPA010000045.1:0-1152 GCA_045403145.1 Nitrospirota bacterium | reverse complement strand
CAGGTGCTTATAAAGATTAATGGCTTGATCATATCTGTTTTCCTTTCTCAGTCGGAGCGTAAAGCGAACCAATGATACGAACGAAATCGGCAAGTCGAGGCAGTTAATAATAGATGAAGTACCGAGATGAAATACGATCTCAGGTTCCGCTACTACTCCGCTTGCGACGGCTTGAGACCCAGCTGTTTCATCATGCCTATATCGTCAGAGCTAACCCAGGCTTCCACGATTTTGCCATCCCGGATGCGGTGTATTGTCGTCTGTGCCATCGCAATTTTTTTACCAGTCCCCGGCATGCCCTGAAACTCGCCCGTGTGGACGGCATGGAGCGTCAGTCGGGTCACGACTTTGTCTCCTTCAGCGATCTGGTCTTCGAACGCGTGCTGTCGTTGCGTGAGGCCAGAAAACATGACCTTCATCATTTGTAGCAGGGACTCGCGGTTCAACGGACCGGGCATACCGGGCAAATGTACTGCAATGTCAGGTGCTAACTGCTCGCTGAATGTCGTCAGGTCGTTTTTGTCCGCGGTCTCATAGTTACGGCGAACAATGGCCTTGTTCTGTTCTGTTGGGGTTGACATGGGGTAATCTCCTTTTCGTGTGTAATATTCTTCCTACAGAATATCAGACAAGCCGAATTGGAGATATGAAGACCTTCACATTTAAAATGTGAACCGGTTCACATTTTTAGCTGGCACCGCAACAATCTTAAAGTGTGGGAAAGTTTGCTGGAATCCAGGGAATAAATTTTATGGAGCCCTACAATTTCATGTGGTTGCGGCACGAGTATCAATACATACGTTTACGCAAAGCTTCAGGCTGGAGAATGACCAACTGATTTCGCTCGCGGCGTATGAGTCCCTGCTCCTCGTAGACGCCCAGCCACTTGTTGACACTTTCCCGCGTCGCACCCACCATCTCGGCCAGTTCGGCTTGCGTGGGCCGGGATGTGATCACCCACTCTCCCTCAGCGGAATCGGCCTCCGCCAGTTCAAGGAGTACCCGCGCCAGGCGGGCCGGCAAATCGAAGAAGATGATAGCTTCAGCTTGCTGGGTCGTATGCCGCAAGCGGCGGCTCACCGTGGCCAGCAACTTAATTGCGACGTGGGGACGCGCCTCCAAGAATTGCATAAAGTCATCGCGCTGCAAGAG
>JAXIPA010000056.1:0-14663 GCA_045403145.1 Nitrospirota bacterium | reverse complement strand
CGCTGCACGCGGGCGGCAAGTTCGACCATACGGCGTACAAGTCCTCAGGGGGGCTCCGCGGCGTGGGAGCATCGGTCGTGAACGCCCTTTCCGAGGTGTTCATCGCCACGGTCTGGCGCGACGGGTATGAATGGACCCAGGAGTTCTCCCGCGGCAAGCCCAAGGGCAATCTCAAGAAGGGAAAACCTACGAAGGCGCATGGGACCCAGATCTATTTCCGGCCCGATCCCGAGATCTTTTCGAAGACGAGCTTCAATTACAAGAACATCCTCGACGTTTCCGAGAGCAAGGCCTTCCTGAACAAGGGCCTCAAGATCACCATTGAAAACGTCAGGGACGGGGAGAAGCCGGTCACGTTCAGGTACGACAACGGCATCCAGGATTATATAAAACGTATCGTATCCGGGACCACGGTGGTCAATCCCGACCCATTCTACTTCGAGAAGGAAGACGATTTCAAGATCGAATGCGCGATGCACTGGACGATCGCCACGGACATGGAGATCCATTCCTACGCGAACTCCATCAACACCTCGGACGGCGGCACGCACGAACTCGCGGTCAGGGCCGGGCTCACGAAGGCGGTCAGGGCCTATGCGGAGCGCAAGAACCTCATCCCCAAGAACATCAAGACCATCGCCCCGGAGGACGTGTACGAGGGGCTGTACGGCATCGTGAGCGTGCTGGTCAAAAACCCGCAGTTCCAGGGCCAGACCAAGGAAAAGCTCAACAACCCCGAGATATCCTCGCCCATCGAGGCCTCAGTCAAGAACGCCTGCGAGGCCTATCTGCTCGCGAACCCCACCATGGCGGATGCGGTGGTGAAACGAGTACTTCTGGCCGCAGAGGCGAGGATGGCGTCGCGGGCGGCCAAGGACAACGTCACGAGGAAACTGTCTTCGCTGAAACTTAACCTCCCGGGCAAGCTTGCCGACTGCTCGTCCAATAAAGTGGAGGAGACCGAGGTCTTCATCGTGGAGGGAGATTCGGCAGGCGGCTCCGCCAAGATGGCCCGGGACCGGAAGACCCAGGCCGTGCTGTCGCTCCGGGGCAAGATCCTGAACGTGGAACAGGTCGCCTCCCTCGAACGCATCCAGCAGAACAACGAGATCAAGAACCTCCTGGCCACACTCGGCTGCGGCGTGGGCGCGCACTTCGACCTGGCCAGGCTCAGATACAGCCGCGTGATCCTGATGACCGACGCGGACGTGGACGGCGCTCACATCAGCGTGCTCTTGCTCACGTTCATCTATCGCTACATGCCCGAACTCATCAACCACGGCCATGTATATCTCGCCATGCCGCCGCTGTTCAAGATCGAGGCGGGGAAGGAGGTCTTCTACGCCATGGACGAAATGGAGAAGGAGAAGATACTCGCCAGGCTGAACGGCAGAAAATACGAGGTAGGGCGCTTCAAAGGTCTTGGTGAGATGAACCCGGAGACGCTCAAGGAAACGACCATGAATCCGAAGACCCGCACCCTGATGCGGGTGCAGGTGCTCGACCACAAGGCCACGGGCGACGTGTTCGAGCGTCTCATGGGCAAGGACCCCAAGGCCCGGTTCACTTTCATCCAGGAACGGGCGGAGTTCGCGGAGCTCGATATATAGAAATGCACGTAAACACAGATTCACCGCTGTAAATCATTCTGCCTGATTTAACCAGCCATCATCGCTTGTCTTTTTTATCCTGCCAAGTTAGTTAAAAGTGATATTTCTATCGTCTCTCTATGTAACGAAATCCAAAGCATGGGAAAGCAATTACCCATAAATTGAAATAAATTGCAGTAATAATAATGTAAAAAGTAATATAATCAATAAGTTATAAAATTGCATGGTATTTGCACTGCAAACGGTGCTTTAATACTTTGGTCATCTATGCAATGATAAATAAATTGTTGACATTGCAATTTAAATTGGGTAATATTTGATTGACAAATAAATTTACATAATCACAAAATAAATAGTTTATCATGATCGAAGCAAACAAGAGCATCTTCCGGATCGCGGCATGGGAGAACAAAGGCAGTGAAAAAGAATCTATTAACATCAGTAATAACGTTGTTCGTCATCGCCGCAGCAAGTAGGGCATATGCGGGCCAGATCCAACCGGCTGTAGCAGTATCCGGCGTTCTGAATGGCGTATGCAGGGCAGGGACGAACGGAACCTTGACTTTTACGATCGATCCTTCCCTCGCAGGCCCGATATCAGCGGCCGTAACGAATGCAACGGCCTTCTGTACGAAGGGTACACCGTTCACCGTAACGGCGGCAAGCACCAATAAAGGCGGCGCCGCAACGAGCTGCGCGAGTTCGGGCGGCGGGATCACGGGAACCCTGAAGGACGGTGTCAACACTATGGACTACACATTTACCTGCGGTGTTGACGGCACCGCTGGCAACTCAGGTATGGGTAAAGGACACGGGAACGGAATGGATGTGGATCTCGGCATAGCCGCATCGATTACAGCAGCGAGCTACCAAAACGCGGCGGTAAGTTCGAGCTACGCCGATACCTTGACTCTGACCATTACGTATTGATTCAGAGATACAAGTGAATGAGGTTTCGCAAAATCCGAAAGGGGGCGCTAAAGAAATTGAGAATCGATAAATGAAGTATTTTCTTTAAGCTCGATTTTTTAGAGCCCGATCTCATAGATTAAAATGCCTTGCCGGGACAAAACCTGGCGGCCAAAAGGAGGAAATTATGAAAAAGATTTTTGTAGTAGCGGCAGCGGCCGTGATCGTGATTGCTATGGCGAGTGGCGCATTTGCAGCAGGAACCGATACGGCGGCAGTTACGGCATCGGCATCAGTATCAGGGGTGTGTCACGTGGTGGCCGGAGGTAATATTCCTTTCGGTCTGCTCGATCAGGTTACGGGCGCCGCGGTTCCCGCGACCGTTGCACAACCTCAGATTTGGTGCACGAAGGACTTGCCCTATACTATCACGGATAACAACGGCGCGAATGCGAGCGGAGGGATATACAGGCTGAAAGCCAGCGGCAGTGCTGATTTTATCCCGTATACCTTCACCTACACCGCAGCGGGAAGTGGTGCAGGAAAAACCACGAACATAGCGCCGGCCATAGCCGCTTCAATCGCAGCGGGCGACTATGCTGACGTGCCGGCCGACAGCTACGCGGATACGGTTACGTTGACGATTACGTACTAAGAAAGAGGTCCTTCAACAGTATTCGCAGCTTCCTCTGCAAGACGACAACCTGCTTGCAGGGGACTTGGTTTTTTTCTATAATTAAGTGCGTTAAAAAAGGGAGGAAATTATGAAAAAGGTTCTGGTCCTTGCGGCAATAGCGGTTGCAGTTATCGGCATGGGTATGGCAGGAAGTGCATTTGCGGCGTCTGCAGGAACGGCAAACGTTTCCATTAACGCCACCGTGACGCAGAATTGCACAGCGATTTCGGCGGCCAATTTATCTCTTACTATCGATCCCACGACTGCCTTTGAAGTGGGTTCGGCCGGCAACAACACAAAGATCCAGTGCACGAGCGGTGCGCCCTATTCCGTTAACGCCGCAAGCGCTGGCAGCGGAAATAACAGTTCCGCCGGCACACTCGTCGGTAACCTGACCGCTGGGGGCTTAAGTGATATACCCTATACCCTGTATTTTACTTCCAGCTTTAACGGCACCGGTGTAGGCGGCGCAGGTAACGATGTCGTCCTCATTTTCGGAGCGGGCAATTCCGTCACAAGTCATGGCGTTGTCGTTGCCACGGCAGATGCAAACGCTGCCGAATTGGGCTCTTATGCCGATACCGTTACCTTGACCGTCTCTTACTAAGGCAATTTTACGATCTTTTTTTACAGCCCTCGCGCATATACGCGAGGGCTGTGGTCTTCTCTCTAACCGAGCAACTCCAAGGCCGCTCTATGAACCCAAGATTATCTGAAAAAGGCATTATTGCTCTCTTTCTCCTGTTCATCGCGGCCGGCGCAGCAGATCCGGCTTTTGCAGCGCGGCCGCTTAATATATCGCCCAACAATATCCCGAACGGCACTGTAAGCACACCCTATTTTCAAACCTTGACGGCGTCAAACGGCATAACGCCGTATATCTGGTCCATAACGGCGGGCAGTCTTCCGCCGGGCCTGACACTGACGCCGGCCCCGCCGCCATCTCTCACGGCTGATATCTCGGGAACACCCTTTCTCTCGGGAACCTATAACTTTACCGTAACACTGAGGGACAGCGACAATCCCCAAAACGCAACCTCCCAGTCGTACAAAGTAACTGTCGTTCCCCCCTGCTCTTTCACCGTCACTGATGTGGGCGCTGTTTTTTTTAACAATATCGATCCTTCCTTGCCCGGTCCTGTCCTCGGAACCATAACGCAGCAAATATATTTTGTCTGTAGAAATAATATGACATACACCGTTACGGCGAATCCTGCAAGCGGATGGACGATAAACCAGGGGGCCAACTCAATGCCGTATACATTCAGTTTCAATACGGGCGGCGTCGGAGGCGGTCCGAGTGTCCCGATACCATTGCTAACGACTTCACCCGCTCCCCAGATCACTCAGCCTAATTATGTAAATGCGCCTGGCGGATTGTACGTCAACAATCAAGCTGTGACATTTACGATTAGCTGGGCGCAGGCGGGCGGAGGGACTATTATCGCAACGCTGCCGGCGGGCAGTGTGGGCGGCACGGTGATGAACGTGTGTGTTGTATCGCAATCTGCCGGTACCTTGACTTTCAACATCGATCCGTCGGTCGCGGGCTCGACCAGCGCCACGATCACGCCCGACATGCAGATTCAATGCACGAAGAATGCCGGTGTTACCATTACCGCCTCGAGCGCATGCGGCGGCGCCGCCCCCAGGCTGGCCGGAGGATACCCTCCTGTCTGCGGAGCCAACACGATACCGTATACGTTCAATTTCCTCGGCAGCGTAACGGGGCAGGGCTTTGGCGGGGCCGGCGTCTCCCTCGGACTCGGCGGTTCGGCCACCAGCGCAAACTACGCGAACGCCCCTGTGGGAAATTACGGAGATCAACAGACGTTGACGATTACGTATTGACCCCCCGCGGCGGAAACTCATTTGAACAGCATCGATAGAGCCGCGTTGCAGTCGTGGCTCCGAAAAGTATGATCTCCGGCCAATCAGCAACTACGGGGTTGACACCGCGAAATTACTCGGGTATCCTGAGCTGGTTCTACCGTACGATCGGATCCGCGAGATACACGGGTAATCGAAGCCGACATACAATATCGTCATTAAGGGGTGCATCATGATGGGCTTGAGACGTATCTTTCTTTCTGGATGGTCGGTAATCGGTCTACTCTTTCTCGTATTGCCGCCTTCGCAGGGCCTGGCATCGAATTTCAGCATTACCCCGACGACTCTCGAACTGTCCGGCAACGCGAAGAGCGGGGTCTTCTCGGTCGTGAACAGCGGTGAGGAAAAACTGAATTGCCAGGTCGACTTGAAGGAGTGGAGCCAGGACGCTGACGGGAAAGACATATATACGGAGGCGAAGGACATCGTGTTCTTCCCGAAGATCATGACCGTGGAGCCCAATGAACAGCGGGCGGTCAGGATCGGAATCAAGGGACCTCCTTCCCTCAAGGAAAAGACCTACCGGCTCTTTGTCGAAGAGATTCCGTCTCAGAAAAAACCATCCGACGAAAAAACATCGGGTAAAATAACCGCCGGGCTGACGATAGCCTTCCGGTATGCCACGCCCATCTTTGTGAAGCCCGTCAAACCGCAGGAAAGCGGCCTTATCGAAAAAGTGGACCTGTCCGGGGGGGTTGCGAAGGCTCTCGTCAAAAACAAGGGGAATGTCCATTTTAAACTGCTTACCGTGACGTTCCGTGGAAAAGCCGCGGACGGCAGGGAATTGTTCTCCAAAGAGGTCGCGGGCTGGTATGTCCTGAACGGTATGTCGCGGCCGTACGAAACACCGGTCCCGCAGGAAGTCTGCGCAAACCTGGCAACAATGGAAGTGAACGCCCAGGCGGAGAATTTCACTATCAACGGGACGCTGAATGTTCAGAAAAAGATGTGCACGGAGTAGTACGGCCGTATTGCAGGGCGTCCGAGTTCCGCATCGGACGCTATGCAGTTTGATGTTTTTTTTTGCCATCTCCGTAACGATCTGCGTTCCTCTTACCGCAGGAGCAGGGCCGTCTGCCGAAGGGCCCACCCCGGCTGCTCCTGAACTTGCTTCCCCGGCTTCCGGCGCCGCGATCCAGGAACCCACTGCGAATTTTCCCCAACTCCAAAAAACAACGACCCAGATTATTGTGAACTTCTCCGTGAACCGTGAGGCAAGGGGTGATTTGTTTGTCGAACTCGACGACGCGGGAGAACTCTACATAAAGGTGGAAGACCTCATCGAGTTCAAACTCGGGTTCGACCAGGACCGCGCGGTGCTCATCCACGACGGCAAATTCGCTTCCCTGAGCGCCGTTCGCGATATCAAGTATACGTTTGACGAAAAAAAACTGACTGTCGACATCCTGGGGAAGACCACTGAGAAGCGACAAACAACCATAGAACTCTACCCCCTCCAGGGCAGGCCGCAGAATGTTTACTACCCCCGCGAAACAAGCGCCTTCCTCAATTACGGGCTGTCCTACGCCTTTACGGACCCCTCAGGATTCCAGTCATTCATCGCTTCGAACAAGCTCGGCGCGAGGACCGGCGACGTTTTTTTTGTCTCCGATTCGCTGTATACGAAGACGGAGACCGTAAATCAGTTCGTGCGGCTTGCCAGCAGCGCCACGTACGAGCGAAGGGGCGATCTTCAGTGGATTGTGCTGGGAGACCAGATCGCGAGTTCGGGAGAGCTGGGAAGCGCCGTCAACATGGGCGGGATCGGCGTTTCAAAAGTCTATAAACTGGACCCCTATTTCATCACCCAGCCTATGCAGAGTATCAGGGGAGTCAGCCAATTCCCATCCCAGGCCGAGATCTTTATAGACGGCGTTCCGGCGGGCCGGCACACGGTGGCGCCTGGATCATTCGAGTTCAGGAACATCTATTCGTATGCGGGCGCCCACACCGTCGAGGTCCTGCTCAAAGACCCCTTCGGAAACGAGCAGAGAATTTCCTACCCGATGTATTTCAGCGATCAACTGATCAGGGAAGGAAACCACGAATACAGCTACAACGCGGGGTTTCTCAGGGAGCAATTCGGGACGAAGAGCGACGAGTACGGGAAGCCTGTCTTTTCCGCGTTCTACCGCTACGGGGTGACGAACTCTCTGAACCTCGGGTTGCGGGCCGAAGGTTCGGACGGCGTCTTTAACGGGGGAACCTCCGCGTCTTTTACCCTACCCAGGGCCGGCATCTTCACCCTGGTGCTGGCCCGCAGCAACGCAAACGGCCAACGTGGGTCCGCGGGCTCTTTCCGGCATTCCTATCAAGTCGGCAGTTTCAATACGAATCTGCAGGCAAGCGGTTTCTCACGCGCATACGCAACCGTCGGCGTCCCCGCATCCCCGGATATGACCAAATTCCAGGCGAGCCTGGGAGGAGGGTATCTCATTCCGGCCCTGGGCGGCGTGGCCGTCAGTTATTCTGAAACCGAGACCTACAACGGAGTCAATACGCGAGTCACCTCCGCTTCCTATTCACGAGGACTGACGAAAGCATTGAGTCTCTTCGTGACTGCATCGGCAACGCGCATCCTTGATACGACGTACAGCTTTTTTATCGGCCTGAATTTCACTCCCGCGAAGGATGTCCATGGCGCGATCCAGTACAGCAATACCGGCGGCGCCGACGCGGAAACGGTCCAGATCCAAAAAGACAATCCCGTGGGAGAAGGACTTGGATACCGGGCGTCCCTCAATCGAACGAATGCGGGAGCGTCCACCGCGTATTTATTAAGCCCATCGCTCCAGTATAACGCCCGGTACGGCATCTATTCGCTTGATGCCGCCATGCAGAATTCCAACGGCAACACGACCGAGTCCTATAATATTTCGGCAGCCGGATCGGTCGTGTACGCAGGCGGGTTTTACGGGCTTTCGAGGCCGGTCAGCGACAGCTTCGGCATCGTGATGGTGGACAACGTGGCCGGCGCGACCGTGCTTAACAACGGCCAGGAGATCGGCCGAACGAATTCTTCCGGCACGCTGATCGTACCGACGCTTGCGTCCTATAATCAAAACCAGATCGCCCTGGATATGAAAAATCTGCCGATGGATTACAGCGTATCCGGAGTGAACGCGAAACTCGCCCCCTCGCTCTGGAGCGGTTCCTGCATAGCCTTCGATGCGATCAAAGTGAGGGCGTTGGCCGGCAGCCTCTCTACGAAAAAGAATGACCAGAAAACGCCACTTGAATTCGTCGATATCGTTGTGAAAGTAGGAGAGCGGGAAGCTACCTTCCCCACGGGAAAGGGCGGCGAGTTTTACATCGAAAATACGTTCGCCGGAGAGCCACCTGCAGGCGTCATTGACAAGCAGAGTTGCAGCGCGATCGCTGAACGGAGAATGGCCGGCGGCAATTATATTGAGCCCGGTCGGTACCACGCATGGGCCGATCTCGAAGGCGGGAGATGCGAGTTCTCAATTTCGTTTCCAGAGACTGAAGACGTGATAACCGATATTGGGGAAGTGGAGTGCATCATAAGGCCAAAAGGAAAATAATCCAATTCGCTTCGGCCTGCATTCGTCTCGAACGCACAGATACATGCGCCCTTTCTGTCGGCGAATGGACCGGCGTAGAGGTGGTTCAGGATGCAAGAGATGAAGATTCGGGGTGTGATTACTGGCATGACCTATGCATCAGGCCCTCTCTCCGGTAAAAAAGAAAAACAATTTTAATTGCAAAAAATAATATTTTTGGTATAATTGTCTATAAGGAGCAGGCTAAAGTTTTTGCATATAGTTGCAGATATATATGCAGGATCTTGAATGGACATATTGATAAATTGAATAGCGGATTAGGACAGAGGGTTATTATGCTGAGCCTTCAAAAAGACAGCCTCCCGACCTGTAGGGCCACCAAACGTATGCTGGGTAAAATTTTGATCGATGGAGAATTCATCCCGGCCAGCGACCTCGAAGCAGCCGTAGCACAGCAAAAAAATACAAACGATCAACTCGGTGATATCCTCGTGCGCATGGGAGTCCTTGATCCCGTTGACCTTAAGGCGGTCCTTTCAATTCAGAAAGACCTGGCCTGCTTCGAAGACGCCGTAAGGGCGGCCGCGGGTGTCCGGCTTCTACTCGGTGAACTTTTAATCAAGGCGAAACGAATCACGCAGGAGCAGCTTGATGATGCCCTCCGGGAGCAGCAAACCACCGGCGAGAAGCTGGGGGGGGTGCTGCTCCGCCTTGGATTATTGAGGGAAAACGAGCTCGACGCAGTCCTGGCGTTTCAGCGTCATCAGTGCGGTGAGGCGCCGGCTTCGGACAAGTTAAGACTCGGCGAGTTGCTCGTGGCCACCGGGCAGGTTACGCGGGACCAGCTCGAGGACGTCCTCAACCGGCAAAAACGCTCCAAAAAGAAAATAGGCGATCTCTTGATCGAGGCAGGCTACGTCCAGCCTCATCAGATAGATCGAGGCCTCCGGCTCCAGCAAAAACTCGTGACCGCAGCCCTTGTCGCGACGCTATCTCTGTCGCAGGTGATTGTGGCGGGAGAGGCGCATGCCGGAAGCCCAGTCGTCAGCGCAAAGATAGGCATAACGGCCACCGTTCGAGAACATACGAGCATACAGGTGCTGAACCAGGTCCAAGAACTGGTCATTACCAACGCTGATATCCAGCGCGGATATGTCGAGGCACCTTCAGCCACGCGCATCAGCGTCAAGAGCAATAATCCGGCCGGATACCTGCTGACGTTCGAAGCCATGAGCAGTCCTTATTCCCTTTTTAACGCCGTCAACGTGCTCGTGGGGGGCAGAGAAGTCCAGTTGTCGTCCAACGGAGGGGGCTGGATCCTTCAACCCTATGTCCGCGGCGGCGTTACCCAGGATGTTACCTACCGTTTTTCATTGTCAAAAAATACCCAGCCCGGGACGTATAGCTGGCCGCTTATGATTTCGGCCATTGCCCGGTAAGCAGCCGGTAAGTACGTCTCGGACGGGCTTTTGTTCCCCACTCCTCAAGCAGCGGCCGCCCTGGTCTGCCATCAATCCGCTATTCGCAACCGACAATCCGAAACAGCAGGCCAATAGGCCTGCTGTTTTGTTTTCACTCATGTCTACCGGGGCCCCCCGGCTATAGTTCTCCCCTGATTATCCGATAAGTATAGCGTCGAGATTAACCCCGAAGTCCCGTGAAAGGACTCTTCGCTGTGCTTCATCGGATTACCGTCAAACTTCGCGCTTCCATGGGCGCCAAGATCGCACTCATCGTCACCCTGCCGGTCGTGGCCGCCATGGCCTTTTTTTCCTGGCACCACTACACGCAGGAGCGGGACATGATATTCCGGAGCGCGCAGACCCAGCTTTTACTCACCGGAGAAGGGCTGAAAGAGTCCATTGAGACGCTCCGGAAAAAGAACGATCCCGCCGGAATCCAGAGCATAATCGACCAGAGGGCGCGGGGGGCGGACGTCGATCTTATCATGCTGTTCAACACTCAGGGAAAGGTGACCGCCTCCAATAAGAAAATCTGGATCAATAAGGACCTGCGCGAGGTAGAACCACAGGAAATAACCGAAAATGATGTCAAGGCCATCCAGAACGCCTTTGCGGGAGGTTATTCCCTGTACTACGATCCCCTGGATAGCCAGTACTGTCTGGCAATGCCGGCCTCTATCGGCGGGAAAGGGCCCGGAGTTCTTCATATCAGCCTTGATACAAAATCCGTGCACGGGGAAATCAAGAAAGGGGCGACCGAGAACCTTGTCATTGCCGTCATCGTTTCGGCTGTGATCGGCATTTCCATTTACTTTCTCCTCCACGCGCTGTTCACGAACCGGGTCAAAGCCGTTTCCTTGGCGGCGGTCAAACTGGCGACGGGCGATCTTGCCGCGCGGGCCGCCGTTGGCGGCACTGACGAGATCGGCGAGCTCGCCGCCTCGTTCAATGCGCTGGCCGAGGGAATAGCGGTCTGGAGGAACAACCTTGAAGAAATCGCTGCAAGCCGGCTGAAGGAGCTGAAGGCCCTTTTCGACGTGGTCGATACCATCAGCCGGTCCCTTGAACTCGGCAAGGTGCTGCCGGTTGTCCTTGGCCGCACGCTCGACAACCTCGGGGCGGACAAGGGGGCTGTGGTCCTGCTCGGCCAGGATGGGACAACGCTCTTGCTCGGGGCCCATCGGGGTTTGTCTGAAGAAGGCCTTTGTCAGATCATTGAGGGGGGCCAGGGGTGTACGGGAGACGTGATCCTGAGGAACGACCCCATCAGAGTGGAGGGCTACGCGGGTGAAGCCGATGCCTTCGTGCCGGGGCTTGAGCAGGACAATATACGGTCCGCGCTGGTGGCGCCCGTCAGCCTTCGGGGCGCCGTGCTCGGCGCCTTTGCCGTGTACAGCGAAAAGAAGAACCGGTTCTCCGACGGGGACGAGGCCTTACTCACGGCGATCGGGAATCAGGTAGGTGTGGCCGTTGAAAACGCGCGCCTCTATGAAAAGACCCTTGAGCTTGCCCAGGTGGACGGTCTGACCGGCGTGGCCAACCGGCGTCACCTGATGGAGCGGCTGAAACAGGAGATTGACAGGGCGGAACGGTATCAAACATCGCTCTCGGTCATTATGCTGGACCTGGACAAGTTCAAGTCGTTCAACGATGCCTACGGCCACGTCAAAGGCGACGAGCTCCTGAAGTCTTTTTCCACCATGGTCAAAAGCGCCATCCGCTCGACGGACATTGCCGGCAGGTACGGCGGCGAGGAATTCTGCGTCATCCTTCCGAATACGTCGGTCAAGGGCGCCGCGGTCATAGCCGAACGCATCAGAAAGGCGATGGAGGAACTGAAGATATCCGCTGCTGATGGTCAGCCTCCTGTGGGCAGGACCCTGAGCATCGGGATCGCCGAATTTTCCGCTGGAGAGACCGTGGAGAAGCTTCTTTCGGCCGCCGATGCGGCGCTCTACCGCGCCAAAGCGGGCGGAAGAAACAGAGCGGAATGGCGATGAGTCCCGTCGCGTCAGATCCCTTTGCTTCGTTTGCCCTTTAACAGGCTGTTGAAAAGCACCTGTTAAGACCCACCTCTTCGTTTAACCTCTGCAACTCCCTACTGCATTTCTCATTGACACTTCTCGAAATTATCTGGTATAGTACCCGAACTGCTTATTTTGCAAGGAGTTTTATGTTTCAGCCTTCCCTCGACGAATTCAAGAAAAAGGCAAAAAAAGGCAACCTGATCCCCGTGTACCGCGAGATTCTCGCGGACATGGAAACGCCGGTTTCCGCCTTCCGGAAGATCGACGACGGACGATATTCCTTTCTCCTCGAAAGCATGGAGGGAGGGGAGAAGTGGGCGCGGTATTCGTTCCTCGGGAGCCGGCCTTCGGTCCTTGTCAGGAGTTCCGGTAAAACCGTGGAGGTCATCAGGGACGGCAAGACGGAAAGACGCTCTTTCGGGCATGACCCGCTCGAGGTGATCAAAACGGTCCTTTCCGCATACCGGCCCGTACCGGACCCGTCCTTACCCCGGTTTTTCGGCGGCGCCGTCGGCTTCATGGGATACGACGTTGTCCGTTTTTTTGAGGAACTTCCCGCGCGGGAGAAGCCGGGACTGGACATTCCCGATGTTTTTTTCATGGTCACCGACACGATCGTGGTCTTCGACAACATAACCCACATGATCAAAGTGGTGTCGAACGCCCACGTGAAAGGGAAGTCGCCCGAGGCCGCCTATCGCGAGGCGACGAGGAAGATCAATGCGCTGGTGAAGAAGCTGAAGCAGGGGAAAAGTTCAAAGTTCAAAGTTCAAAGTTCAAATAAAAAATCAAAGACTCACGCGCTCACTTCGAACTTTACGCAGGCGCAGTACGAGCAGGCGGTGCTCAAGGCGAAGGAATACATCAAGGCCGGCGACATTTTTCAGGTGGTCCCTTCCCAGCGGTTTGAGACGAAGATCTCAACGGAGCCCTACGAGATTTATCGCGCGCTCCGCTTGATCAACCCCTCTCCGTACATGTATTTTCTGCGGTGCGGGGACACGACCGTGGTGGGCGCGTCACCCGAAGTCATGGTGAGACTCGAGGGCAACATGATCGATCTCCGGCCGATCGCGGGCACGCGCAGGCGCGGCGCCACCGAGGATGAGGACCAGGCTTTGGCTTCCGAACTGCTTGCAGACCCCAAGGAACGGGCGGAGCATATCATGCTCGTGGACCTGGGGCGGAACGATGTGGGCAGGGTGAGCGAGCCGGGCAGCGTTCAAGTTTCCGAGCTCATGGTAGTCGAGCGTTACTCCCACGTGATGCACATCGTGTCGAACGTGCGCGGGAGACTGTCGGGCGGCAAGGACTCCTACGACGTGATCCGGGCCTGCTTTCCAGCGGGCACGGTCTCGGGCGCGCCGAAGATCCGGGCCATGGAGATCATCGACGAGCTCGAACCCACGCGGCGCGGTCCCTATGCGGGCGCCGTGGGGTACTTCGGGTTTTCCGGCAACATGGACACCTGCATTACGATCCGTACGCTCGTCATCAAGAAGGGCGTGGCCTATATCCAGGCGGGCGGCGGCGTAGTGGCGGACAGCGACCCGGCCTCCGAGTTTCAGGAGACGGTGAACAAGGCAAAGGCCATGATGCGCGCGGTGGAGATGGCGGAGAAGGGGCTGGATTAAGATAAAAATAGTTCAGAGTTCAAAGTTCAAGGTTCAGAGTGGGAAACAACAGGGAATCCATGTGGTTTTACTATGAACTCTGAACTTTGAACTACTCCCGAGGTTTTTTATATGCTTTTAATGATCGACAATTACGATTCTTTCACCTACAACCTGGTCCAGTATTTCGGCGAACTGGGGCAGGACCTGAAGGTGTACCGGAACAACAAGATCACGATTGCTGAGATCGAAAAGATGAAGCCCGACCGCATCGTGGTCTCCCCCGGCCCGTGCACGCCCAGGGAGGCGGGAATTTCCATCGAGGTGATCAGGCACTTTACGGGCAGGATCCCGGTACTCGGCGTATGCCTCGGCCACCAGGCCATCGGCGACGCCTTCGGCGGAGACGTGATCCGGGCGCCTTATCTCATGCACGGCAAGACGTCCATGATCCATCACGACGGGAAGACCATCTTTGCCGGCCTCCCGAACCCCTTTGAGGCCACGCGCTACCATTCGCTCATCATCAAGCGCGAGACCATGCCCTCCGTGCTTGAAGTCACTGCCTGGACCGACGATGGCATCGTCATGGGCGTCCGCCACAAACAGCACAAGCTTGAAGGCGTGCAGTTCCACCCAGAGTCCATTCTGACCGGCGCAGGCAAGGACCTCTTGAGAAATTTTTTGAAGCTGTGATGGCTTATTGGACGCAGATAAACGCAGATTCGCGCAGATAAGGCTTAATAGTCTTTTTAAAATCGTTCAGCTTTTGTCCGCGTTCATCTGCGAAAATCTGCGTCCTAACGGCTTTTCGGAACGAGTGGAGAGCAATATGATCAAAGAAGCTATTTCCAAAGTCGTAATGAGGGTCAACCTCTCCGAGGCGGAAGCAGAGGCCGTGATGCGCGAGATCATGCAGGGCGAGGCAACGGACGCCCAGATCGCCGCGTA
>JAXIPA010000269.1:0-6664 GCA_045403145.1 Nitrospirota bacterium | reverse complement strand
CAGACCGTGCAGCCGGTCGCGGGATCGATCTCCGCAGGGATAAGTTCAGCGTAGGGATGGCGGACTCGTTTTGCATTTACGCTTTGCTTCAGGTTTACGTTCCAAACCTGCATCTCGTAGGTGCAATCAGACGGCAACTGCCGTGTTTCCGCCACAGATCGGGATGCAAGCAACACCGTAACTATCGTGGTCAGCGTCACCAGGAGAAGATTGCGCATGCCTGTCCTTTGTAATAACTAATTTGTCGCAGAGAACGGGGAACGGTAAAGAGAAGAGCGTGCTGCCGGAAATAGCCGGTCCAAGTATAATGAATTCCGCATCCGGAATAAAGAAAAAAATGGGGTATTTTAGGGTAGGTACAAGTAATGGACTTCTGTGTTAGGCGGGCTGATCAGCTGAAATACGACGATCCGGCATGAAGTAAGAAAGCGGCGGTTCGGGGGGATACGTTTGTTGACATCACCCGATAGTTCTCATCATTTCCTCAAGCGGTTTCCTGGTCCTCGCCGGAGGATTCTCAGCAGGTACGCCAATGGGAAGGAGCGCGACGATGGACTTTTCTTTTTCAAAGCCCAGCAGTTTTTCGAAGGCTTCCTGCGCCACGAGCGGGCCGGTCATCCAGCAGGAGCCGTAGCCAAGGGCATGGACCATAAGCAGCATGTTCTGGATTGCCGCGGATACGCTCTGGAGTCCCGGCAGGGGTCTGAGTCTTTTGATGTCTTCCGCCGAGTACCCCATGCGGGCGAGCAGCCGGTCCGTGCCCGCGTCATAGGCTTCCGTAAGTACGGCGACCACAACCGGAGCATGCTCGAAAAAAGTGTAGTAGTTCCCCTTGTACGCCGCGAGACGCTGGGCCTGTTTCTCATTCTCGGCAAAGGGGACCATCCGGTCGATCATTTCCCGGGCCGCTTCCGCCATTTTCTTCAGCATCTCGCGGTCTTTGATGACGACGAAACTCCAGGGTTGCGTATTATTCGCGGAAGGCGCGAGCCTGCCAGCATTGAGGATCTGCTTGATGTCCTCCTCAGGCACCGGCGTATCTTTAAACCGGCGGATGCTTTTTCTTCCCTGGATTGCGTCGAAAAGGTCCATAGTTGTTTCGCATAGGGCATAGCGCATGGAGCAAAGCGTAAGACCCTTCTGACTTCTGCGCTCTGCTCTTTGCGCCATGCGCTCTGCGCCTTACACCATCTCCGCCAGATCGCGGATAAGTTTCTCCGAATCCTTCCAGCCCAGGCACGGGTCGGTAATGGACTTGCCGTATACCGTATCCGTCACCTTCTGGCTGCCCTCCTCGATGAAGCTCTCGATCATGAAACCCTTGACCATCTTTTTGAGCAACGGCGAGTGCTCCCGGCTTTGCATCACTTCCTTGGCGATCCGCGGCTGCTCGGCGTATTTCTTGTTCGAATTGGAGTGATTCGTGTCCACGATGATCGCGGGATTGACGAGTCCGCGCTTCCGGTACGCTTCGGCGAACATGACGAGGTCTTCGTAGTGGTAGTTCGGTACGGCCAGGCCGTGATAGTCCACGGCGCCCCTGAGCACTGCATGAGTCAGGGGGTTGCCCGAGGTCTTCACCTCCCAGCGGTTGTAGCTGAAGACATGCGGGGCCTGCGATGCCTGGATGGAATTGAGCGTCACTTCATTGTCGCCCGAGGTCGGATTTTTCATGCCCACGGGGATATCGAGGCCGCTGCAGGTAAGGCGGTGCGCCTGGTTCTCGACGGAGCGGGCCCCGACCGCAACATAGCTCAGCACGTCTTCGAGGTACGGGTAATTACCGGGATAGAGCATTTCGTCCGCGGCCGGGAGATGGGATTCCTTCAGCGCCCGGAGGTGCATCCTGCGGATGGCATTGATGCCCTCGACGATGTTCGGCTCTTCCTGCAGGTTCGGCTGGTGCGCCATGCCCTTGTACCCGATGCCGGTCGTGCGGGGCTTGTTCGTGTAGATGCGGGGGATGATGATGATCCTGTCCTTCACCTCTGCCTGGACTTTGGCAAGACGCAAGATGTAATCGCACACCGCCTCCTCATCGTGCGCCGAGCACGGCCCGATGATAAGGAGCAGTTTGTCCGTCTCGCCGGTGAACACGGACCGGATCTCCCGGTCTTGTCCTTTCTTCACCGCAACGAGGTCGCTGGACAGCGGCATGGCCGCAAGGATTTCCCCTGGCTGCGGTATTTCACGAACATATTCAAAGCTCATTTTGCGTTAAACCTCCTCCGCACCATTCATCCAGACATGCGTGCATGGTATGCAGTATAAAATCCGCCCCTGACTAAGTCAAGCCAAAAAAGGCCCGGACGGCATGTTCGGTGTCCCATTCGGCCCTCACAACAAAAAACGCTGGTCTTTTTCGCCGTAATATTGTATAAAATGCCTGTCATGGCGAAGAAACCACCCCCAAGGAAAAAAGGCAAAGGCGGCGATTTAGAACGCTGGATCGTCGGAGGGATCGTCATTACCTGCGTCGTAATTGCGCTCACGCTCTGGGGACCCCTTCGGAAATACCGCCCCCACAGCCTGCAAAAACCGGCCCGGCAGGAGCAGTCTCCTGACGCCGGGGCCGCCTCAAAAAAACCGGCGACACAAACCGCGAAAAAGGAGCCCCCGAAGCGCGGGACGGGACCGGCGCTCCTCGGGGGGGCAGCGCCTGAAAAAACCGTCCAGGTCGCCATCGTGATCGACGATCTGGGAATGGACGTGAAGCAGGCCCGCGAGATCCTGACGCTGCCCGCCAGGGTCACCGTCGCCGTCATGCCCGGCCTGGCCCAGTCGAAAAAAGTAGCTGAACTTGCCAGGCAAAACAACCGCGAAGTGCTGCTCCACCTTCCGATGGAGTACCGGGGCAAAAACGGGACGCCGGCGCCCGGAATGCTGCGCTCGGACATGACGCCCATGGAATTCCTGACCACGGTGAGCGACGATGTCGCCTCGGTCCCGGGCGCTGTCGGCATCAATAACCATGAAGGCTCTTTGCTCACGGAAAACAAGGAAGCCATGAAGTTCCTGATGGCCGAGCTCAAGGCCCGGAACCTGATGTTCCTCGACAGCCTGACGAGTGCGAAGAGCGTGGCCTATGCTACGGCCAAAGAGTTCGGCCTCAAGTCCGCAAAGAGAGACGTGTTCCTGGACAACGACAGCGACAATCCTGCTTCGATCCGGAAACAACTCGATGAACTGGTCGAGATCGCCAGGAAAAACGGCAGGGCCATCGGCATCGGCCATCCTCACCCCGCGACCATCATCGAGCTCCGAAAATGGCTTGCGGAGCTCGACACTATGGGCGTCGAGGTCGTGCCGGTGTCGAAGTTGATGAATTAAACCATTTTCACCGCAGAGGGCGCTGAGAAAACCGGAAATTATTCGATACAGGACAGGGGCTGTTACCGTCAAGCTGGTATTTTCACCACAGACCTTCTCTTTTCTTCCTTCTTTCACCCTCCACTCCTCTGAGCTCTCTGCCTGTGCCCAGCGCTTACGAGTGTCAACACGAGTGCAGGGTGCGGTAAAAACAACATGCTCACTCTTGGAATAGAAACCTCCTGCGATGAAACCGCGGCTGCCGTGCTCCGGGACGACAAGGTCCTGTCGAGCATCGTGTCCTCGCAGATCGACATCCATAAAAAATACGGCGGCGTTGTGCCCGAACTTGCTTCCCGGGAACACCTGAAAAATCTGATCCCTATCATCCGCGAAGCGCTCGCTGCAGCTTCGGTATCGCTGAAGGACATCAACCTCATTGCCGTTACCTACACGCCCGGCCTGATCGGCGCTTTGCTCGTCGGCGTGTCCGCGGCAAAGGCCATCGCCTACGCGCAGGGAATTCCCTTCATCGGCGTCCATCACGGCGAGGGCCACATCCTCGCGGCGCACATCGAATATCCCGACATCGGCTATCCGTATGTAGCGCTGCTTGTCTCAGGCGGGCACACGGCGCTCTATCACGTCAAAGGGCTCGGCGAGTACCTTCTGCTTGGCCAGACGCGGGACGATGCTGCAGGCGAAGCGTATGATAAAGTGGCGAAACTCATGGGCCTTGAATATCCCGGCGGGCCGGTGCTCGACAAGCTTGCCCGTGAGGGCGACGCGAAAGCCATCAAATTTCCGCGCGGACATCTGGAGGGCTATGACTTCAGTTTCAGCGGACTCAAAACCGCAGTCAGGAACCACATCGCGCTCTTCATGAGCAAGGACAAGGGCATGGACCCGAAACTGAATGTCAGGGATATCGCCGCGAGCTTCCAGGCTGCTGTCGTGGACACGCTGGTGGATAAGACAATGCATGCCGCAGCGGAAACAGGCGTTGACAAGATTGTAGTCGCAGGCGGCGTGGCTGCGAACAGCTCGCTGAGAGCCAGGATGAACGAGGAAGCGACGAAGCGCGGCATCACGCTCTATCTGCCGGGCATGTTCTACTGCATCGACAACGCTGCGATGATCGCGCTCGCGGGATATCTCCACTTTAAGCGAGGCGAGACTTCTGACCTCAACCTGAATCCCCGCCCCGCCATGCCGTTGTAATTTTTTCGCACATATGCTGCCTGCAAATCACTTATTTGGTCGAGCATTAAGCGCTATTTCTTTACCATTCGGTGGTAGATTTTACGACCTTCACCTACAAGTTGATAGGTTCGATTAGCAGCAACTCTATTTTTTTCGGCTTGAAAGTGTTGCCCAATATTTTCTGTTTTGGACAAGGATGACATTGTGGCTGAACATTTCAATCGGAATAGATCACACTGCCTTTCTCGGCCGTCTTCAACGGCACCTACAAGTGCATAATTATCTCACGTTGAATAAGCAGCTAAATACTGGTTGAATCGGGTATCACAATAATGTAAGGTCATCGGTGAAAATGTTACTTCATAAGCCTGATAATCATACGTTCCGTTATTGCCGGATCCCCTTCTGATATTGAAGGCAAAAAAAGGGGGGCAATGATTCAGCCCCCCACAATCATACTTTATCTCCGACCCGTTACGGCACGACTACGTACGGGCGCATCATTTCATTATCCTCATGCTCCAGTCTGTGGCAGTGCCATACATAGCCTGCACCGCCGGGGAAACCGAATGCGTCTGTTGTGCCCAGAGTCGCCGTCGGATCAAAGGGGAAGAGGTTCTGTCCGGGCTGGACCCCGCCGGCCGGGATATCCTGCGGCGCAAACCTGACTACGATGCTGACGCTGTCCCAGGAACCCACATTGATGGTGTCCTTCCAGCCGAGTGAGCTGGGATCGGAGCCGCCTCCGTCCCCATATGAACTGCTGTGGTGTGAGTCGCCGCCGCTCAAGACCTGGAATTGCACCAGGTGGAGATGGATGGGGTGTGTGTCTCCGGTGCGGTTGTCGAGCTGCCACACCTCGGTCGCGCCTACCCTCGGTTTCTCCGTGATAGGATCGTCAAACATCTTGCCGTTAAGCAGGAATGCATCCGTATCCCTATCTTTCTCCAAGGTCATGTATCGTACCGGTGTGGAGGACGTGACCGTCGGTGCAAGCTTCACGATCGGATTATTCGGCCGGAGATTAGGGCCTGTTGACGGGTTCAGGCTGTTATCCGCCCCGCCAAGCGGCAGTGTAACGTTGACCTTCATGATCTCGCTGACTGAAGCGGAGCCATACGAGCTATGCGAACTATCAGAGTCGCTGTTTTTGAGAATGAACGACTGCCCCTGCTTGCCGGCAAAATCGACGATGAGGTCAAGCCGCTCGCCCGGGGCGAAAGTCACCGAGCTCATCTGTATCGGCTTATCCAGCAGGCCGCCGTCTGTGCCGATCTGCCAGAAAACCGGGCCAGCCGAACCGCTCGTGGTCTGGAGCTGCAGGGTGTAAGTCCTTGTATTGGAACCGTTCAGCAGGCGCAGGCGATACCTGCGGGGCTCCACGTTCAAGTAAGGCCATACCTTACCGTTTACAACGATGGTGTCACCCATGAACATATCTACCCAGAAGGGATGTTCCGAGTAGCTGTCGCTGTTTACCGGGTAGAAGAGCTGACCGTTAGTGTCGAACATCCTGTCCTGGATCACGATCTCCCTCTCGTAGGAGCCGCCCGGGAGATTCGCAGGCTCGTTCTGGGGGTCTCTCAGAAGGTAAAATCCCGCGAGGCCGGCATAGACATTGAGGCGCGTAATCCCCATGGTATGGTCGTGATACCAGAATGTGGATGCCTCCTGCGCGTTCGGGTAGGTAAACGTCGATGTTACATAGGCGGGGCCTTTTATACTGGCGCCGGGAGTGAACCAGGAATTCGGATTTCCGTCAAACGCAGAAGGGACTTCCCCTCCGTGAAAGTGGACGACCACGGGGACCGGCCCGGTGTAGCGCTGGAAGGCGCATGAAGGGTTCAGGTTGCAGCCCAGCGGATCGGCCCAGTTCAGGGTCTGGTCAATGGGGAGAAAGGGAAGCAGCGCTGGATTATTGAGGTTGTTCAGATACGAAACGTGGAACGGAGTGCCCCTCCTCGCCTCGATCGTGGGACCGGGATAGGAGTTGTTGTAGCCCCATACGAGCGTCTTGCCGCCGTAGGGACCTCCCTTGAAGTTCGAGGGAAGAACCTGCTGCGTAAACTCGGACATCGTTATGGTTTGCGCCGCTGTCCCAGAGACTTTCGCGGGTGCGGGAAGCGGGTCCAGATATTTTGTCAAGGTAGTG
>JAXIPA010000093.1:0-5816 GCA_045403145.1 Nitrospirota bacterium | reverse complement strand
CAGAGCACCGAGCACATGACGATCCCCCTGATAGCGGGGATCAAGGCAGCGGGAGTCGACGTGGAGGTGATGAAGCTCCGGGCCACTCCCATGAGCAAGGCGATCAAGAGAATCTGGGAGTCGCGGGCGATGCTCGTGGGCACCCCGACGCTCAACAACATCATGTTTCCGACCGTTGCCGAGTTTCTGACGCACCTCCGGGGACTTCGGCCCAAGAACCGTCTCGCGGGCGCGTTCGGAAGCTTCGGCTGGGGCGGCGGCGCGGTGAAGGAGGCTTATGCCGAATTCAAGCGGATGGGCCTGGAAGCGGTCGAGCCGGGCATCGAGGTACTCTACCGGCCGAGCGTGGAAGACGACAAAAAGTGCTTCGAATTCGGGAAAATGTTCGCGGAAAAGACGATCGAATACCATAAAAAGTTCGACGGCGGCGAGCGGGGAAATTGCCGGCCGGACCAGAATTTTTAGAAGCGGGCGCATGCTCTAAAACGTTGTGCTTGTGAGGAGGCTATGATGTGGAGATGCACCATCTGCGGATATATCTACGATGACGCGAAAGAAGGGACGAAGTTCGAGGACCTTCCCGATGACTGGGCCTGCCCGGTCTGCAACGCTCCCAAGGATGCGTTTGTGAGGATGTAACCCTGCGCTTTGGGTTCCCGAAAGCAGAAGGCGGCCGCCCGGCCGCCTTTTCTGTTGGTCATGTCGGGAAACAACGGACAAACCGGCCAGCAAAAAAAGCTCGTGAACACGGAAAAAATCTGATATCATCGCATAAAGGCGGATGCCAGGCTGATTCCCTTCGGGTAAAGCACTCGCCCCGACGGCGATTCGTTACGACAAGAAATCCTGCTTTCTCCGTGTTTATCCGCCAAATCATGCTCCAACTGATGTTTTGAGAATTACCAAGCACTTCGTTAATAAAGCCACATACCAACAGTACGTCATGCCGGCTTGTCCGGCATCTTTCCCTTGTTTGAAGAAGGATTCCCGATAAGCGGGAATGACACACTATGCGGCATTACTTATGATGATCTTATTAGGGGAGGAGCCATGAAGAAGACCGGATTGCTGTCATTGCTGTTAGCGGCGCAGTACAAAGGCGGCGCAGTAATGAAATGGGCGGTCCTGATCGCGCTCTTCAGCCTGGCCGTTCCGGGCCTGGCGTCCTCTCAATGGGCGTTGCCGAAAAACCTGCCTCCCGACGAATACGGCACGGTGCTGATCAACCGGACGTCGGAGAAAAACGGGGTCAAGCCCGCGGTCTTTTCCCACTGGGTGCACCGGAGGAAGCACACGTGCCGGGTCTGCCACTTTGAGCTCGAGTTCAACTTCAAGGTCAACACGACGGAGATTACCGAGGCGGCGAACATGGCCGGGAAGTTCTGCGGCAGCGCGGGGTGTCACGACGGCGTCACGGTCTTCGGCCACGCGAAGCCCCACTGCGACCGCTGCCACAACAGCTCGCCGGCGGCGAACAGCGAATTGGTCGGTCAGCTCGCAAAGTATCCGAAGGACCGCTACGGCAACGGCGTTGACTGGGTGAAGGCCTTGAACAAAGGGGCTATCTCGCCGGTGACGCGCCTTGCGATACCCCCTGCGGACATGTCTTTTGACAAGCGGCTGAACCTTGAGACCGAGTTGCTGCACGGCATACCGCCCGCCGTCTTCCCGCACCGGGAGCACATAGCCTGGCTCGACTGCAATAACTGCCATCCCAATATTTTCAACATCAAGAAAAAAACCACCAAGCATTTTGCCATGGTGCGTATCATGCGGGGGGAGTTCTGCGGGGTCTGTCATCTTACGGTGGCTTTTCCCATGGACGATTGCAAGCGGTGCCACCCGAAGAAGAAGTAGATGGGCATTTGCGGGTAACCGGCGTCCGGAATAATGGTCCGCGGGATTTCTTCACCCCGGCAGCTTGAATACGAAACACGCCTGTCCGTATTATTAGCCTTATCCTGCCCTACAGCGTCACTTCCTGCCCGGGGTATCGTTCGCGTAATAATTATCTGCTCTCTTCATCTCCGTTATTCATTTGCCGGTTCAAACCAGCCGTGGGTCGGGTTCGGGAGATTGTCATGACAGTTCAACGCACAATACGTCGGATATTGTTCGAGGAGCGTTGTGGGATCTACGGACATCGTGCTGAATGTGTCTACAGACACGGTTGTATGGCTGTACAGCATGCTGTCATAGACCATACCGAACTGCGTATTGGAGCCATGCACGCTGTGGCACGCCGTGCAACTGATGCCGGTGCAGTCTGTGCAGAGTATCAGGTCTTGCGCTGATCCCCGGTAGGACCACGCCTGCACCCCGATATGGGTCCAGTGCAGATTGCCTTGCACAAAGAAGTTTGGACGATCATCGTAGAAGTTTCCAGAAAGCTGGCCGTTCCGGTCGCGGAACTTCGTTTTAATGCCGCCTGGTAGGTCATAGGGCGGATTATTGGCCAGCCCTTCTCGTAAAACCGGATTTTGAGGCGGGCCGTCGGGCTGATCGTAATTCCCGTTGAACCTCACGCCGAAAACAACCTCCTTGGTAACCGCCGGGAAGGAACCGTGGCAATTTAAACACATGTCGAAGTCCGTTTCCCGATATCGGTCGGGCTGCGGGATCTGCATATTCTTTGCGAGAATACCAATGAACGGGCTGCCGTGACCATTTGCATGACATCCGGTATTGGGCACGCCGGTTTGCAAGCAGGAGATTCCTTTCTGTTTATGACCAAAAGCCTTGTTCCAGTTGTTCCTGATGTCGACGCTTGCGCGATACGGATTCTGCCCGAGGACGGATCCATCGATGAACGGAGCGGTCGGCGTCCCTCCGGTCCGGAAGGTGGCTGCGGCGCCGTCCGCGTCGTGGCAGCTCAGGCAGAAGGGTTCGAGGGAGGACGGGATCGCGGGATCGTACGCGACGGCCGCTGCCGTGTCGGCGTTCTTAAGCCGCACCGTCCCGCCCATGTGCTGGGACATCTCATGACATACCAGGCACTGGTCAGTCCCCGGGTCGCTCCCTGGGCCGGCAGTGACATGATGAGAAACGATGTTCGGGTTTAAGCCGAAATCGCCGTTCGCTCCCATAACCTGCCGCCGCGTGCCGATGGCGCTTCCATGACATACCGCACACGTTGTGGCCGGGGTCACACCGGCAAGACCGTACCATTCAGGCGTCTCTGCCCCGTGGCAGAAGAGCGAGGAGCAGATTCCGGTCTCAGGGCCCGTGTCGCCCACCCACGCGCCCGAGGGATTGGTTGAATCGAACAGCACAAGGCGGACGGCTGGGTCCTGCGTGTCCATGACACCGCTCATGTGGGGCGCCGAGGCAGCGTAACCGAGATGGCATTTCGCGCAGGGGAAACCGATGCTCGCCACGTGCCTGCCGTGTTTTCCCGCAAGGCCGTTTCCGTTGGTGAGTGTCGGGTCGAGCGCGCTCGAAAACGACGAGGCGTGGCAGGTGGTGCAGGACGACGGCAATGTCCAGGTTCCGGTTCCGTACCAATCGAGAGTATCCGTCCCATGGCAGGACACCCCGGAGCATTGCCCGGTGTCCGGACCGTCATTAATCCATGCTCCCGACGGGCCGGTTATATTGAAGCTCATAAGCGCTGCTGTCGGATCAGTAGTATCCATCCGGCCGTTCATGTGCGTCAAATGGGACGGATACTGGTGATGACACCGCTCGCAGCCGATTCCTCGCGAAGAAACGTGTTTCGCGTGTCTTCCCGCGGGCGACGCGCCGTTCGTCGCCGCCGGATCGAGGGCCGGGGAAAATGCCGATGCGTGGCATTCCGTGCAGGCCGGCAGCGTCCAGCCCGTGGTCCCGTACCACTCCATCGTCGTGGCCCCGTGACAGGCTACCCCCGAGCAGTTCCCGGTCCCCGGCCCCGTAACGTTTATCCATGCTCCTGCGGGCCCCGTCACACTGAACGAAACAGCCGTTGCCGCGGACGACCCGGTGTCGATTGTTCCGTTTATATGGTTCGGGTTGGTCATATAGTTCTTGTGGCAGACCTCGCAGTCGATTCCCCGCTCGGTCACGTGTTTAACGTGTTTCCCCGCAGTTCCGGTCCCGCCCGTCGCGAGCGGGTCCAGTACCGGCGAATTAGAGGAGGAGTGGCACCGGGTGCACGGAGATACCGTTCCCGCCGTGTGGGGGCTGAGGCGCCCGAAGAGGGAATCCGGCCCCTTGCCGGAATCGCAGGCCGCGACGGCCATTACCAACAACAGCATGAAGCTACAGGTGACCTTCATTGCTCGTTCTTCTTCCCTACCGGTGGCACTGCTGGCAGTTCAGGGCAGCCGAAACTGGGTGCGGGGCCGAGGTGTGCAGCGCCTGCCTGTGGCAAACGACGCAGTTGTCGGCCGGCGCAAAACCCGAGCCGTAATGGCACCAGCCGCAGTGCCTGCTCCGCCAGTTTCCGACATGCGTGCGGGGAGCGGTCTCGCTGTGGCAACGGATGCAGTAGTCCTGCTTATGACAGATGAGGCACCGCTCACGGTTCCCGGACGCCTGCAGCCCGTGACTCCGAGTGCGCCAGAAATTCGTGTGGTCCCGGGGCATTTGCGTATTATGGCATGCGATGCAGTCGCTTCGCTCGTGGCAGACGAGACAGGCCTTTTCCGGCTTCCCCGCGCTCGTTCCGCCGGCGATCGCCGCCTTGCCGTGGTATTCGAGCCAGTTGCTTCTGTGGGACCCCGGACGGGGGAAGGGGTTTCGTTCATTCGCCTGGCCCGCCTGCTCCGCGGCAGCAGCAAGCCCCGCCCCGAACAGCAGAAGCAGAAGGCCGCCCAGCAATGTCTTCCATCCATTAATGATGAAGTCGTAAAAAGTCGAGCATCTCTCTTTTGACGTCATTCCGGCTTGTCCGGAATCGTCTCTTTTCAGTATGGTGTAAAGCACTACGATTCCCGACAAGCGGGAATGACGACTTTTTACGAAACCATCATTAATAATCATAACGCATCCCGGCCTTGACGGTCTGATAGTTCTCGATCCCGTGCTCAAACTCATAACCGGCGTTCACAGAAATTTGAGCGCCAAGAGGATATTTTGAAGTGAAATAATACGTTCGCACCTGCTCCCGGGCGCCGAGGTCGATGTAATAGTCGTACTTGAACAGGCTGTAGGAGGTCCCGACGCTGACCTTCGCCTGCTTCCCGGACTTCCGTTTGACCGTGTACGACAGGTCGGTGCCGAGTGTCCGGAAGGTGCGCAGCCCGCTTTCCCACCATTCGGCGATGAGGGTCCAGGACAGTCCCGGGACGATGAAGTCAGTGATTTCTCCGTCAACGTATTTGCGCGTGAATTCCCGGTCGAACGGCCCCTGGTCAAGGGGGGCGTCAAGAAGCTCCCGCCTGAAGTATCCCAGATCGACGGCGATGAAGCCAGAGAAAAATTTTCTGATCTTTATGTCATAGCTCTGGTACGGGGCTGAACGCCCGATAACGTCGAAGAAGAGGGAGAGCTCGTTCGAAAGCTCGTTCTGCGTCCGGAACTGCCGGAAATAACCGACGCTCATTTCCGCTTCAACCTCCGGAGATACGGCCGAGGCATTCACGGAGATATCCCGGGGTTCACTATTCAGGTACCGGTATTTTGCGGTGAATCGGTTGTATTGCGCAAACCGCTGCGTGAGTTTCATGGCGAAAAGCCGGTCAAAGAGGGTAACGTCCCCGGCAATGAATGTCCGCTCGTCCCTGACCGCGAGATAATCGACGCTCAGTCCCGTCAGCGCCGCAGGATACATATCGAGTCCGGCGCCTCCGAGGACATCCCCGCCCCAGCGGTTGTCGATCTCGTAGAAATGGACT
>JAXIPA010000113.1:0-11265 GCA_045403145.1 Nitrospirota bacterium | reverse complement strand
AAAATCCACGAGTATCTGGAAACGGGAAAGATCGCCAAGCACGAGGAGCTGAAAGGAGTCATTCCCGAAGGAGTGCTGGATCTTTTGCGCATCCCGGGGCTCGGGCCGAAGAAGGCAAAGCTGTTCTACGACCGGCTCAAGATAAAGAGTGTTGACGATCTTGAAGCCGCGATCCGGAAGGGAAAGCTTTCCGGCCTGCCGGGCATCCAGAAGAAGACGGAAGAAAACATCCTGCAGGGGATCGAACTCATCAAGCGCGGAAACGAGCGCAGGCCCCTGGGACGGGTGCTGCCCCTCGCGGAGGACATCGTCAGGCGTATGAAGGGCGGAGCGCCGGTGGAGAGGATCGAGGTCGCGGGCAGCATCCGCAGGTGGAAAGATACGGTAAAGGACATAGATGTTCTCACGACGTCGAAGAAGCCCGAAGCCGTGATGGACGCCTTCGTGAAGCTCCCTCATGTGGGCCGCGTCCTGATGCAGGGGCCGACGAAATCATCGATCGTCACCGATGACGGGATACAGGTGGACCTCCGGGTCGTGGAAGAAGATTCCTTCGGCGCCGCGCTGCAGTATTTCACCGGCAGCAAACAGCACAACATCAAACTCCGGGAGATGGCGGTGCGGGCCGGTCTCAAATTGAACGAATACGGCGTTTTCAGGGAGCCGGGCGACCGGAAGATCGGCGGGAAGACCGAGGAAGAGATGTATAAGGCCCTGAAGCTGCCTTTCATTCCGCCGGAGCTCCGCGAGGACACGGGTGAGATCGAGGCGGCGCTGGAAGGAAAACTGCCGGAGCTGGTCTCCCTCGATGACATCAAGGGCGACCTTCACGTCCACACGAAATGGTCTGATGGGAGCCACGACCTCGACACCATCGTCGAGGCTGCACGCAAAAAGGGCTACGAATACATCGCGATCACGGACCATACGAAGGGTCTGGGAATCGCTCACGGGCTGGATGAAAAGAGACTCGCCGAGGAGATCAGGCTCATCGATTCCACAAACGAAAAGCTCAAGGGCTTCAGAATCATGAAGGGGACCGAGATAGACATCCGCGCCGACGGGAGGCTCGACCTCGGCGACGAAGCGCTCGCCGGGCTCGATATCGTCGTGGCCTCGATCCATTCGGGGTTTAAGCAAACACAGGACCAGATGACGAAACGGATTTTGTCGGCGATCAGGAACCCCTGCGTCTCCGTGATTGCCCACCCCTCGGGCAGGCTCATCGGCGAGCGGGACGCCTATGCCGTGGACATGGAAGCGGTGATGAAGGAAGCGGCTAAATACGGCGTGGCCATGGAGATCAATGCCCAGCCTCTCCGGCTCGATTTGAACGACCTGCATATCAAGCTGGCGAAGCAGTATGGCGTTCAGTTCGTCATCAGCACGGACACGCATGTCGAGAGCCAGTTCGATTTCATGGCGTACGGTGTTTCGATTGCGAGGCGGGGCTGGGTGGAAAAGAAGGACGTTCTGAATGCGATGGATTTCGAGCAGCTCATGAGGCGGCTGAAATCATGCAGGGCAGGGAAGACCGGGAAGTAGCAGCGGCCTGTCACCCCTTCTTGATCCGGCAGGTCCGGAAGGCTTCCTCAATCTCGGCCTTCATGCTGTTGAAGTCGCCTTTGCCCTGTGTTCTGATCACGGCCTTGCGATAACCTTCCTTCACACCCTCATAGGTCGAGAGGACCCCCCGAAGACCGAAGCCGTGCTTCCGGATGATGTCGGCCACTTCCCTGATGGAGCCGGGACGGTCCTCGATAGTGACGCAGATGCGGGTGCCGCCGTGGCGCGCGCCGGTGATGTCCACGAGGGCGTGGAAGATGTCCTTGTCCGAGATGATGCCCACGAGTTTCCCGTTCTCCAGCACCGGGAGGCACCCGATGTTCTGGTCGAGCATGAGCATGGCCGCTTCCTCGATGGGAGTGTCCGGGGTGGTGGTATGGACCTTGGCCTTGACGATGTCCTTGATTTTCGTGTTCGCGAGAAGGTAGTGAAGCTCATAGATATCGAGGGATGTCGCTTTTGATGGGCTGTATTCCTTGATGTCCCGGTCCGAAATGATGCCTTTCAGTACCCCGTTTTTTACAACGGGAATGTGCTTGAAGCCCTTTTCTTTCATGACCGTGAGGGCATCGGACAGGTAATCATCAAGATTGACGGTATAAACCTTTTTTGTCATCCAGTCGGATACGAACATGGCCGCTTACCTCCGTGGTGATGCAAGAAATTAGGAAGATGGGAAGTTGGGAAGTTTGGCAGATGGGACGGCAGGAGGTTCCGCCTTGTTCTCAACTTCTCACCTTCGTATCTTCGTAAGTTCCGTCACTTCACATTCCCAAATACGCTGATTTTACGTGCGGGTTGTTCAGCAGGTCCGCGCCGCTGCCCTGCATGCCGACGCGGCCGTGCTCCAGCACATAAGCCCGGTCCGCGATGGCAAGGGTCTGTTTCACATTCTGCTCAACGATCAGGACCGTGGTGCCTTCCTGACGGATTTTTTTGATCACGCCGAAGATCTCCCTGACCAGGATGGGAGCGAGGCCCAGCGACGGCTCGTCGAACATCATGAGCTTGGGCAGCGACATCAAACCGCGTCCGATCGCGACCATCTGCTGCTCGCCTCCGGAAAGCGTACCGGCGGGCTGCCTGCTTCGCTCCCTGAGCCGGGGAAAGAGGCTGAACACCATTTCCTTGGTCTGTTTGCGCTTCTGCTTCGCCTCGCCCCTGAGCGAGCCCATATCGAGATTTTCCTCGACCGTCATCTCCACGAACAGGCGCCGCGCCTCGGGGCAGAGCGCCATGCCGAGGTCGATCCGGTGAAAGGCCTCGACCGCTGCCAGGGATGTTCCATTGAAGGAAACATCGCCCTTGCGCGGCCGCAGGAGCCCCGACACGGTCTTGAGGCTCGTGGACTTGCCCGCGCCGTTTGCGCCGATGAGCGCGACCACCTCGCCCTGCTTCACATCGAACGACACGTCCCACAGGACCTGGACGTCACCGTAGAATACGTCTATGTTCCGGACCTCAAGCACTCTGCGCCTCTCCGAGATAGGCCTCGATGACCTGGGGGTTTTTCCCGATTTCCAGCGGGCTTCCCTCGGCGATCTTTTCGCCGTAATTCAGGACCACGATGCGGTCCGATATGGACATGATCACCTTCATGTGGTGCTCGATGATCATGATGGTGATGCCCCGATCTTTTATCTTGCGGATGATGCCGATGGATTCGTCCAGCTCCGAAGGGTTCAGGCCTGCGAAGGACTCATCCAGCAGGAGCAGCTCCGGCCCGGTTGCCAGGGCCCGGGCGATCTCCAGCCGCTTGCGCTTGCCCAGGGGAAGGCCTTTCGAGATCACGTCCCGGTCATCGTACAACCCGGCGAACCGGAGCGTTTCCGTTGCGATATCCTCGGCCTGCTTCCGGTCTTTGGCCCGGAGAAAGGCCGACGCCACGACGTTGTCGTGCACGCTCATCCGCTGCAGCGGCTTCACGACCTGGAAGGTCCGCGCCATGCCGAGTTTGCAGATCTCGTGGGGCTTGCGCCCGGAGATCGTCTCGCCCTTGAAGGACACTTCCCCGCGCGACGGGGCATAGAACCCGTTCACGACATTGAAGAGCGTGGTCTTGCCGGCGCCGTTCGGACCGATGAGCCCGAGTATCCCGCCCTGCTGCACGTTGAAGGAAACGTCCTTCACCGCCGTGATTCCGCCGAAGAAGCGGGAGACCTTTTTGACTTCGAGCAGGTTCATGGCCGGGCCGCCTCTCTGCCGAAGAGCCGCTTGATCTTTCCGAAGTCTCCCACGATGCCGTTGGGCAGGAAGATGATGATCACGATCAGCAGGATGCCGAAGAGGGTCTGGTGTGCCGTGCCGAGGCGGGGCACGTTCCGGATGAGTTCCGCAAGGAGGACCATGATGAGCGAGCCCACCGTGGGGCCCCAGAAGGTCGCCACGCCGCCGACCATGACGACCATGATCGCGACGATGGATATGTCATGAAGCGCGAAGACGACCTTGGGATCGATGTAGCCCATGTAGTTCATGTAAAAAGCTCCGGCCAGGCCGGTGAGCATGGCGCTCAGCACCAGCGCAATGGTCTTGTACAGGGTCGTGTCGATGCCCAGGGATTCGGCCGCGTCCTGGTCCTCGCGGATGGCCACGAAGTAGTAGCCCAGCTTCGATTCGGTGACGATTTTCACGAGCCAGTAGCTTACAGCCGCGAGTGCGAGGATGATGTAGTAGTAATTCGTTTTCTCGATCCACGACCGTTCGCGGATCATGATGCCCAGGTCGCCGCCCGTGAAGCCCGTGAGGTTCTCGGCCGTGATCCTGAGGATGACGCCCATGGCTAGGGTGGCCAGGGCGAAGTAGGGGCCGCGCAGCCGGAGACAGATAAACCCTATCACAAGCGCGAAAACGACCGACGTGACGAGGGAGAGCGGCAGGCCCCACCAGCCCGAGATGCCGAGCTTGAAGTAGAGGATTCCGGACGTGTACGCGCCCGCTCCGAAAAAGGCGGCATGGCCGAAGGAGACCTGGCCGCAGTAGCCGGACAGGAGGTTCCAGGCCATGCCGATCACGGACCACATGATCACGAGGATCAGGATGTGCATGACATAGGAGCTCAGCCCGATGACGGGCAGGACGGCTAGCAGGGCGAGAATGACGAGGGGCAGGTATTTCTTCATTTCCCGAACTTTCTGCTCTTGAGGAGCGACGCCACGCCGCCGGGGATGAAGATGAGCACGGCGACGAAGATGACGAACCTTCCCACAGGCGCCCAGCCCATGCCGATGTAGGTGGCGGTGAGCGACTCGAAGAGGCCGAGGACCAGCCCGCCGATGATCGCGCCCACCGTGGAGCCGAGGCCTCCCAGTATGGTTATGACGAAGGATATGAGAGTGAATTGGCCCCCGATATCGGGATAAATGTAATAGATCGGAATGAGCAGGCAGCCTGCCGCGCCCACGAGGGCCGAACCCAGGCCGAAGGTGAGCACCCGCATTTTGCCCACATTCACGCCCATGAGAAGCGCCGCGTCGTTGTCCTGGGCAGTGGCCCGGATGGACTTGCCCGTGTCCGTTTTGGTCAGGAAGAACCAGAGCCCTCCCGTAATCGCCACGGCAAAGGCAAAGGACACGCTCCAGGGCATGGAGAGCGACAGATCGACGGGAGAATCTTTCCAGAAGTCGCGCAAATACCAGGCCTTGGTGCCGTAGGACACGGGCGTCTGGCGGTAGTCGGACTGGAAAATGATGGTTGCGAGGTTTGCCAGCACCATGCCGATGCCGACGGTGAGGATCACCTGGTTCTCGGGCAGGATGGAGTCAACCTTCATGACCGGATTGATGAGATACTTCTGGATCGCGATGCCGAGCAGGAACAGGGCCGGCGCAGCGACCGCGATGGACAGGTAGGGGTCGATGTTGAATGCCGCGAACAGGACATAAGCGATGTACATCCCCACCATCATCAGCTCGCCGTGGGCGAGGTTGATGATCTTCATCACGCCCATGATGATGGTCATGCCGATGCCGATCAGGGCGTAGAGTCCGCCGAGCAGCAGGCCGGAAATGAGCGTCTGGAGCAGAACTTCGGTCTGGACGGAAGACATGGAACTCCTACAGATTTCGGATTGCGGATTGCGGATTGCGGAATAGATAATCAAAAAAAGTCCGCGTACAGTGCATGGATTCCCTTTTTCTTCGATCAACAGCCTGTTAAACCTGCGGATTTCGGATTGTGCGGCGTCTTGCGGTTTTCATTCCGCAATCGGCAATCCGAAATCCGCAATTAATTTACTTCCGGTCCTTCCAGGCCGGCACAGGGAACACGTAGGGCTTGCTTGCGTGGCTCGTGGGCCAGACGGTCTCGAACTCGCCTTTCTGCACCTGGATGGCGAAGGTTTCGTGGAAATTCTGGTTCTGGTAGCCTTCCTTGTCCTCGAACTTCACCGGGGCATAAGCGGTCTTCAGGTTCGTGGCTTTGAGGGCATCGCGAATGCCGTCCGAGGTCCAGTCCTTGGCCCTGCTGAGGGCGTCGGCAGTCACGTAGATCGCCGCGTAGGCCGAGGCGCCGTGATAGGACGGATAGTCATTATATTTCGCCTTGTACTTTTCTGCGAATTCCTTTGCTCCGGGGTATTTGAGCTGGGGAGTCCAGAGCGTGGCGCTCACCACATATTCGGCCGCATCCTGGGCGCCCTTGATGAACTCGGGAATGGCGAATCCCGCCGCGCCGCCGGAATAGAGCTTGGCATCGATGCGCAGTTCCTTGGCCTGCTTCATGATGAGCTGGGCCTCGTTGGCATAGGCAACGGTGAAGATGACATCAGGCTGAGCTGCCTTGACCTTGGACAGGAGCGGTTTGAAGTCGATGGCCCCGGTTTCGAACTTTTCCTTGAGAGCCACCTGAGTGCCGAGCGTCTTCGCAGCCTTTTCCATGGCATCGGCGCCCGAAGTCCCGAAAGCGGAACTCTCATACAGGATGACCATGCTCTTGGGTTTCACCACGGTCTTGAGGAAATCGACGACTGCGTCTCCGTAGTGGGCGTTCACCTGGTTCTGGCGGAACACGTACTTGTAGTTTTTCTGGGTGATGTCGTCGTCGGCGCTGGCCACAACGAGGTAGGGGGTCTTGCGCTCCTCGGCCACCGCGGCAACGGCCTTTGCGCAGGCCGACGTGTACTCGCCCACGATGACGGGCTGTTTCTTCACGTCGATCAGTTTTTCAACGATGGACCGGGCGACCTCTGGTTTGCCTGTGGAATCTTCGAAGGAGAGAGCGATCTTTTTGCCCTTGACCCCGCCCTTGGCATTGATCTCTTCAGCGGCCATCTCGTAGGAACGTTTCATGATTTCGCCGAATTTTGCCGGCTTGCCGGTGAGGGGAAGGGGAATGACCAGGTCAAAGGTGTCTGCTGCAAAAACGGGTGCTGCGAAGAGACTGAACAGAGCCAGTACTGCTGTTGCAAGTGAGAGACGCTTCATTCGGACCTCCTTGGTGATGGGATTTTACGATCTATCATCTATTAGGGAGCGTTATGCAGCGAATTGTCTTATATAGATAGCACAGCACAGCCGAATATGCAACGGGAAATTAGGACCCCTCATTCAAGTGGGCCTTGATAAACTCCCGGTTCAGTTTTGCGATGAACTTTACCTTGATGCCCTTGGGGCAGGCGGCCTCGCATTCGTAGTGGTTTCCGCAATTGCCGAAGCCCAGATTCAACATCTCCTCGGTCATGACGCAGACGCGGCGATTGGCCTCGACCCGGCCCTGCGGCAGCGACGCGAGGTGGGATACCTTCGCGGCCGTAAAAAGCATGGCCGAGCCGTTCGGGCAGGCTGCCACGCAGGCCCCGCAGCCGATGCACTCGGCGGCGTCCATGGCCGTGTCTGCGTCTTTTTTTGGGATCAGAATTGCGTTGCCGTCGGGCACGCCGCCCGTGTGGGCTGAAATATATCCGCCGGACTGGATGATCCTGTCGAAGGCGCCTCGGTCCACGACGAGGTCCTTCACCACCGGGAAGGCCCTGGCGCGGAAGGGCTCGATATAAATGGTATCGCCGTCGCGGAATTTTCGCATATGGAGCTGGCAGGTGGTCGTCAGTTTCTTCGGTCCGTGGGGAACGCCGTTCACGACCTGGCCGCAGGCCCCGCAGATGCCCTCCCGGCAATCACTGTCAAAGGCTATGGGCTCCTCGCCCTTCTTGATGAGCTCCTCGTTCACGACATCGAGCATTTCGAGGAAGGACATGTGGGAGCTGACGTCCTTTGCCTCGTATCGGACGAGCTTGCCTTTATCCTGCGGTCCGTTTTGTCGCCAGACGTATAAGGTGAGATTCATGATTAAAGTAACCTCATCGACTTCTTTGCTTTTTTTCTCTGATGAAGCTTTGGTGTCACTTGCGGTGACATTTTATTTTTCGGTAAACCTCTGGATTCCCGCTTTCGCGGGAATGACGGACTTTATTCGGCAATCCGCAATCTGCATTCCGAAATCCGCAATCTACTTATAGCTTCTCACCGCCAATTTCACAGACTCGTATATCAGCGGCTCTTTGTGCAGCTCCGGTTCCTTGCCTTCGCCCTTGTACTCCCAGGCAGCGACATGGGAGAAGTTCGCATCATCGCGCAGGGGCTCTCCGTCCGCAGATGCGTATTCCGAACGAAAGTGGGCGCCGCAGGACTCCCTGCGGTTCAGGGCGTCCCTGGTCAGGATTTCGGCGAATTCAAGGAAGTCGGCCACGCGACCGGCCTTTTCAAGCTCCTGGTTCAGCTCCGCGCCGCTACCGGGGATCGTCACGTTCCGCCAGAACTCCTCGCGCAGTTCCGGTATCTTTTTCAGCGCTTCCTTCAGGCTTGATTCGCTCCGCGTCATGCCCACGTTGTCCCACATGATCCTGCCGAGTTCGCGGTGAAAATCGGCAGCGGTTTTTTTCCCTTTAAGGGATAGCAGCTTCTTCGTGACGACATCGACCGCATCGCGCGACTGCTTGAATTCTCCTCTGTTCGTGTCCGCCAAGCCGGGAGCAATACGCGCCAGGTAGTCGGCGATGGTATAGGGGATGACGAAGTATCCGTCGGCCAGGCCCTGCATCAGGGCGCTCGCGCCGAGGCGGTTGGCGCCGTGGTCCGAGAAGTTCGCCTCGCCAAGGACGAAAAGGCCGGGTACGGTGCTCTGAAGGTTGTAGTCCACCCAAAGGCCGCCCATGGAATAGTGGGGCGCGGGATACATGCGCATGGGCTGCTGGTAGGCATTCTCGTCGGTGATGCGTTCATACATCTCGAAGAGGTTGCCGTAGCGTTCGCGGATCTTGTCCTCGCCGAGCCGCTTGATGGCGTCAGCAAAGTCGAGATACACCCCCCGGCCCCCGGGTCCCACCCCCCGGCCCTCGTCGCAGGCCTCCTTGGCCGCCCGGGACGAAAGGTCCCTCGGCGCAAGGTTGCCGTAAGCGGGATATTTCCGCTCCAGGAAATAATCTCGCTCCTGCTCGGGGATGTCCTTCGGCTGGCGCTTATCACCTGCTTTTTTCGGGACCCACACGCGGCCGTCGTTCCTGAGAGACTCCGACATAAGGGTGAGCTTGGACTGGTGTTCCCCGGTGACCGGGATGCAGGTGGGGTGGATCTGGGTGAAGCAGGGATTGGCGAAAAAGGCCCCGCGCTTGAACGCCCGGAACGTCGCGGTCACATTCGACCCCACCGCGTTCGTGGAAAGGTAAAACACATTCGTGTAACCGCCAGTTGCGAGGCAGACCGCGTCCGCTGAGTAGGAATCGATTTTCCCTGTAACGAGGTCCCGGGTGGTGATCCCCCTGGCGTGGCCGTCCACGATCACGAGATCGAGCATCTCGGTCCGGGGGTGGAGTGTGACGGTGCCGGCCCTGACCTGGCGCATGAGCGCGCCATAGGCGCCCAGGAGGAGTTGCTGGCCGGTCTGGCCCCGGGCATAGAAGGTGCGGGAAACAAGCGCGCCGCCGAAGGAGCGATTGTCGAGGTATCCTGCGTAATCCCGGGCGAACGGCACGCCCTGGGCCACTGCCTGGTCGATGATGTTCACGCTCACCTGGGCCAGACGATAGACATTTGCTTCGCGTGAACGGAAGTCGCCGCCCTTGATGGTGTCAAGGAAGAGCCGCTGGATGCTGTCGCCGTCATTGGGGTAGTTCTTGGCCGCGTTGATGCCGCCCTGGGCAGCTATGCTGTGGCCCCGGCGGGGGGTGTCCTGGAAGCAGAAGGCTTCGATGTTGTAGCCCAGCTCGCCCAGGGTCGCCGCTGCCGACGCGCCGGCAAGGCCGGTCCCGACCACGATGATGCGGTACTTGCGTTTGTTCGCGGGGGAGACGAGTTTCATCTCCTGCTTGTGGCGGTCCCATTTCTCGTGCAGGGGGCCGGAAGGTATTTTGCCTTCAAGAGTCATACTTGTAAGCTCCGAAGTACACGCATCAAATTACAAATAATCAAAGATGCCAAGCGCCAACCTTTGTTGTCATTCCCGCGAAAGCGGGAATCCATTTCGAAGTTCATTTAAAAAGAGCCACTGGATACCTGCTTTCGCAGGTATGACAGCGGGTGGCGGAAGCGTATTTTTATCATTTCAGCAATCCCGCGACGATGACCACCGGTATCGCCGCGTATCCCAGAAACAGCACCGCAGCCGCGGCGGTCCCGCCCCCGCGAACGAACGGCATCGTCCTGTCGTTGTTCGCCCCCCAGGTCTGGAACGAGCTCTGGATGCCGTGCATGAGATGCAGCAGCAGGGCGGCCACGGACAGGAGATAGACAGCGGCGATGGAGGCATGCCGGAAGCTTTGAACGACCATCATGAACACATCGGGGCGTCCGAGGGCGTCGGGGTTCCGTAAGGCGGAGCTCTGGGGCGTGATGACCTGGACGGTGAAGTGCAGGAGATGATAGAAGAGGAACGCCGCGATTAGCGAGCCTGTCCAGATCATGTTCCTTCCGGCAAAGGTGGCGCTCAGGTGGTTCGTGACAGAGTAGGTCTGCGGTTTCGCCTTCCGGTTCTCAAGGGTGACCACGATGCCGAGCCAGACGTGCAGACAGAGCATCGAGAACATGAAAAGGCGGACCGCCCAGAGCAGGAACGGTAAAGCGTGCAGCGCGGCGGCATAGGCGTTCAGATGACTGAAATAGATCGTCGAGTTGCCGAGCATGTGCAGCAGGACAAAAATGATCATCATCTGGCCCGTGATGGTCATGAGGATTTTTCTGCCTACGGTGGAAGTTAAGAACATCGGCAACTCCTTGGGATGTGCCGTAATTATACTAAATCGAATGGAGTAGTACAAGGACTGTCTTTGCCGCGCCTTGAAATAGCGTTGAGGGGGGGGATATCTATGCTGCAGTATTAAGAACAAGAACCATACTTATCGGTCTCCATCCAATGTTTACCCGCAGAGAAGAACCTCATTTCTAACGCGGTAAATCCGTGGTACAATGATCTTGCCATGACCCTCGAAGAAAAACTCCAGCACCTCCCGGATTCACCGGGAGTCTACATCATGAAGGACGCCAGGGGACACGTGATCTACATCGGCAAGGCAGTGTCCCTCTGGAACCGGGTGCGTTCGTATTTTCAGAAGGGCGCAAAGGGCGAGAAGACCGAGATCATGGTCCGACAGATCGCTGACCTCGAGACCATCGTGACTCACACCGAGCTTGAGGCCCTGGCGCTCGAAGCGAACCTCATCAAGAAGCACCGGCCCCGGTACAACATCATCCTGCGGGACGACAAGAACTA
>JAXIPA010000168.1:0-5820 GCA_045403145.1 Nitrospirota bacterium | reverse complement strand
TATCCTGCCGGGTTCCAGAGCCCTTCGAAGGGCTGGGACTCGCCGATGCTGTTTGTTGCCTTGGCCATGAGTGTATAGGTCCCCCGTTTCGCGGGTTTCCATGGATAGGTAAACTGGATCCAGGAGTATTTGCCGAGGTCTTTTCCGAGCTGTGCCTTGCTCCAGGTCCTGCCGCCGTCGATCGATACGATCACATCCTTGATGCCGTACCCTCCGGAAAAGGCGATGCCCCTGATCTCCGCGGGCTTGTTCAGCTTCAACTTTGCGCCCTCCACCGGCTCAATGATGAGCGAGCGCGTGGTCATACGGGCGACCGGGACGGTCTTTTGCGGTTTCGAGCCCGGAGGCACGCAGCCGCAGGGGGTGTCGGGTATGCGGTACGCGGGGTTCATCCAAAACTCGCCAAAGGGTTTGGCAGTGACCGCGATCTCGCTTAATGCCTTTACCCAGTAGGTTGCGTACCAGCCGGGAACGATCAGGCGGGCGGGAAAGCCGTTCAGCATCAGGAGCGGCCGGCCGTTCATCTCGTACGCGACGAGAATGTCCTCTTCCAGGGCCTTGTCCATGGGAAGGCTCTTGACGAAATCAGGCACCGTCGGAAGCGTACCGCTGTCGAGGCCGTTGAAGGTGACGTCCTGCGAGCCCGCTTTGATGCCTGCCGCGTTCAGGATGTCCTTGAGACGCGCGCCGGTCCAGGTGGTGTTGCCCATGGCGCCGTTCTTCCACTGGCCGCCGGGGATCTTCGGGTCGAAAAAGCTTCTTCCGTTGCCCGAGCATTGGATGACCGCCGTATAGGTCACGGCGTCGAATTTCGACTTCAGGTCGTCCATCGAAAACTCGATTTCCTTCTCGATATTTCCCGAGATCCTGAGCTTCCATTGAGCCAGATCGATTGACGTGGGAATGTTGGCAAGATGCCATCGCACGAAGAGCGCGTCATTCGGCGTGACCAGTTCTTTGAAGTACGCGAGCGGTGTCTCGAGCTGCGGCGGACGGGAGGTAAGAAGGATCAGGTCTGCTTTCTGTGGAAATCGTGCAAGTTTTCGTTCATCGACTGCTGCAAGCAGTTCCGTGGGAATCTCGCCGAGCGCGGTCATGGCAGTAAAAGCGCCGGCAGTCCTGAGAAAGTCCCTTCTGGTAAAACGATAGTCTCCCATGGCGCGAACCTCCTGAAGTGTGAAGAGACGGATTTTTTTATCTGACGGGAATGGATTAATTATAGCGTAAACGATATCATTTTCAAGAAGGGGACAGACAAGATTGATGGAACGCGGCAACTGTCATTCTGTTGCAGATGCCCGCGCGGGAAGGACTGTAGAAAATTGTGGATTTATGCTATAGTTTGAGCGAAATGGCTCTCTTGTGATGAGTTAGAAAGGGCTGAGATTGGAGGGAAAGATGAACGACGTTATCAATACAATCAAGAGCAGGCGGTCCATCAGGGCGTATGAATCAAAACCGATTCCCCGTGACATCCTGAACACGATAATCGAGGCGGGGAACGAGGCGCCGTCGGCCATGAACAGCCAGCCCTGGAGGTTCGTCGTTGTCGAAAATAGAGAGGCAAAGAAAAAACTTCTTGCTGCTGCGTTGCCGCGGGCGATGAAGATCATGGAAATGGTGAAGGACGTCGACCCCGAGCGGTATGATGCGATCAAGAAGCGGTACGCCGAAATGCCCGATCCGGTTTATTACTCCGCGCCCGCGGTCCTGTTCGTGATCGGCAACGGATCGTATGCCGACCATTCCTGCCCGCTGGCGTGCGAGAACATGATGCTTGCCGCTCATTCCCTGGGACTGGGGAGCTGCTGGGTGGGCTTCGGCGCGATGGTCCTTGACGATCAGGAGGTTTGCGGTCTTCTTGATCTGCAGGAAGGCGACGCCATCTTCGGCCCGATACTTCTCGGCTATCCGCTGGCCCATCCTCCGCGGCCGCCGAAGAAGGACCCGAAGGTGAAGTGGATTTAGAATTTATCAACGGGACGTTCTGCATGACGGCAATGAGATGAATTCGAAAAAGTCGTCATTCCCGCTTGCTTCTAAGCCTGCCCCGGCATGCTTAAAGCCGGGGGGAATCGTATCGCTGCATAAGACACTGAAAAGGGAAGGATTCCGGACACCTGCACTACGCTTCGTTCGTAACCGCTGGGTGCAGGCAAGCCGGAATGACAAATAATTGGCGTAGATCGACTTTTTACGATACCGGCAAATGCACCATGTTTAACCATACAATCAACCACAAGACATATCTTTTTAAGGATCTAAAGACCCTTCTCGCCAAGGCGAGTCCGGAACGAACAGGGGACCATCTTGCGGGAATAGCCGCGGATTCCCATGAAGAGAGAATCGCGGCGCAGCTCGCGCTCGCGGACGTTCCTCTGGCGAAATTTCTGGAAGAGCTAATTATCCCCTATGAAGAGGACGAGGTCACCAGGCTGATCGTCGATAGTCATGACCAGGAGGCATTCAGGCAGGTAAGCCATCTTACTGTCGGGGATTTCAGGAACTGGTTGTTGAACGACAGGGTGGACGCGTCTGTCTTGCGATCAGTTTCCCCGGGGCTGACCCCGGAAATGGCCGCCGCGGTCTCTAAGATTATGGGCCTGCAGGACCTCATATCCGTCGCGAAGAAATGCAGGGTCGTGACCAGGTTCAGGAATACCCTTGGGTTGGAAGGCCGTCTGTCCGTCAGACTCCAGCCCAATCACCCCACGGACGATCCAAAGGGAATTGTCGCAAGCATTCTGGATGGGCTTTTGTACGGCTCGGGCGACGCGGTCATAGGGGTGAATCCCGCGGCCGACAACATCAGCAATGCAATCTTGCTTCTTGAGATCATCGATTCACTGCGGGAGAGATATGCGATCCCCGTCCAGTCGTGCGTCCTGGCCCATGTCACGACGACCATGGAGGCGATGAAGCGCAAGGCGCCCGTGGACCTCGTCTTCCAATCCATCGGCGGGACGGAGGCCGTGAACAAAAGTTTCGGCGTCACTCTTGCGATGCTGGAGGAAGCGCGTGACATGGCCCTGGAGTTAAAGAGGGGCACGATCGGCGATAACGTCATGTATTTTGAGACCGGACAAGGCAGCGCGCTTTCCGCAAACGCGCATCACGGCGCGGACCAGCAGACCCTGGAGGCGAGGGCTTATGCCGTGGCCCGAAAATTCAAGCCCCTGCTTATCAATACGGTCGTCGGATTCATCGGCCCCGAATATCTGTACAACGGCAAGCAGATCACGCGCGCCGGGCTGGAGGACCACTTCTGCGGGAAATTGCTCGGACTGCCCATGGGCGCGGACATCTGCTATACCAATCACGCCGAGGCCGATCAGGACGATATGGACGGTCTTTTGACCCTGCTCGGGGTCGCAGGCTGCAACTACATCATGGGGGTCCCCGGCGCTGACGATATCATGCTGCATTACCAGAGCACCTCGTTTCATGATGCGCTGTATCTCCGCAGGGTGCTTGGTTTGCGGCCTGCCCCGGAATTTGAGGAGTGGCTCATGAAGATGCATATCGTGGACTCCAACCTGCTGCCGACGCCCCCTTCATCGAAGCGCTATCTTCTGGAGTATATGGATAGCGTATGAAGAATGACAAACCGGTTGACGACGATCCCTGGATAAGTCTGCGAAAGTATACGAAGGCCAGAATCGCCCTGGGCAGGGCCGGCGCCGCCTTGACGACCGCGGAACTGCTCAGGTTCAGGCTGGACCATGCGCGGGCGCGGGACGCGGTCTTAAAGGATATGGACCTGGACGCGGTCGGAAAATCACTTGGGAAATATCATATGCCCGTCCTTGAACTGACGACGCAGGCCGGAGAGAGAAACGAGTATGTACGCAGACCCGATCTCGGCAGGAGGCTGTCCGAAGAATCCCGCGAATTGTTGAAAAAGCACAAAGGCGATTATGACGTTTCTCTGATCATCGCAGATGGCCTGTCAGGGAGGGCAATAGAAACGAACGTCGTGCCTTTCCTGGACATCCTGGTCCCTGCGCTTACGGCAGAACAATACACCCTCTCGCCTCTGTGTCTCGTCCAGCAGGGCAGGGTGGCTATCGGCGACGAAATCGGGAGCATCCTCAACGCAAAATTGAGCGCGGTCCTGATCGGGGAAAGGCCGGGTTTGAGCTCGCCCGATAGCATGGGGGTCTACATCACCTACGGCCCCAGGCCGGGGCTTACCGACGAAAGACGAAACTGCATATCAAACATCAGGCCCGAAGGCCTCAGCTATTCCGCCGCGGCTTTCAAACTGATGTATTTTATCGGGGAGTCCCTTCGACGGAAATTGTCCGGCGTGCGGTTGAAAGATGAGGATGACAGCGGCCGGTTCCGCTTGATTGATTTCAAAGGTTAACTACTCAGGCAGTTGCTTCGCTTCGGTGCAAGGCGCTGTAGAGGGAGGAAAATAATGCTTCCTGAAGTCAACATCCGGTTGCCCGAGTGGGTCGGGGGTTTTCTGGCGAGAAGTCCTCGTGTATTTCCGGGCACGGAGGACCGGATGCGTTTCGTCATCGAGCTCGCGCGTCTGAACGTGCGGCACGAAACCGGCGGCCCTTTTGCCTCGGCGGTTTTCGACGGCGACGGCCGCCTTGTCGCGCCGGGCGTCAACATGGTGATGGTCGCGAATTGTTCAGTTCTTCACGCGGAGATCGTGGCGCTGGCCCTCGCGCAAAAGGCCGTGGGCCGCTACGATTTGAGCGATGGAGGCAGGCTTTTTTATGAGTTGGTCGCGGCAGCGGAACCCTGCGCCATGTGTTTCGGGGCTCTTCACTGGTCCGGCGCGAGAGGGCTTGTGTGCGGAGCGCGGAGTGAGGACGCGCAGGCCATCGGCTTCGACGAGGGGCCCAAGCCGGCGGACTGGGTTGCGGCTCTCGGAGGCCGCGGGATAGCGGTGCAGCGAGACGTGCTCCGTGAGGAAGCAGCGGCGGTGCTCAAGGAATACGTTGCCGCGGGAGGGATCATCTACAACCCCGGGCCCCGGCGGTAACCGCATCGGAGGAATTCTTATGCCGAACGTAAGCGCCTTTGACAGGAACGTCGACCAATACGAAGCATGGTTCGCTGAACATCCGCTTGCGTACGTGTCCGAGCTCCATGCGGTCCGGGAACTTCTGCCCGCGGGCGGCAACGGGGTAGAGATCGGCATCGGGACCGGAAGGTTTGCCGCCCCCCTCGGCATCAAAAAGGGCATCGAGCCGTCACGGACTATGGCGGAACTTGCAAAGAAAAAGGGGCTCGAAGTGGTTTCCGGTGTCGCGGAAAAGCTCCCGTTTAAAGACGGGGAATTCAATTTCGCGCTCATGGTCACCACGGTCTGTTTCCTTGACGACGTGACCCTGGCCTTCAGCGAGGTACATCGCGTGCTCAAGCCCGGCGGCCCATTCATTATCGGGTTCGTTGACCGGGAGAGTCCCCTGGGAAAAGAATATCAGAAGCGCCGGGACAAAAGCGCATTTTACAAAGATGCCACTTTTTACTCCGTCGGTGAGGTCGTTGCGTTTCTCGAACAGGCGGGGTTTGTGGATTTTGCCTTCAGGCAAACACTCTTCAACCCGCCGGGTGATATGGAGGAGGTCGATCCGGTGAAAAAGGGACACGGCGAAGGGTCGTTCGTGGTGGTGAGGGGAGTGAAAGAGAAGAAAAAAGCGGGGTAGGGGTAAGATAAGAGCAATTTCCGGCAGACGCAAAGCGCGGAGAAATTTTAGCGCTCCCTAGAAAAAACAAATATAGTTGACTCGCGGCCCCCATCTCAGTATACTGCTCGCAATGAGCCGAGAGAAGAGGCCCATACTCTATCCGTCCCCG
>JAXIPA010000247.1:0-26877 GCA_045403145.1 Nitrospirota bacterium | reverse complement strand
CGCAATCGTAATCAGCCATCTGCATCATGCCGTTCTTCAGCATGTCCTTGGACGCGTCGAAGAAGCCGACGGACTTGGAGCTGTACGTTGCAGGATCGACAGGCTGACCCGTCATGGGGTTGATTGCCGAGCTCGAATGGCACATTACGCATCCGCCGGCAGCCGAGGCGCCGAGGGTGTTCGTTACCGGCGTAATGCCGTGAGACACGTCGAAGAAGAGCGGGAACAGGTTCATCCTCGGGGCTGTGGCCGAGGCATGTATTGCCAGGCCGGCGCCGCCCGTCGTGAGTTCCGCTGCCAACAAATCATGTTTCGCTTTCGATTCGAACTTGAGCGGATCCGTAAGGTGGAAGCCCTGGAACATGGGATAATCGGAAACGCCGTTTATCCGTATTCCGAGGACCGAATTCGCCGCCGCGACTCTGGCTGCCGCCGCGGTGATGTCCCTGGTCTTGAGAGGCGACCAGCCGAGGACAGTGCCGGGGATATTCATTGCCGGACCGGTCCAGACCGGGAGCATGGACGGCAACACACCGACGATCTTGGTGTGTCCGCCCGCGGTGATCCAGGTCCTGAGCGGCTGCATCGGGACTGCTCCGCCGTCAGAGAAGTTATAGGCAAAGTCAAAGTGGTTCGCATTGCCGTTGGAGCCGTCAACCTGGCGGAATGCGCCCGCTGTCCAGTCTCTGAACAGCAGTCTGCCGGGTGACGAGTACACTGCCGGGATGTGGCAGGTCCGGCAATCGATCTTCTCGAAGTGAAGCGCCGGGAAACCCGCGTGGGCAGGCACCGGGGCAGCACCCGTATTCGGATGGGTCCTGTCGATATGGCAGCCTTCGCAGGTTACCGTGCCGTCATTGATGTCATCGGCTTTTTCCATCATGCTGTAGCCCTGCGCCATCTGGTGGTCGATCGCCTGGAGCGAAGTGGCGCCGGTCAGCGGGGTGTAAGTATAGGATACGCCGCTGGGGGTAGAGATGGTCTTCGCCGGACGATCTCCCGACAATGCATTGTGGCAGGTGCCGCACTTCAGGCCCGCTGCATCGTGGACGTCCGTATCAGACATCTTGCCCACGATCTTCTTGGGAAGCTGAGTCGCGGGGTTCTCGAAAATGGCCATCGACTCGCTCATGGTACCCTGCAGCGTTGCGCCGGCCTTGGCATTACACATGGCCTGAACGCTCGGGATACCGCAAACGCCGCCATTGAACCAGTTGGGAGTCGGATCGCCCATCATTGCCTCGAACGCAGCGCAGCCGAAGCATACGCCGAATCCGAACCTGTCCTGGGAACCGACGCCCGAGCGCTGGGCCCTCTTGCCCATGCCGGTCTTGCAGCCGAATTCGTTCCAGAATTTGTCGTTCTTGCCGTCTTTGCCGGCTGCTACGTTGCCGGTGACGCCGTCAATTTCATCCCAGTCAAAGGCCTGGCCTGCTGCCGTGACCCTGAAAAAATTGCCATAGCCGGCGATCATGCCGCCGTACTTCTCCGCTTCCATCGGGAGGCCGATGCTGTCGGAATTGGTCCGGGCATGGCAAGCAGCGCAGTTCTCGCTGTTCGGCACATACGCGATCTTAGCGCCGGGGATCGTCGTCGCCCCGAGACTCAGCGCGCCGGTCGCGGGATTGAGGATGGCGCCCAAGCCTGCCGAAGCGGCCTGCTTGAACCAGCCGAGAGATACCGCATAGTTCCTGTTGTACGAGTCGTAGGTCGCACCAGCCGTGAAGGTGAATCTCGGGCCAGTGCAAGCCGGATCGTCCGCGGGACCAGGAACGGTCGTGCCATTGCAGCCGGTGGATTTGTACCAGGCCGCGCCGGTAGCGGTGCCGTTCATATGGCACATCATACAATCGACTTCCGTCTTGTTTGAGAGATAAAGCTCATTGTTCGGATTGCTCGAAGTGAGAACAATGCCGCCGGCCGTTACGACACCGGCTTCAACGCGCGGTACACGATAGGTATATCGGCTGGCCACGTCTGTTGAGGTCGGATCGCCGTATTCCTTCATGTCGTAGTCATACTCCATCTGACCACCGCCAACGTGACAAACGCCGCACTGCTTTCCAAATCCAGGAGCGCTCATCTCGATCTGAGCTGATAACAGCGTACCCGCAGGTGTCGTTGTTGTGGTGGTTGCATCGGTGTAAATGTATTTTCCCGCCAACTGGCGGTTGGAGGGTGGTCAGTACCTTCCAAACATGCCAGGGCTGCTGATGAATGCCGGCGCGCCCCAGATCGTTCTCTGGTTCGCGGCCAGTTCTTCATTCCTGCCCTCGCCGCTGTGCTTGCCTATGGAAGCGCCATGCATCGGGGCCTTTGCATCGAAGGCCGCAAAGGCAACACCACCGGTAGTTGGGAAACCTTTGTGCTTTGAGATGGTCTTGGTGTTCGCTGACGCATAGTCAGGGCACTTTCCCGCGGTATTGCAGTTGCCGGCAGGAGCAGCGGCAAACCATGCTGTTCTTGCGGCGTCATTCTGACAATATGATGCTATATTCGTGGTATACGACCCGTCGGCACAATTGAAGTGACAGCCGCCGCAGGTCTGCTTCGGACTGTATGCGTCGGTCGCTCCGGCAGCAGTGCCGTCTGCCTTAAGCGTCGTGACGTCCGGGTGGGCGGCAGACGCTATCATGGGAGCTCCGAAGAGCACCATGGCGGCGAGAAGCACTAAGCCGACATAAAGCACATGTCTTTTATTCATAACCCCTTCTCCTTTGTTTGTTATTTCTCCAAATTCGAGAACACTATATGTTCGAGAACATCATGTATGTTCAAAAATGCTCAGGAACATAGAATGTTCAGGAACGCTGCACTTGATATTGCTTGGTATTAAATCTTTTTTTGTTTTTTTTCCCTCCCTGTTTTCGCCTGCCACTTTAAAGAGTATTGGGGGTTAAGTGGACTGTTTAACGGTTAGCGATAAAGCAAGCTTTATGCCATATCCATAACTGTTTAATATATTTGCAACTACACATTTTATGCATCTTACAGTGGGTGAAAACAGTGGGTTTTTTAAACCCAAAATGGGGTTATATGACCCCACCCCGGATGTTCCATGACCCACCTTAAAATTGAAATTACCGGTAAATCAATAGATTAATGGATGGCACGGGTATTGCTTATTAGTTGGTCAAGCCTGCCACAGCATCTGCTCTTCACGGTAGGGGGTACCGGGGAGAGCAACAGTAGAAGCAGTACAGGTTGAAGTAAAAGCAAGTTGTTACCTGGACCTTATTACGGCATTCAGGAACAGCAAAATTTAAGTAACCACTTTATAATAAGGTGATTACTTAAAAAAACACCAAACTATTACACTATTTTAATGGAGGATTTAAGTCATGAAGAAATCAGTAATGTTGGCACTGTGCATTCTCACGGGAATGCTGTTTGTAGCATCGCTCGCTTTAGCTTACACTCCTGGAGCGGGTATCAAGACCACGCCCCATGATCTCAGTCTTTTAGGCGGCAACGGGGCAAACTTCTTTGGCGACACTGCGGAAAAAGGCGCTAAGGACCGTATCTGCGTCTATTGCCATGCCCCTCACAACACGTTTAAGCTCGCTCAGGTGGACGGCATTGACTACATCCCCCTCTGGAACCATGTTGTTACGACACAGACCTATAACCTTTACAGCAATGGCGCGAACAATCCGAGCTCCCTTCAGCACAAGTCAGATGCCATGATCCAGCTTGGCAGCGTTGGCAAGCCCGGCGGCGTGTCACGGCTCTGCCTCTCCTGTCATGACGGTTCGGTTGCCGCGAACGCCTATGGCCAGACCGGCAAATCGTCCTCCGTTGGCGCAGCAGACAAGACAATCGGCGCGGTGGCCGGCTACGACAAGTACGTGATCGGCGGCGGCGGCGACCTCACGAACCATCATCCGATCGGTATGGATTATGACGTGGTTGTGGGAACCGACGACGAAATCAAGGCGAAGACCAGCGCCATGGGCACCCAGACGATCGGCGATCTTCTCTGGGCCGGCAAGATGGAGTGCACGACCTGTCATGACGTGCACAACACGAAGAACAGCGGGGACAAATTCATCTGGATAGAAGACACCAATAGCGCGTTCTGCATGGCCTGCCACGATAAGTAATTTGCATTAAATGCTTTACGAAGGGGAATGCGTAAGCATTCCCCTTTTTTTTCCTCACCATAGTTTCAATGTTTAGAACATGTGGGAAGGCGGAAAGCGGGTTCACCCCGTCAGGAACCTAATTTTAAGTTGCAGAATAATACATATTGAAAACCGGCATCAAATTTGCTAATATGGTTGCGAAAAAAAGGAGGAACATCAATTCATGAACAACCATATTAGAAACCTTATCAGAAGCCTTTTCGCACTCATTCTCATTTTCATAGCAGGCTGCGCCTCGTCTCCGGAGTTGAAAAAACAGGAGTCAGTATTCTACCCGGAGCAGCCGGAACTTGCTCGCGTTCAGTTCCTCGCCTCATTCACCAGCTCGGAAGACATTGAGCCGAAAAAATCCGCCTTTTCCAAGTACGTCACCGGCGAAAATGACCGCGTACTGGTCCTGGACAAGCCTTACGGCGTCGCAATGCACGACGGCAAAATATATGTCTGCGATACCAACCACACGGTCCTGATCTTTGACTTCAACAAGAAGACCCTCGGTCTGATGGAGGGCGCCAAGGGCAAGGGGAAACTGATACAGCCGATTAATATCAGCATTGACAAGGACGGGAACAAATACGTAAGCGACGTCATACGGGGACAGGTGGTCATGTTCGATAAGAACGACTTCTTCGTCAGAGCGTATGGAACCGCGGGTGACTGGAAGCCGGTTGACGCCGTGGTTTATGAGGACAAGCTTTATGTGGCGGATACCAAGAATGGGGAAATCAAGGTTTTCAACCGTGAGACCGGCGAGATCGTTCAACGCTTCGGCGCAACAGGGGAACCCGCGAACCGGCTCGGCCTTCCCACGAACATAGCATTCGACAGCGAGGGCTATCTGCATGTTTCCGACAGCGGACGGTTCCAGATCGTGAAACTCGACCGGGACGGCAATGTCAGGGGCGCGATAGGCTCGCATGGAAGCCAACTCGCCTCGTTCGCGCGGCCGCGCGGCATAGCACTGGACCGGGAGGACCGCGTGTTCGCCGTTGATGCGGCGTTCGACAACGTTCAGATATTCACGAAAGAGGGACAGCTTCTTCTCTTTTTCGGGAAGTCCGGCATCGGCCCCGGGGACCTGTATCTTCCCGCAAAGGTAGCCGTTGATTATAAAAACATTTCTTACTTTCAGCACTATGCGGACCCGACTTTCGAGATCGAAGCCCTCATCCTCGTAACAAGCCAGTTCGGCATCAACAAGGTCAGCGTTTACGGCCTGGGCAAGGAAAAAGGCAAGACATATCCCACTCTGGAAGAGCTTAAGAAACAGGCTGAAGAGGCGAAGAAGAAGTTGAAGCAGGAAAAACCGGAAGAGAAGAAGGACGAGGGTGAGAAAAAGGAGTAAGCTGGGTTCGGGGGTCAGGGATGGGGGTAGTTCAACCCAAACAGTTACAAGGTATCTAATGACAAAGCGATTGACAATACTCTGCATGGCGGCGATTCTCCTGGCGGGCCTTCTCGGGTGTCAGGCCCCGACCCGCTACCGTGTTCTGTGCCTTCTGTTCGACGGTGTGCCGCCTCCTGCGGGAATGGAGCCGTGCGACGGGGCGCCCGGCGCCGTCGACGGCGGGACCGCTTCCGCCAGGCCCAAGAACGAAGTCGCGCTTCGCTATGCAGAACACGGGCCCTATGCGGCGAAGCTCTGCGAGGGCTGCCATCTGCGGCAGACGAACAAACTCCTTATGCCGGTGGAGGACCTCTGCCTCAACTGCCATACTCTGGACACCTCCGTGAAGAACATGCACGGCCCCCTCGCCGCGGGCGGCTGCGTCGTCTGCCACAATCCGCACGGCTCGGGCAACCAATATCTCCTCGTCTCTAAGCCAACGGAATTCTGCATGTACTGCCACAAGCAGGAGGACATCCTGAAGAAGGAAGTCCACAAGGCCGGGGAGAACGGCTGCACGACCTGTCATGACGCGCATGGGTCGGACAACGCTTATCTCTTACGCTCGACCATCGCGTCCGTGCGCAAGGAAGACAAGACGGCGGATACTACCACAAAGACTCCGGGAGGCGAAGAGGCAAAAAGCACAAAATCTCCAGCGGCAAAGAACGGCCAGAAAACCTCCCGATCATCGGGCCAGGCCCAACCTGAAGAAGTAAAGAACACAAAATCCCCGGCGGCAAAAAACAGCCAGAGGACTTCCGGACCTTCATCGGGACAGGCTCAACCTGAAGAGGTAAAGAGCACAAAATATCCTGCTGCAAAGAACGACCAGAAGACTACCGGACCTTCACCGGGACAGACTCAGCCTGAAGAGATAAAGAGCATCAGATCCGAGGCGCCAAAGAACGACCACGAAAACCTGAAGACGCAACGCGACAAAAATAACCAACTCTCAAGCGCCAAATAAGATGGTCTTATAAAAAAATTAATCTTACCGCGGAGACGCCGAGGCACAGAGAACATCAATTTTTTAACCGAAGCGTTGCCATGTTTTTCTCCGCGCCTCGGCGTCTCTGCGGTAAACGCTTTTTACTTTTTTCGAAGTGCGCCAAATAATCGTTTGCAATAAAGATAAAAAGGCTGGTTATCGAACTTGCTGGGGCGCAGAGGGGAAAAACCGGGGGGTTGTACGAAACTGGCAGCCTTTCTGCTGGCGATACTCCTGCTTGTCCCCACGGCGGCGTTCAGCGACGCGGGAGATTTTTTGCCGACGATCCACTCGTCCGGAGGAGATTTTGAATTGAACATGATCGGCCGATCAGAGGAGAACACGACGAACGGCACGGGAACAAGATCTTCCGACACGTATGCTGCCGAACGCCTTGCGCTCTTCCTCAACGGCTATGTCTACCACCCCCGGTTCATACAGTTTCTCACCAGAGGTTCCGCCGGACTTTCCCAGGAACGTTTTGAAAACAACCAGGGAGGTTCATTCACCGAAACGGGGCAGACGGACAACTACGAATTGAGGACAATTATCCTGCCCGAGCACCCTTATAAGCTCACCCTGTATAAGCGGAAAATCACGCCCCTCTCCCCGGGGCAAACGTCTGAAACAAGGCCGACTTCCGTCGAGCAAGGGGCGCTTTTCGATTACTCCAAAAGGCCCTTCTTTTTAAAATTGAGCCATAGTACGGGCGACACCAGGTCCCGCGTCTCCTCATCGGAATACCGGAGCGAAAGGGCAAGCGGCAGCTACCTGATCGGCCCCGTTGCTAACAGCGCTTCGTACTCCCATACTGATTCTTCAACATCACTCGGCTCACATGCGGCGGATGATTACTCCTCTTTCGGGAACATCATAACCCTGGACGACTTCAGGCTCGACAGCAGTCTCACTGATAAACGCCTGAAACAAAACTCTCCGATTGCGCCGACCTTCACTACAGACACCCTTACATGGCGGGAACAGCTTAATGCGGAGCTTCCCTGGAATTTTTCAACGTCAGCTTCCTACCATGTCCTGAAAGACGCGAGGACAACGGAGGAAACGGCAACGCGACCGCGCGGCGAACAAACAAGCGATACGAAGGGTTCGAACTTCACCCTGGCGCACAAACTTTATGACAGCGTACGAACATCCTACGCCTTGGGCCAGACAGCGACCGAGACCTCCTCGGGCGACACCAAGAGCGTAACAAACGCACTGAACGGCGTTTATACCAAGAAGATCCCGGACGGCAGAATCACTGTCGGCCTTCAAGGATCTCGTTCGATCATCGACCAGGAAAACGCCCCCCTCGTCCTGGGAGAAATATACACGGCGCCCTTGTTCGGCACGTTCACCCTGACACGGGAAAACGTCGACCCGGCAACAATCTCCATCAGGGTACTGTCCGATACAGGCGCGCTCGTCGAGCTTGCGCAAAATACGAACTATATCGTGGAACCGGCCGGAGCCACTACCATAATCACGATTGTATCGCTTCCCCCCGAGATCACTGCCGGCCGGCCCGCGGATAATGTATACACCTTTCAAGCTACCTATTCTCTCGCCACCGGCACCGTTGAGTTTGAAACGACATCCGTGGGATATTCCGCCAATCTGTCGCTCTTTGAAAACCTCGTCAGCCCCTACTACAGTTATCAGCACACCGAACAGACAATCCTTTCCGGCTCCATTCCCGGGGGCGCTCAGGACACCGACACCGTCATCATAGGCGTCGCCCTCCAGAAGGCGCCTTACGCGATCGTGAGTGAGTACCGAACCACGGAGAGCGATTTCATGCCCTCCCATTCCCTGCGGAACACCGCGGAATACTCACAAAAAATGTCCGATACGATGGACCTTGGCGCAAAGGCCCAGCATACAAAAACCGTTTACGGCGAGGGGACACTGGGGTCAAGCGGGTATACCGAACAAATATCGGCTTTGAGCCTCCTGATTAATAAAAATATTCCGCGCCGGGACCTCAGTGCATCAGCGAGCGCTTCCTATTCCCAGAGGCATGCGACGATAGATACCAATTTCTACGCGCTAAGTGGCTACCTGCTATGGAGGATCGGGACCCTGACCGTCAGCTTGGGGGCATCGCTCAACAACGCGGTCTCCACAGGGATAGCCGGAAAACAGACTCTTCTGTCGGAATATTACTATATGAACGTGAGCAGGAAGCTGTTTTAGGGTTCGGGGTTCGGGGTTCGGGGTTCAGAGCTGTGGGTAAATGATAAGGACAAAAAAATGCTTAACCGCGGAGGCGCAGAGACGCAGAGGGAAAACCAATTGACAGAAAAGATTATAGGCTGTGCGATTGAAGTTCATAAAGCATTAGGTCCCGGGCTTTTAGAATCAGCGTATGAAGAATGCCTTTGTTACGAAATCGCACAAAATGGTCTTTTTTTAAGTCGTCAGGTTCCTTTACCTGTCATTTATAAAGGAATAAAACTGGACTGTGGATATAGAATAGATATTCTTGTAAATGATCTTGTTATCATCGAGTTGAAGACCGTTGAAAAATTGTTGCCTATTCATGAAGCGCAGCTTCTGACATACTTAAAACTTTACCGACGACCATTGGGGTTGTTGATGAATTTCAATGTCCCGGTCCTGAAAGACGGAATAAAACGTTTAGTTAATCAGTTTCAAGAAACCTCTGCGTCTCCGCGCCTCGGCGGTGAATAGAAATTAAGGGGCTTATAGGCACCCACGCTTTCGTGCCAAGAGCCAACAATACAAAAGAAAAACTCAGGAGGAGCAATAATGAAGTCAGTACTTCGTACCACCCGCATCATGGTCCCGGTTTTCGCTGCAGCGCTTTTCATCTCCGGCTGCGCGAAGCACTCGACGGTCGCCGAGCCGGCCTCACCGCCGCCCCCGCCCCCGGTTGCAGCAGCGGAGAATAAAGCAGCGGAGCAGAAAAAAGAAGAAAGCGGGCAGGATGAGGCGAAAAAAATCATCGTAGCTAAGGTCAACGGCACGGCGCTGACCATGGACCAGCTCGTCGATATGATGAACCGCCTTCCCGAGAAAAGCGACGGCCCGGAGACCCTGGATGAGCGTAAGCTGCGGGCGCTTGACGCCCTGGTCCTGCGGGAGCTTGCCTATCAACGGGCAATCGCCCAGGGGCTCGTCGCCGATCCCCCTAAAGTGGAAATCGCGTTCAAGAATTTCCAGGACAATATCGGCGGAAGCGAGGAATACGCCAATTACCTTGCTAAAAGGAACATGACGGAGTCCGGCCATCGCGCTGAGATAGAGAGGGAACTCACCATCGACCTCATCCATACAAGGGAGGTGACCGAAAAGATCATCATCCCCGAGGAGGACCTGAAGCGGGAATACGAAAAAGAAAAAAAATATTATATCACGGTGGAGAAGACAAAGGTTATTGACGTATTCCTGATCAAGAACGAAGGCAAGATCTCTGAGAAAAAGGCGAAGGAACTGCTCAAAACTATCAAAGCGGACCCCGACAAGGATCCCTGGAAGCTCGTTCTCGACGGGACATTCATTGTCCGACATCTCTCGGCGCACAAGGAACGGGACAAGGCCATCTATGAAGCGGCAAAAAAAATGAAACCGGGAGAACTTTCCGGCCCGGTCCGTGACTCGAAGGGAAGCCTCCATATCATCAAACTGGTGGAGTATATTCCCGAGAGACCGCTCACGTACGACGAGGCAAAATCGATCCTCGAGGAGAAAATGAAGGTGCCTTTTCAAGACAAGAAAACGCAGGAATGGGAGCAGGGCTTGAAGAAAGATGCGAAGATCGAGCTGATGCTGGACAAAGTGGGGCTGCAGGAGCAGAAGAAAACCGAACCCGGGCAAACCGGGCAAAAACAATAGACCGCGAGGGACACGTAGGATAGCTTTAATTCCGGTTTTTATGGACCAAAAAAACCATTGCGTCCAGCGCGTCTTGGCGGTATAATTTATTGCAATTTATTGCATATTTTTTATGAATACTACAATACATGATTAAACGACTGACGGTCCTTTTCACCGTCCTTTGCGCGGTTGCTGCTATGAGCACGGGGTGCGCTTCAAAATGGGCGCTCTCCGTCGAATCGCCGGCCGATCCGCCCCTCTGGCGTGACGACTCGAACGCCGTGCGCGTGCGCCATGTTGAAACGATCAGGGGGTTCAAGGAAACCGGGACCTCGACGGCGAACATCCTGAAATATATCGTCTTCGGCAGGACGGACGAAAAGAATACTATCATGCGTCCTGTCGCCGCGGCAACCGGAATCGACGGAAGGATAGCCATAGCCGATACAGGCTGCGCGTGCGTCCACTTGTATAATCCGTCCGAGCAGCAATACCGGCGGATCTACAACGCCGGCCAGGAGGAATTCCGGTCGCCGGTAAGCGTGGTCTTTGACGATGCATCAAGGCTGTATGTGTCTGACTCGGTCCGGGGCGATATATCCATATTCGACCGGGCAGGTGAATACCTGTTCTCGATAAGGAATGCGGGCGACGTCCTCCTCAAAAGACCGACGGGGCTGTCCTATGCTTCAGATAAAAAAAGGCTCTATGTTGCCGACACCACAGCACACAGGATTTACGCATTCACCAACGAGGGCGCCCTGCTCTTTTCATTCGGCGAGCCGGGTGAGAAGGAGGGTCAGTTTAATTTTCCGACCCATATTGTCACCGCTCCTGACGGCCGTCTCTATGTGACCGACTCCATGAACTTCAGGGTCCAGGTATTCGACGCGTCCGGAGCGTTTCTGTCGTCCTTCGGCCACCATGGGAACGGCTCGGGTGATTTTTCCATGCCGAAAGGGATCGCCGTAGACAAGGCAGGAGTCATCTACGTCGTTGACACCCTGTTCGACAACATCCAGATGTTCAACCTGAGCGGCGGCTTCCTCTTTACAATCGGCGGCCGCGGGACCGGCCACGGGGAGTTCTGGCTTCCTTCGGGGGTATTCCTGGACGCACAGAACAAACTGTACGTCTGCGACACCTACAACCAGAGGGTTCAGGTTTTTCACGTGATGGGGGACCGAGATGATTAGTCAAGTCCGCATCATATCCATGCTGCTGTGTATTGCCGTAGTCCTCTCGGGGCTGTCGATAAGCGCTCAAACCGGTGGGATCACCAATACCAAACACAACCTTTCGAAAACAGGCCCCGGAGACATCAAGGCGCTCAGTGAAGACAGGATATGCGTATTCTGCCATGCGCCGCATAATGCCACCCCCCAGACGCCTCTCTGGAACAAAAACCTGAACGCGGTTAATTACACCCCTTATACCAGCAGCACCATGGCCGCCACGCCGTCGGTGCCCACAGGGCCATCGCGGCTCTGCCTCAGTTGCCATGACGGCACTCTTGCGCTTGGAGAGGTCAGACAGCCGTCAGCCGGGATAGCCATGACTGTTGCAGGAGGCATCCCTTCCACGCATTCCTCGTATCTTGGCACCTCGCTCGCAGGGGACCATCCCGTTTCTTTTTCCTTCTACAACTCCCTTCCCAACCCGGAGTTATCCTCGACTCTGCCGCCGGAACTCCTTTTTTATGACAACGGTGCAATCCACTGTTCCACATGCCATGACCCTCACGATAATACGAACAAGAAATTCCTCGCTAAAAATAATGAGAATTCCGCGTTGTGCACGCTTTGCCACGTGATGAATGGATGGGATGGGACACCGCACAAAACGGCGCAGAGCACCTGGAACGGGTCCGCGCCGAACCCCTGGCCACGAACGGGCGCCGGCACGGATTTCAACTGGACAACGGTGAAGCAGAACGGTTGTGATAACTGTCATGCTTCCCATAACGCGGTCGGCCAGAAGAGGCTCTTGAATTGTTATACCGAGCTGGGACTCTGCAACCCGCCCACCGAAGAGGGAAACTGCCTCCCCTGCCATAACGGACATATGGTGCCGCCGACGAAAGACATCTTCGCCCAGTTCCTGAACACGTCCCGGCACACCGTCGATTTCGCGACAGGCAGCCACGACCCCAGAGAGTCACCGAATCTTATCACCGGCCATGTGGAATGCGTGGACTGCCACAACCCGCACATGACGAACAATAACAGAACGGTAGCGCCCCCCGCAGTGACCGGACGCCTGGACGGTGTAAGCGGTGTGACCATCGATGATGACATAGTAAAACCCGCGATCAACGAATACGAGATCTGCTTCAAATGCCATGCGAGCTCGAGCGCTCAATCCATCTTCCCGCCTATCCCGCGGGTAATCCAGGAGTATGACACGCGCCTGGAGTTCAAGACGAACAATCCCTCGTACCATCCGGTTGCGGGACCCGGCGCGAGCAGCAACGTGCCGAGCCTCGTCATCCCCTTGACGACTTCGAGCCAGATATACTGCACTGACTGCCACAGCGATGAGGGCATTGCAAACGGAGGCTCGGGGTCCCGGGGGCCGCATGGCTCGCAGTATGCACCGATCCTGAAAGAACAATATAAAACGACCAATGATAATATCATTTACAGCAACAGCAACTTTGCGCTCTGCTTTCGCTGCCATTATGAAAGCAGCATCATGTCAGACAACACGTTCCGGAAGAATGACATCAGCGGCAAGGGTGGGCACAGCGGCCACCTTGTAGGTCCGGGATATGCCTCCTGCTCCGCCTGCCATGATCCGCACGGTGTGACGGATGACGGGCTGTCCGGGTCGCACAGGCGGCTGATCAACTTCGATACCCGCATCGTAAGCGTCCTGCCCGCGTCGGGATTCAGCTTCCCGGTCTTTGCCGGTTCGGGAAACGGTTCGGGAAACTGCGCCCTCGTCTGTCATGATGCAGGAGGGAATACGGTAGTCCACGATGGGTCCACTACATTTTCTTATGGAGGCGCCGGAGCCATCGGCCCCGGCAGCATTCAAATCCGTTGGTAGAACGGAAATACTGATTGAGAAAAGGAGTATCCGCCATGTCTCGTCCCCTATCACCTGTTTATCGTTCGCTCTGTCTCGCTGTACTGTGCATCTTATTAATGAGCTCTTTCTCCGCCTGCTCAAGTGGGGGCTCGGGAGGAGGTGCTGAGCAGCAGTCCGGAAACCCCGGCGGCTTCCCCCCCGGCTCAGGCGGCGTTACCTTTCAGGTCGTCTGGCAGCGGCCGGCATCCGGAGCCAAAGCCTTATTCACGCCTTCGTTCAACTCCTGCGTTGATTTTGGAATCGACACGATTTCCGCGGCCGTTTCGAACGGCACCACGACCGTCGCCAACGGCTCCTGGTCATGCTCCGCGCACGCAGGCGTCGTTCTCGCGGTCCCGGCCGGTACGAATTACACGGTTCAAGTCGACGGAATAGCGCCCGGACCGACGACGACATGGCGCGGCCTGACCTCGCCGATCATCGTCAACGCAGGTCAGATAACCAATGCCGGAACCATCGTCATGGGTTACATCGGCGCAGATTCGACCCAGCCGACGGTGATCTCGATCGGCCCGAAATCAAACCCCGCCCTCACAACGAACGTTCCGGCCACCGATCGTTTTACTGTCGCATTCGATTCGCCCATGGCAATTTCCACGATCACGACGAACAACATTGCGCTCAAGTTAATCGATAATACCCCCGTATCGGGAACTATCAGCTATAATGCAGGGAGCAATACCGCGGCCTTTACCCCCGCCACAACCCTTGCGTATGGCACGCAGTATTTCATAGAGGTCATATCCTGTGTTACGCCTACCTGCATTACCGACGCGGCGGGCAACCAGCTTGCGAGTAATTACACGAACACCTTTACTACCGAGTCCGCGCCTGTTGCCGTTCCCGGCGCGCCTTCGGGCGTAACGGCCGGTCCGGGCAACGGTCAGGTAACTTTGGACTGGCTCGCGACGAACGGCTCCACATCGTACAACGTTTATTATCTTACTTCCGCCGGAGTCACGACAGCGAACGGCACGTTGATCCCCGGCGTCCAGGCGCCCTATGTGCACCTGGGCCGCACCAACGGCCAGACATCCTTTTACATCGTCACCGCCATCAACGGCTTCGGAGAATCTCTCGCCTCCGCTGAAGCAAACGCGACCCCGGCCTTCCCCGCCGGGAATCCGCTGCCGCCCGCGAGCCTCACGGTTACCTCCAGCAGCGGCCAAAATATTGTAACCTGGCCTGCGGTCGCCGGCGCAACATCCTACAACCTCTGCTGGTCCACGTCGCCCATTACCTTTGGCAAATACACAGCGGACAACGTAGTCCGTGACGTCACAAGCTCGTATACTCATACGGGACTTACGGACGGGGTGCCCTATTGCTACATAGTGACGGCCTTGAATGCCTCCGGCGAAAGCGCCGACTCAATGCAGGCTTGCGGGGGCATCGGCATCATTCAACTCGTTTGGTAGAAAAAGAAGTAAAGACTCAGTGAGCAAGTCGGGAAGGACAATGCGAAGCCCGATATATCAGCAAGATAAAAAACGCCGGGTCAAAAAACATGACCCGGCGTTTCACTTCACCCTGGTGTGTCACGGCATGGAGCGGCTCTATTGGACCTGCAAGGTTGTGATGACCGGACAAGAGGATTGTGAGAAGGGTTTTCGCATCAGAGAACGGCCGCTTCATGCATCGTTTCCGCCCCGAGAAACCGCACGCCAACTCTGTATTCACTTTCGACGTTCAATGTCCACATGACGACGCCGGAACGCCGCGCTCCGGATATGGAAAGCTCGACATAGTTGCCCGGTTCCAGAGGAGCACTGGTGAGCAACCCGATACCTGCACTGCTCGCGTCTAAAAGGACGCCTTTTTTCTGATGCGCAAAAGGGGCGCACGCCTCGAGAGCGGAATTGATGACGGTAAACATAACCACGTGGTTTGTGTTTTCCCTCGCATGTTGTCTCGTGTCATTTGCTGCCATAATGTTCCGTGCCTTCACTTAACTGATAAGTCATCACTGAAACGCGAACTTAGATGCTTCGATGCCCAGTTTTTTCATGCGGTAACGCAGTGTGTCCCTGGTAATGTCGAGGAGCTTCGCCGCCTGCCGTTGATTGCCCTGCGCAAGCTTGAGCGCCTCTTTGATGGCCTCCTCCTCCTGCACTCTGAGGGACAACGCGGCATGCGCCCTCTTGTCCGAAAGACATGCGGATTCCCCTTCTGATTTCAGCGGCGCGTCCGAGGCCTTTTTCGCCAGGAACCCCGGCGGGAGATCGTCAAGGTCTATCTTTTCACACCGCGACATGATGACCATCTTTTCAATGAGGTTCTTCAATTCCCTGACATTACCCGGCCATGAATAGTCCAGAACGGTATCCAGCGCCTGTTGCGACAATCCCTTGGACTGGCAATGATATTGTCCGCAGAAGCGTTTCAGATAATATTCGACCAAAGGAGGGATGTCCGCTTTCCGCTCACGGAGAGGAGGCATCTCCAACGTGACGACGTTCAAGCGGTAGAAAAGATCGAGCCTGAACTTCCCGGCCTGTACGAGATCATGAAGGTTCCTGTTCGTGGCCGCAACGATCCTGACATCGGCCTTGATCTGCTGAAGCCCTCCGATCCGTCTGAATTTTCGTTCTTCGATCAAATAGAGGATTTTTGACTGCATCGGGTAGGGCATATCGCCGATTTCATCAAAGAAGACCGTCCCCCCCTCCGCCATCTCAATGAGGCCTTTTTTGGTCGTCTTCGCATCGGTAAAAGAGCCTTTTTCGTATCCGAAAAGTTCGCTCTCGATGAGGTGCTCCGGGATGTTCGAGCACCCTATCTCCACGAACGGCTTTCCTTTGCGGGTGCTGAGTTCATGGATGTTCTTGCACAGGCAGCTCTTGCCCGTACCGCTTTCGCCGAGCACCAGGACCGTCACATCCGCTTTATTGGCCAGACGTTCCGTGACCCTGCAAACCTCCTTCATGGCATCGCTCGTGAAAACTAAACTGTCCTGCGTGCCGGGCACCCGCTCCCGGTGGCTTTCCTGCTTCGCAGTCGCGGTCTGCAGGAGCGCCTTCAGCTTTTCAATATCGATGGGCTTTTCGAGATAATCAAGGGCGCCCCTCTTCATTGCCTCAACGCTGCTTTGAATATCGGGACAGGCTGTCGCCATGATAACGGTCACGGAAGGGCTGATTTCTTTTATCGTTTTCAGAAGGATCAAACCATTCGAGTCGGGAAGGTTGATGTCGAGGACGACGATGTCCGGTTTCTGTTCTTCAAAAAGACGGAGGGCTACAAGTCCGGATTCCGCAGTGAAAGCCTCATACCCTTCGTTCTCGATGATTTTCTGCAACGAGTATCTGATGAGATATTCGTCGTCGACGATGAGGACCTTTTTCTTTGTCTCCCGGACAGGATGAGCGCGGGGTGCGGCGGTATGCGACAAACAGGTTACATCCGACATACAGTCCATATAATACTCCTTTGTTATGCAGAGAGTATAAAAATGCCGCTTATGCCATGCGTGAATACGCCGAAGAGAACTCCATGTATAGGTTGACTAATTTGCTGCTGTTGTCTATGCAAAACAAAGACCATTAAACATATTCGCATTTATGAAACTATTTCAAAGTGTTACAAAATGTCGTTCCAATTTTCGTGTTTTTTTTAGAGCAATAATGCTCACGGTGAGCGAAAACCATCACAGCAAGCCCCCTCACATGGTGGTTGGGTGTCATTTCACGCTGCCAGAAATGATTCCTGCCTATTTATGAAGGCGTTCAACTGTGGATGTAGCCTGCTATGAAGGAATAAAGAGCGAGGTTAATTGTAAGAATTGGTGGACGAGAAGGGGATCGAACCCTCGGCCCCCGCATTGCGAACGCGGTGCTCTCCCAGCTGAGCTACTCGCCCACGTGAGGTTTCTGCGTGGAAGCGGGTATAATCTAATCTATCAGCCGGAATAAATCAAGAAAAAAACGGGCACGTCGAGCCAAAATAGAAATATCCTGACGGGATATCAAAGGGGAAACAGAGGACGGCCGAATGGCCGTCCTCTGCCATCTTTACGCAGCTGGTGGTGGTGCTACTGAGTAGAAATGAATACTCCAGCTTGAGATGTACCAGCGACCCCGTCGGTGCCGCCCAGGATGATGATGTGCGGTTTCCCGCTTGCATCCGCAAAAAACGCCGATGACTGGTTATAAGGATTAAAGCCACTCAGGGAATCAATAGTATTTGTACCCGTTGCGCCGTTGAAAGACTGCACTGAACCAGCCGAGTTGATTTGGGCGTATCTCGATTCACTCGATCCCAGCTGACCCGCATAGAGTCCTCCGGTAACAATGATATCGCTTCCCGCGACAACTGCGGTAAACTTTTCCCGGGCTTTTCCCATCCCCGTAGAATTCGTGAGCCATGCGTTGTTCACCAAGTTCCCGCTGGCGAGATCAATTTGACCATAGTAAATGGAATCCACCGAAGGTCCGGCGGTGCTTGACAAGGGCGCGACTGCCGCGTTGTCCCCACCGATGACATAGAGGTACCCTGCCACGGTCACGACCTGATGATAGGCGCGCGCCTCGGGCAGGTCGGGTAGCGCCGTCCAAGCCTCGAGTGTGCCGTCGCTCTTGACCTTAGCGCTATAGACTGTCTTGACGGGGTTTCCGTCCGCGCCGTTTCCGCCTGCCACGTAGATGCGGCCCCGGACCAGGACCGCGCCGTGTGCGAAAAGCGCCTGCGGAAGGGCTGTTGTCTCGGCCCATGCTCCAAGGCCGCCGTCGGCGTTCACTGCGGCGTGGTAGACCGTTGTTGTTGCGGTCCCCTGACTGTCAAGACCACCGAGAACGTAGATATGGCCGTTTCCGCCGACGAAGGAGTTGAACTTATTCGCGTAGACTGCCGCGGAGAAGCCGAGCTTTGACGGAAGGGCCGTGGTCGCGGTCCATGCGCTCGCGAGCCCGCCCGTGGCGTTATCGAGCCTGCTCATATAAACGGCGTCGGTGTTCGCGGCTATGCCGTTAGTCGCCGTTGCCGATGAAGCGATGTTTCCGCCCAGGACGTAGAGGTAACTCGTCGTGGTCGTTGTCGACACAAGAGTGGAAATGACCGACGGAAAGCCCTGCATGGCCACGGGCAGAGTTGATGTCTCCGCGGACCAGGTAATCGTGGACGGGCTGAACGCCACGCTCGCCACGACCAGGAAGTCCACGGCATTACTCGTCCCGCCCGCGGTCGTGACCGCAACCTTGTAGGTTGTGGACGTTGTCAGGCCGTTCGGCACAGTTCCCTTGATAAAGGCATCGTTCCAATCGCCGGCGGCGTAATTGACCGCGGCAGATGCGACGACAGTCCCGGACACTGCATCCTTGAAATCAACTGAATAGCCTCCTGTTGCTCCGGCAATCGTGCCGAAGCCCGTGCCGTCGACAACGAAGAGGCTCCCCGCGGTCCCGCTGCCGGCAAGTCCTCCGTTGATAGCGGTGATGGACGGAACTGGCGGCGCTGCTCCGCCCCCGCCTCCCCCTCCCCCGCACGATACGAGAACCACAGCCGAAACACAACAGATCAGCAAACGCAATACAAAACGACTCATGACACTACCTCCTCTAAAATGTGGAATTTAGGATTGTGCTATTATAGCAGATACGACGAAGGTCTTACAAAAAGGTTACAAAAAAAATCACGCATCAGAATATAGCCGTTCAGACGAAAGACTAAAACTTCTTCAGACGCTTCTATAATCTAAAGACAGTCCTCCGTCTTCTGACCTTTGAAGTTATTGACAAATCACTCCATCTTCGCTATAGTGTGCAGGCTTATGAAACGGACTATCGGGTGAAAGGAGAAACAGACCATGCGTGAACGACAGAAAGAGCTGAGCCGGAGGCGTAAACGGAAAGAAGAGACCCTTCGGGCCAAACGTAAAGCGACCAGGGCCGAAGCAGCGGCAAAAAAGGGAAAATAGGCGGATGCTCCCCGGGCGTTCAGGCTCCATAGCATCGACAGCACTGCTTCTGCTTGTTTGTGTCGCCGTGCTCCTCACGGCGGGCTGCGCTCCCAAACTGCCGCCGGAGCCGGTGTGGGAGCCGGAAGCACGCAAGCTGCTTGACCAGGCAGAGGGCTTGTTCGCGAAAAAGCAGTACGAACAGGCGTCAAAGACCGTGGACGTCTTCATGCATCGGTATCCCGCCAGCAGGTCCCGCGACAGGGCGCTGTACTTCATGGCTGAAATCCGCTTCAGCCTGCGTGATTATGCCAAGGCGCTTCATTACTACAAGGAAATCATCCAGGAATTTCCCGCCTCATCATTCATCATCCCCGCCAGGTACAAACTCGGGCAATGCTACTTCGAGCTCAAAGATTACGACGCGGCCATTGCCAACCTTGAAGACCGGAGCAGGATCACCGACCCGGCGCAGCTCAAACGCATCGCGGAGATACTGTCCGTTGCCTACAGCGCCAGGAAAAATTACCCGCAGGCGGCAAAGGAATACGCCTATCTCGCGTCAATCGCCCAGACCGACCAGCAAAAGGCGGGTTACCGGGACCGGGTCCGCGAAATCGTCGACAAGAACCTGACGGAAGATGAACTCAGGACCCTTGCGGATGCAACTGCATACCCCGCTGACCTCGCGCAGCTCAGGCTTGCTGCTCTCCTGATCGAGCAGCAGCAATACCGGGACGCCATCAGGATTGCCAGGGGATTTCTCGAAAATTTTCCCGGCCATCCCGAAAGGACGCGCGCCGAGATGCTCCTGAACGACGCGACGGCCAGGCTCACGGCCCCCCGGTACTACCTGGGGGCGCTCCTGCCGCAGTCGGGTCAGCTCGCCTTGTTCGGCGACCGCGTGCTCAAGGGCCTCCAACTCGCCGTCCACCAATATAACCTCCAGAACCCCGAAGAACGCGTGGAGCTTCTCGTCAAGGACACCGAAGGATCGCCGGAAAAAGCCGCGGCCGCGCTTGGCGAACTCGCCTCCAAAGGAATAGTGGCCGCCATCGGCCCCCTTTTGACCAAAGAGGCGGAAGCAATCGCTCCGCTGCTCGACAAACTGAAGGTCCCGGTGATCACGCCGGCTGCGTCCGGGGAGGGCATCGGAAAGCTTTCCCCGTGGCTGTTCAGGAACGCGCTCACTAACTCGAATCAGGCAGCCGCCGCGGCCCGGTTCGCGCTCGGACTGAAACTTAAAAAATTCGTGATTTTCCATCCTGACGATGCCTATGGCAAGGACCTTGCGCGTCTCTTTGCGCGCGAGCTGGAACGCAAGGCGGAGATCCTGGCGACGGTCGCGTACCCGCCGGACGTCAAGGACTTCGGCCCCTATGTGCGAAAGGTGATGGAGACAGACCTCCGCTCGCGAAAGGTCCCGATCCCCGAGGATGATTCCGAACGAAAGAAACTGTTTCAGGAATATGCGCCGGGCTTCGATGCGCTCTATCTGCCGGGATACGCCGAACGGGTCGGTCTGCTGATCCCGCAGCTCGCCTTCTACAATATTTCCGGCATTGCCATGATCGGATCGAATAACTGGCACTCACAGGACCTGATCGAACGCGCACAGCGTCATGCCGAAGGCGCAGTGTTCGTCGACGGCTACTTCCCGGAAAGCGACGATCCCGCGATCAAAACGGTCATTGAGGCCTACCGCTCCGCATACCAGGAAGATCCGGACATTCTCTCGGCCCAGGCCTATGATGCCGCCGCGATGGTCCTCTCATTCCTCAAGGAGCGCAAGAACACCCCCCAGGCGATCAGGGACGGCCTTTTGACGCTGAAGGACTACTCCGGCATCACCGGCGCTACATCGTTCGCGGGCACGGGAGAGGCGCAAAAAAAACTTTTCCTGATCAAGGTCCAGGACGGTAAATTCACGCTCGTCACCGGCGAAAAATAACGCCCTTCCCGGTTTTTCCTTGACAACATCCGGTTGTTTCTTTTACTATCAAACTCCTTATGGAAGAACTCAATACCATACAAAAAATCGCGGTCATGGCCCCGCCGCTCATCTTCGCCATCGTGCTCCATGAAGTGGCGCACGGCTGGGTCGCGAACAGACTCGGCGACCATACCGCACGGGACTTGGGCCGTCTCACCCTGAACCCGATTTCGCACATAGACCTCTTCGGCACCATCATCATGCCGCTGCTTCTCTTTTTCCTCACGAACGGGAAGATGATCTTCGGATACGCCAAGCCGGTGCCGATCAATCCCTACAACTTCAGAGAACCCAAGAAGGGAATGGCACTCTCGTCGATCGCCGGGCCCGGCATCAATATCGTCATGGCCCTGTCCTTCACGCTCCTGCTCCGCGTCGTCATGCCTGCTGTGGAGGGCATGATGCCGAAGGAATCGTGGAACTTGGTCGCTTTGCCGGTCACCCTGATGCTCGGCTACGGCGTCATCATAAACATCGTTCTCGCGGTGCTGAACATGATACCCATCCCGCCCCTCGACGGGAGCAGGGTCGTATACTGGCTGCTTCCGGAGAAGTACGCCGCTGTGTATTACCGCCTGGAGCCCTACGGCACGCTCATTCTCCTGCTCCTGATCGGGCTCGGCGTGCTCGGCAGGATCATGGGGCCGATCATCCGTCCGATCCTCTCGCTGCTTTTGGGCGGAGATGTTATGTAGAAAACGGTAACTTCTCGGGCAGTCTCTTTTTTTTCGTCATTCCCGCCTGCGCCCAGCGTTTATGAGTGCATAGCACGAATGCAGGCTGTGTGTCAGCGCGAGTGCAGGTTGAATGCTTTAATCGGGAATCCATTTTTTTAAAGCTACTGGGTCCCCGATAGAGGCCCTCGGGGACGACGAACAAGGGATGCTTAATTACAAAAAAAGGATTTCCCATGGCCAAACAACGAGTCCTCAGCGGCATGCAGCCCAGCGGGCTGCTCCACCTCGGAAACCTGATGGGCGCCCTCGACAACTGGCGGAAATTACAGGACCAGTATGAGTGCTACTATTTCATCGCCGACTGGCACGCCTTGACCACGAACTACGCGGACACGTCCAACATCCGGACCTACGTCAGAGAGATGGTGATCGACTGGCTCGCTGCGGGGCTCGATCCGGAAAAGTGCGTCCTGTTCCAGCAGTCGCACATCCCCGAGCACGCCGTGCTCCACGTTCTTTTGTCCATGTCCACGCCACTTCCCTGGCTCGAACGGGTCCCCACGTACAAAGAAAAGATCGAGCAGCTCCAGGACAAGGACATGAACACTTACGGGTTCCTGGGCTACCCCGTGCTCCAGGCCGCCGACATCCTGATCTACAAGTCGCACTTCGTGCCCGTGGGCCTCGACCAGCTCCCGCACCTTGAGCTCACGCGCGAGATCGGCCGGCGGTTCAACCAGTTCTACGGCGAGGTCTTCCCCGAGCCCCAGCCGCTCATGACCGAATACCCCAAGCTTCCCGGTACCGACGGACGCAAGATGAGCAAGAGCTACAACAATACCCTCAACCTTTCGGACAGCCCCGAGGTGATCACGAAAAAGGTCATGCAGATGGTCACGGACCCGGCCCGGGTCAGGAGGCAGGACCCGGGCAATCCCGACGTCTGCCCCCTCTTCACGCTCGACAGGATTTTCGCGCCCAAAGAGTGGTGCGACTACGTCAACGTGGAGTGCCGGCGCGCTGGCATCGGCTGCGTGGATGACAAGAAGGAGTTGCTCAAGCATTTACTCGCCTATCTGAAGCCCATCCAGGACCGCCGGAAGGAACTTGCCGCCCGTCCGGAGAAGGTCGCCGAGATCATTGCAGAAGGTTCGCGCAAGGCGCGTGTCGAGGCGGCCAGGACCCTGGCCGAAGTGAACGAGGCGATGAAGCTGTGATTCCGCTGACAAGCTGGCTTGCTCGCTTGCAGGTTTGCCAGCCTGATACTTCCCACCGGGAAATTCCTTGACAACACCGTGCGTCTCCCCTATTATTTCCATAAGCCTCCGGAAAAACCATGATGATAACCACACTCCAGGACGTCTTAAAAGAATACAAATCCGACATGGAACGCATGGAGCGCAGGATCCACGAAAGCCTGGGCACCGACGTTCCTCTCATCCAGCAGGTCAGCAAATACATTCTTGGCGCGGGCGGCAAGCGGTTCCGTCCGCTCCTGCACCTCCTTTCGGCGCGGCTCTGCGGATACCGGGAGCATAACGCGGAATACCTCCTTGGGAGCGTGGTGGAATACATCCACACGGCCTCGCTCCTCCACGATGACGTGGTCGACGAGGCCAAGATCCGCCGCGGCCGCTCTGCGGCCAACTCGCTCTGGGGCAACCAGGCGAGCATCCTCGTCGGAGACTACCTTTACTCCAAGGCCCTCTACCACGCGGTCCGGCTCCAGAACCAGCGTGTCATGGACGTCCTCTCCGAAACCACGACAACCATGTCCGAGGGCGAAGTGCTCCAACTCATGCAGATCCAGAACGCCGACATCACCGAGGCGGACTATTACCGGCTCGTGGAGTGCAAGACCGGCGTGCTCATCTCCGCCTCGTGCCGGCTCGGCGCCATCATCAGCAAGGCGCCGCTTTCGCAGGAAGACGCGCTCACAGCGTACGGCAAAAAGCTGGGCCTCGCGTTCCAGATAACCGACGATACCCTCGACTACGCCGCCGATCAGAAGCAGCTCGGCAAGGCGCTCGGCAAGGACCTGGATGAGGGCAAGGTCACCCTTCCCCTCATCTACCTCATCCGGGAAGCAAACGAGGAGGAACGCGGGCGCCTCCGGGGTATCCTCCAGGCGGAGGTCGTGACCGACAGAGACCTCGCCGATACGCTGGGGCTCATGGAAACATACGGGTCAGTCAACGAAGCGCTCGCCGTGGCCCAGGCCTTCTCGAACGAGGCCAAGGCGGCCCTTACGGTATTCCCCGATTCAGCACCGCGCCAGGCGCTCATGGCGCTTGCGGACTATGTGGTGCAGCGGGAGATGTAATGCATCCCCTCATCAAACTGGCAAAAGACACGGTCGACCTCTACATCAGGGAAGGCAGGATCCTCGAGGTGCATGAGGACGAGCTCGGGGCCGAATTCAAACAGCGCGCCGGTGTGTTTGTCTGCCTCAAGATCCGCGGCAGCCTGCGAGGCTGCATCGGAACGTTTCACCCCATGGAGCCGACCATTGCCCACGAAACCGTGCGGAACGCGATCAGCGCGGCAACCTGCGATCCCCGCTTCGCGTGCATTAGTGCGGAAGAGCTTGACACGATAGAGTACACGGTGGACGTACTGACCGTCCCGGAAAAAGTAGCGGACAAAACCGAACTCGATCCCCGCCGCTACGGGGTCATCGTGCAGGCCGGAGGGCGGCGGGGCCTGCTCTTGCCGGACCTCGAAGGCGTCGACACCGCAGACTATCAGATCGGCATTGCCATGCAGAAGGCGGGGATACCCCCCGGGACCCCTGTCGAGCTGTACCGTTTTGAAGTAAAGCGGTATGAGCAGTAAATTTATTATTGTTCATTGATTGATGATCTCGTAAAAAATCGGATACCGCCTCTTCGGTGTCATTCCGGCTTGCCTGCACCCAGCGGTTAAGAGCGAAGCGTACTGCAGGGTGTCCGGAATCCTTCTTTTTCAGTGTGTTATATGGCACTACGATTCCCCCCGGCTTCAAGCATGCCGGGGCAGGCTTAGAAGCAAGCGGGAATGACGACTTTTTACGAAACCATCATTGTTTGGATCAACCCGCAAAAATCAACTTTCAACCGCAGAGGACGCAGAGTTCGAAGAGAAACGCATTTACCTTAGTGTGTCTTGGATCTGCGCTCTCTGCGGTAAATACGGTGTTTCATAATTTATTGAAGGAGGGATGAAAGCACACATGGACAGACCGGAACAGACCGAAAAGGACGACGCACAGAAGGCAAAACTCATTTTTCTTTCACTCGCGGCGCTGGTGACGATTCTCCTCATCTGGAGTTTGTATGCCGCCAACAAGGCCAGAACGGACCGGGACCTTGCCAGGCAGGAAGCCGAAACGCTGAAACAGGACACCGTGAAACTCGAACAGCTCCTCAAGGACCAGAACACGGAAATCGACGCGTTGAAGAAAAACCTGCAGCAGTGCGAAGTCAAGCTCCAGGCAAAACCCAAGGCAAAACCGGCGGCAAAGAAGAAGGCCGCGCCGGCCAAGAGCCCCAAGAAGCCGTCCAAAAAAAGCAGGTAAGGGCGCCCTGATGCTGACGGGCCGGCCCCAGCGCATGACTCCGCCGGCTTGAGCGCGGGTGAGCCTCTGGGTCGACCCATTTATTGAAGGAGAGCGCACTCTGCGCTCCGGAAGCAAAAATGCCGGCAAAGCTGCCGAACCCGCCCGCGATGCAAACGTGGCTTGAATCGATGGGCGTGAAAAATTACATTGCAGCGGCGCCGCCGATTGCGAGGATACGGGACCAGAAATAAAAAATCATCGGGAAAAATGAAACGGGGAACCGGAGAATCGGCGAAACGGAGCAATAACGATGTTCTTGCGCCGATTCCCCGGTTCACCGTTTCTCCGATTCGTACTGAATCATGTCATCCCTTGCGATCATCAAAGACGATCGGTATCTGGAGCACATCGCCGGCGAAGGCCATCCGGAAAGTCCGAACCGCCTCCGCGTCATCCATGAGCTCATCGACGCCGAATTTGACGCCCTGCCGCTCATCGCGCCCCGTCTTGCCACAGAGGACGAACTCGCGCTCATCCATGATCCCTTTTACATCCAGGCCGTCGCGAAGTCGGAAGGCAGGCCGCATACGCAGCTCGACCCCGACACCGGGCTCTCCGCCCGGTCCTACGAGATCGCCCGCCTCGCGGTCGGCGGCCTGCTAAACGCTGTTGATACTCTTCTCAATCCGCAGTCCGAAAGGAGCCTGCCCTCGAATGCCTCCATCGGGGGAAATCCGAAATCGATTTTTGCCTTCCTCCGCCCCCCCGGCCACCATGCTGAGCCCGCGCGGGGCATGGGGTTCTGCCTCTTCAACAACGTAGCGATCGCCGCCGAATATGCCAAACAACGATACGGCTTGAAGAGGGTCCTGATCGCGGACTGGGACCTGCACCATGGCAACGGCACCCAGCGCGCTTTTTATGACGACCCCGCCGTCCTCTTCTTTTCCTCGCACCAGTACCCCTACTATCCAGGCTCGGGAAATTACGACGAGGTCGGGGCCGGCAAGGGCGAAGGCTTCACCGTGAACGCCCCCTTCCCCGCCGGATTCGGCGATGCCGAGTATCTCTCTGTGTATGACCGCGTCCTCAGACCCATCGCACTCGAATACAAACCTGAACTCGTCCTCGTGTCAGCGGGCTTCGACCCCTATGTCAAGGACCCCCTGGGCGGGATGAGGGTGACCGGCGCCGGATTCGGAGGACTCGCTTCCCTCGTGCGCGACATCGCGGAGCAAACCTGCTCGGGAAAAACGCTCATTACCCTCGAAGGCGGCTACAATCCGGAAGGACTCCGAGAGGGGGTGAGGGCAGTGCTCCAGG
>JAXIPA010000233.1:0-17419 GCA_045403145.1 Nitrospirota bacterium | reverse complement strand
GTGAGTGTTGCGTCTCGGCGTATCCGGGCGTACTATAATTATATCTAAGAAACATGGGAGACGGTTGCCGTGACATGGCCGAATAAAGTCACCCTGGAGGCGGCGAGCAAGCTTCAGAATCAGATGAAGGGGAAAATACGGATCTCGCCCCTTAAAAATGACCCGATATACATCGCAGGCGTTGACGCGGCGTTTTCGGATGACCGTGTCTTTGCAGCTGCATGTCTCTACCGCTATCCGGAGCTTACCCTGTTTGAGCGGCGCTCCATTGTTCAGAATCTTCTGTTTCCCTATGTTCCCGGCTTTCTTGCGTTTCGCGAAGGACCGGCAATTATCGCGGCTGTCGAAAAACTGCCGCATCCGCCCGATCTTATCCTTGTCGATGGACAGGGCGTCGCCCATCCACGAGGAGTCGGCATCGCGTCGTTTATCGGCGTGACACTCGGCATTCCGACGATCGGATGCGCCAAGTCCCGGCTTATCGGTGACTACACGGAACCCGGGAAAAAGAAAGGGAGTTGGTCCCCGCTCCTGCTTGAAGATCAGATCATCGGAGCGGTTTTAAGGAGCCGCGACAGTACCCGTCCGCTCTTTATTTCTCCCGGCCATAAGACCGACCTGAACGATTCGATCCGGCTTACCCTCGCCTGCACCGGCATCTATCGTATTCCCGAGCCGCTCAGATGCGCGGATCAGCTTGCAAGGATGATCAGGAACGCATGAGGGGCCGTCTATTTCTTGTGGCACGGTCTGAATTATGATATGATGCGGGCTCCGTGATGACGTATGAATCTGCTCCCGAGGAGCCCGCAGGTGTCCCTTTCGAGATTTTTGAAGCATTTCGTGGTCTGCTTGTTGAGCATCGCGTATACTCATACGGCCTTTGCCGTTGACGATGCAACTCTTCCGACAGATTCGGTTGTTCAGGAAATCCAGACCGAAGACGACCCGCTGCAGGAACCGCCCGTTGAGTTCAACAGGGACTACATCAAGGGCTATGCCACGGACTTCAAAAGCATCATCACTTCTCCGGTGCGGTGGGACGCTTCCGACTGGCTCACCGCGACACTCGTCACCGGCGCCGCCGTGGGATTATACGAGAGCGATGAGAAAATCCAGAAGTGGGTGCAGGACCGCAAAACGACGACCGCGAACAATATCGGAGACGATGTCACCGATCTCGGTCACGGGAAATACACCCCGGTACTGATCGGGGGAATGTATCTGTACGGACATCTTGCCGACGACGGGAAAGCGCGCAAAACGGCCCTTTTGAGCGTAGAAAGCTTTGTATTGACCGGGGTCTTCGTACAGGCCCTCAAATATTCGACGCACCGGCACAGACCGTATACCGGCGACCCCTACCATACCTTCGACGGCCCCAGCCTGCACGGCTCGAATGCGACCTCATCGTTTCCCTCGGGCCACGGCTCGTCCGCATTTGCCGTGGCGACGGTGATCGCGTCGGAATATGACAACGCTCTGGTCCCGCCCCTTGCCTACGGCGTCGCAGCGATCACGGCCTTAAACCGCGTCATGCACAACGCCCACTGGTCGTCGGACACCTTTGTCGGAGCGGCGATAGGATATTTTACGGGAAAAGCGATCGTTGCTTCGCACCGCGGGGGAGACAACAGGCTGACCCTCGCGCCGATGCTGGAGGGAAAAGACGTCGGGATGGTGCTGACGTACCGGTTTTAACGAGAGCAGGAGAGAACTATAGAACGATAAAAAATAGCCTTTTCAACGAAAGCATCATTGATCCAAAAAGACCAAGAGCTGTCGAGCGGTACCGTTATTCGGAAAGATCAGCCTCGACATCGAGAAAGATCTGGACTTCCTTTCCCGCAACGAGGCCTCCTCCTTCCATCGGCTCGCTTCCCCACATGATTCCGAAGTCCTCCCGATTTACTGTCGTGGAGCCGGAAAACCCCACGGTCATTTCGCCGCCGAAGGGGGTCTTGCGCGGCCCGGCGTATTCCCCTTCGAACGTGACCGGCCGCGTCGTGCCGTGGATCGTCAAGTCTCCGTTCACCCGGCAACGGCTGTTGTCGAGGAAATCGACCGACCTGCTCTTGAATGTGATCGTCGGGTAGTTGCCCTGATCGAAAAAATCGCCGGACAGAAGATGTTCATCGCGTTTTTTCATCCCGGTCATGACGCTGGCGACCTCGATCTCCACGTCTACCGATGCCCGGGACTTGTCCGCTGGATCAAAATGGATCGTCCCCTTCATCCTGGCGAACTGGCCCCGCACATGCGCGAGGGCCATGTGTCTGATAGCGAACGCAGCGCATGAATGGTCCGCGTCAATCATCCATTTAGCCATAGGTACCCCTCCCTGGACCCTTCTTTTGTAACAATTATACCTGTTTTCCCCATGGGCTGCACCGAAGGCGGCTCAAATATTATACTGAGAAAAAATTTTCTTCTCTATTGCAAAACCGGACACCGGAGATTTATAATACGGCGTCAATTTCGGGAAAGGGGGTATCCGGTTTGAGCACAAAAGCAGTCGCTCTCATCTCAGGCGGCCTGGACAGCGTACTGGCCGCGAAGGTGATGATGGAGCAGGGCTTCGACGTCATCGGGCTCTACTATACCTCGGCCTTTTCCAAGAGCTTCGGGAACGAAACGGAAACCCACGCCGCACGGGTCGCCAGGGCCATCGGCATCGAACTCCGCGTCACGGACATGGGACAGGATTACATCGATCTGGTGCGGAACCCCGTGCACGGATACGGCAAGAACGTGAATCCCTGCATCGACTGCAAGATCCATATGCTGAAACGGGCCAAGACCGTCATGAAGGAAGTAAACGCGCCCTTCGTGGTCACCGGCGAGGTCCTGGGACAGCGACCCATGTCTCAACGCCGCGACACCTTCCATGTGATCGAGCGCGACGCGGAAATGCGGGGTTTGATCGTTCGCCCCCTTTCGGCGACCCTCCTGCCGGCGACAAAAGCCGAGCAGGACGGCCTGATCCAGCGGGACAAGCTGCTGGGCATCAGCGGCCGGTCCCGCACGGTCCAGCTCCAGCTTGCCGAGCGGTTCGGCATCCGGGGATATGCCACACCCGCGGGCGGTTGCCTGCTGACAGACAAAAACTTCGCGGAAAAACTACGCGACCTCTTCGGGGACAAACTGGCTGTCAGGCCCACGGACATCAGGCTGCTCACTGTCGGCCGGCACTTTCGCATTGATGCGGGAAATAAGATCGTCCTTGGTCGCAACAACAGGGAAAACCAGGTGCTCATGGACCTGGCACCGCACGGGTACCACCTGTTCACGCCTCACAGCTTTCCTGGCCCAGTTGCCCTGCTCTCCGGCGTCCCTGCCCAGGAAATCAGACAGACCATCGGCCGCCTCATTATCACCTACAGCAAACAGACGCTCGGCAGCTCCTATCTCATCCGGCACGGCAACGATATCTTTGACCCCGGAGAACCGCTCCCGATCAACGGCTCCAAGCTGCGGCGGGTGGGAGCGGACGGGTAGTACAGAAATGTAAAATGGACAATGGAAAATGTACGATACCTGCAGCAATACTGTAAAAACGCGTTTCCTGTTCTTTCCGGAACATAAGACAGCCCCGAAGGCCCCGCCAATGATACCTTCTCACGCCGCAACGAACCGGCAATCGTGATACAATCAAATCAAAGCTGATGCGCATCCGGCATCATTCTTTTTGGGAACCGAGGATTTCATGCCCGAAATCACCATCCAGGCCGTCACAACCTATCTTGAGACGATGTATGCCGGGCCGGTGCGCATTATCTCCATGACCGAAGAAAGCGGGCAGAAAACCAATGAGGACCTCAAGGCCTTCGGTTACGGTTCCCCCCTGTTCATCGAATTCGAGGTTGAAGGCAAGAGAAAAAAGGTCGTGCTCGAAACCATGGCGCCTTCAACCTTCGGACATGACCACTTTTCGGACCGCGCCCAGGCGATCCTCTGGGAGCACCAGGCCTTCAACAATCTTCCCCGCCATGTGCGGTCCCTGGACAGCGGCGCGTTCCTGGAATCGGGCGATATCATTTCCACGGGAAAAGCGAGGGAATTCTTCCTGCTCACCGAATTCGTGGCCGGACAGGGTTATTTCAGGGACCTGGACCGTATCAGGACGACCGGCGCAGCCGCGGAAGAAGATTACGTCCGTGCACACGCACTCTCCGATTATCTCGTTGAGATCCACAGCCGGAGACTCGATGCGCCGGGATTGTATGTCAGGAGGGTGCGAGACCTCCTGGGCCACGGAGAGTGCATCATGGGGCTGATAGACAACTACCCCGCCCCGTACGAATTCATCGATACGACGCTCCTGAAGAGTATCGAGCAGGCATGCGTGGAATGGCGCTGGCGCATCAAGGGCCGCTCGCACCGTCTTTGCCAGGTCCACGGCGACTTTCATCCCTGGAACATCCTGTTCCGGGAGGGTACCGACTTTACCCTTCTGGACCGCTCCCGCGGCGAATGGGGGGAACCCGCAGACGATACGACCTGTCTCAGCACCAACTATCTCTTTTCTTCGCTGGTACGTTCCGGCAGACTCGATGGACCCTTTGAGAAACTGTTCCGGACGTTCTGGGACAACTATCTTGGAAAAACGAACGACCTTGAAATGCTCGAAGTTGCCGCGCCATTTTTCGCCTGGCGCGGTCTGGTGATCGCAAGCCCTGTGTGGTATCCGCGTCTTCCCGCAGGCGTCCGAAAAACGATCTTCACGTTCATTCGGAACGTTCTCGGGACGGAGCGGTTTGATCCCGCGGACGTAAACAGGTATCTCAGATGAACAAAGAGCAGGGTTTTGCCGTCTGGATAACCGGCATTCCATCCTCGGGAAAGAGTTCCATTACCAGAGAACTGGTAAAGAAGCTGCATTCCTTCAGCGTTCCCGTTGTCGTACTGGAGTCAGATGAGATGCGCAGGATTTTGACGCCTGAAGCGTCCTACAGCCAGGACGAACGGGACCGTTTCTACCGGACCCTGGCGTTCATCGGAGAAGTGATAACGAGGAACGGCATCAACGTGATTTACGACGCCACGGCGAGCAAACGGGCTTACCGTGACCAGGCGCGCGCGCTGATCCCTAAATTCATTGAAGCCTATGTCCGCTGCCCCCTTGAAATTTGCATGCAAAGGGACCCCAAGGGGGTCTATCGCCGCGCGACAGCCGGCGTTGCGACAACCGTACCCGGCATCCAGAGCCCCTATGAACCGCCAATGAACCCGGAAATCACGCTCGACGGACAGGCCCCCCCGGCACTCAGTGCTGATGCGATTTTTGCTCGGCTGAAACAGGTGCTGCACATATAAACACTTCTTTCCCCCCTATTTGCGAAACTCATTTGACTGCTCAAACACCATTCTATAGAATAGCCGCATGGGAAAAAAAGTTACTTACGAACGATGGATCAATCTTTTCCTTCCTGATGACTGGAACGAACGGGAGGAAATGGGTTTCATCCTGCTTGAGAAAGAAGGTTGGCCTGGAATGGTGCAGCTCTCGTTCATCGAACGGGATGAATCAAAGCTGCCCCCTCTTGAAGCCGCCAGGATACTCCTCGAAGATACACTGGAAGAACGCGACATTCCCTTTCCCCGTGAAGCCGTCAAAGTCGAGGACCGCGGGGACATGGCTATGGCCAGCCTTGATTATATCTTTCAGGAAAAGGAGGAGCCGACCCACTGGCGGATCTGGTTCCTTGTTGACAACACCCGTGCGCTCATGGCCGCGTACATCAGCGCCCCGGAGCTGGACAATCCATACCTCGATGAGGCCACACGCATTGTTGCCGACATTGAGTTCATCCCCATCACGAGCGACTGACCGGCATAGTTTCAATGCCCGCTCGTCCCGTACAGTACTCCTCAAAATCCGGCGCTCGTTCATCGGTTCGCACGTTTGCGCTCCTCGCTGCGTTCAGACACCCTCTAACGGCGAGCCCTTGGGCTTTGCTTAACTTTCGCTCCCGCAGACAGGGCAAGGGACTCGCACTCTCAAACTATTGAACAGCCCGGCACAAAAAAAAGAGCGGGGGAATGCCCCGCCCTTTGAGAGAGGTGGAATCCTTAGAAAGATACGTTACTGAATCACGCCGCCGATCACAGCAGGAGCTGAGGTCACCGCGGGCTCTGTTCCGATCGCCGGGTCAGTCCACTCGGTCGCAAGGTCAGGCAACGAATAGGTGGTCACAGCCAGTCCTGTGCAACCTGCATCATTCTTTTTCATCCGCTGTTCCATCTCAAGCGGCTTCACGTAATAAGTCGCCGTGCTTCCGTCTACGTCAGCGGTCACCGTGGTAAGCGAGCCATCTGCCTGTGCCGGCGAAATCGTGAATGCGGGCACCCAGCGGATGATTCGGCTATTTTCACATTGCACCTCAAGACCCGTGTCCATGTTCACGCACTTGCCTGGAATGCCCTGAAGATTTCCGAAGCCGGCATAGTCCATCATGAATGACGCGCCATCCTGTGGTGAGCCGGCCTTGTGATGGACATACTTGATCTGGAGCGGAGGCTCGAACTTCAACATGGCGCCACTTGCGTCTTTAAGCGCCGAGAACTGGTTCCAGTTGCCTGGTCCGGTTTCCCAGGTATAGAAAACATCCAACGCGCTCCATGCTTTCCATCCGCAGACCTCATTGGCATTCCAGGGACAGCCGAGTGCGGCAAGATTCGCCGACGTCGGCTCGAACAATGCGCCGCTCATGACACCCCATTGATTTGTCGTGGTTGCCATAGTCATGATCACGGGTCTGGACCCGGCATCATTCAGGACCATCGCGGTCGTGTCAAAGGTGTAGGTCGTGGCGGTGTTGGACGGTCCGGACGACATCATGTTCGTATATGCCTCGCCGTTGGCATCGACCTTCGGACAATTGTCATAGCATGAAAATGCTGCCGGGATCGTGTCAGTCGGATATACGAGGTCTTCGGCAAAGAAAACGATGTTCGTCTGGTTCGAGGGCGCTGTGCAGGTCGTCGTCGGTGGCGGGCAAGGCCCTATACCGCAGGTTGGGAACGTCTGGACGCAATTCGCCAAAGGCACCCTCACCTGACCGCCGAGCGACTGTGACCAGAAATTCAGTTCACCCCACTGGAGGGTTGTCAAATCCAAAGCCACCGGGGTTGTTAGAGACTGCCACTGGCAGTTAGTATTGCAGTCCTGCGGCATTGTGGCTATGGTATAGAACTGCTGGTCCGTACCATTCCAGATGACCTGGGCGTTGGAACAACCATTCGGGCCGCAGACGGAATAATTGAGCGGAATACCCTTAACCTCTGCCAGGGTCATTGCTTTCTTGGTATGCTTTTTCAGCTTGCCGCCTGACTTCATGACCGTGTACGGAGTTGCGGTGCTGCTGCTGTAATCGAATTTATACAGGGGATCACCGTTGTTCAGAACAATATCGTTGTCGATCCAAAGGCCCCAGTAGCCGATAAAGCCGTGCTTGCCTGATCCATCGGCCTTGGTGTTGACCGAGAAACCGGAATTGCGGTTCACGCGCTTGCCGGCTGCATCATACAGGCCGTATCTCCAGGCGCTCTCATCGAACTGGTTCCGGTCCAGACATATGGAAATCGTACCATCGTTCCGAAGGAAATAATCCTGGTTGAATGCGATATTAAATGTCGAGGTAACCGGTGTGCCGTTCTCCGAGTGACCTTCATATACGGACCCCTTGCCGGTTGCTCCATCCCCGCTTCTGTCAAGGGCGATCTTCCGCTGTCCACCCCAGGGTCCGAAATCCTCCTCCACGAACTTCAGCAGAACCTTCCCTGTTGCCGCGTCTTGTGACGATGCAAGAGAGCCCTTGAACATCACCTGGCTCGTATCCGCCACGCCAGCGGTCGACTTATATCCCAGGAAATCGAGATCGAACAGGCCATAAGGATTTGTTTCGCTCTTTCCTTCCCTGATGGTCAGTTTCACATAGATGATTTTTTCACCATCCATGTCGCTGCTGCCGCCTGGCTTTGCCTTTTCATGAACCCATACCTTCCCGATCTGGGGAGACGCGTTATCGGCACGGGTGACATCAACCGTAAACGTGGTGTAGTCCGGCATACCACTGGACGATGACTGATTTTCCGAGCCCCCTCCCGCGTTCGAGGCATCGGATTTGGTCGAGTCGCACAACGTCTCGTCCACGAGCGCTACATATGGCCCTTTGTTCAACATGAAGTCGTACTTGGTCTGGCCGACAACACACAGAATATTATTGATCGTTTCGAACGCCTCCGCGGAACGTTCCGATACCCAGACCTGAGTCTTATCCGTCTTGTAATCCGAGGCAGCCGCAAAATCGGCTGCTGTTACTTTGAGCATCCCGATGCGAAGCGGAGCCACCGCGGCCACGGATCCCGACAGCTTCGCGTCAACCACGCTCACCTTGTCGGCCACCACTAACGCGGACGCATTGCCGGTAGTTCCAGGATCACTGCTTCCACCACCACCGCCTCCTCCTCCGCTGCTGCAAGCAAGGAACACGAGCGGAAGAAGCAACGCCAGAAACAACATGCCAACCTTTTTTTTACTCATAACGACCTCCTTAGACTTGATTTGTCCCGTCGTGCAGACGGACAGGTGAATACTCATGACAAACTGCTGACGCTATATTTCTCGGTAAAAACCAAAACAACCTTAATTGAAAAGACATTAATTATTATGCAAGATATTTGCCGCGAGATTATTCTATGAAATAACAATGGGTTGACGTTTACAGGATGAGGAGGTACGGTTTATTTCCGGACACCGGGAGATTAAATATTGACGGACGCAGGGCTAACTCATTGATATTTAGTGCATAAAAACTGCCTGTCATTATTCTAACAGTGCGTTGATCATAAGGGGTCTTCCCATTTCAGCAGTGCAATAAAAATCCGTCTTACCTCTTGGCTGAACATTTCGTAATCCACGAGGAGCTTCAGGCCCGCCGGCGACCCCTCGTCCGAATATCCCATGCGACGCGCCAGGGGGGAGAGCGCCTCGGGATCCCGGCTGAGGGCGCTCGTCGCCTGGTTCGAGACGATCCGCATCCGGCTTTCGAGATGACGCATGAAGAGATAGGCCCTCGAAAGGCTCCGGTATGTTGCCTCATCAAGAAGCCGTTCCTTCTTGAGCGCCCGGAGTGCGTTGTACGTGCCCGGAACCCGCACCCAGCGGCGTTCCTTCCCGTAAAGGAGTTGCAGATACTGCACGAGAAACTCAATGTCCACGATGCCCCCCGCGCCCTGCTTGATATTGTAGTGAGCGGCGCTTTCCTTTCCGACTTCTTCCTCCATCCGCATGCGCATCGCGATGATATCGCGGGCAAGCGCCGCCTGGTCCTGCTTCCGGTAAATCAGGTCCTGCAGGGACGCGGTAAACTCCGTGCCCACGGCCGCATCTCCCGCTGCGAACCGGGCGCGCAGCAGGGCCTGGTACTCCCATGTCTCCGCCTGTGAAGAATAATAATTTTTAAACGCATCCATGCTCTGGACCAACGGCCCCTTGGAGCCTGTGGGACGGAGTCTCGTGTCAACGCGGAAGACGAACCCCTCGCGCGTGAGCGTGGAAAGATAGGAGATCGTTTTTTCCGCCACCTTGCTGAAGTATTCGAACACCGAAAGGCCCGCAGGCGGGGCCGCGGCGCGGGACTCGGAGAAGACGAACAGCACGTCGAGGTCCGATCCATACGTTAATTCCCTCCCGCCGAGCTTCCCCGCGCCGATGATCGCCAGACCCGAGACGGAACCGGCGCTGTGATACCGTCTTCCTGTTTCGGAAACCGCCAGCCGCAACGCCGCATCGAGGCAGACTTCCGCGAGTTTCGACAGGTCTCGCGACGCGGTCGTCCGCCGCGCGTCGGACAAAAGGTCCGCCATGCCGATCCGGATCTCCTCCTGATGCTTGAACCTTCGAAGCGCATCGAGTTTGTCCGCCAGGTCTCCCGTGCGCTCCAGGGCAATAGCAAGTTCTTTCTTGAATTTCATGCAGGTCCCGGCGCCGGAGGCCTTCCGGGATTCGCTCAGGTTCTGGAGAAACACAGGCCTGCTGATGAGCATTCTCGACAGGTACTCGCTGTTTGCGAAGATCGCCACGAGGACCTTGACGGCCGACACATCGAGCCTGACCAGGGACTGAAATGCCTCCCACGAGCCCTGTGAGGCGAGAAAGGATTCGAGGTGATTGAGCGCCATGTCAGGATCGGGAGAGGATATGATCTCGCCGAACAGCGGGGGAAAAATCTCGTTGAAAAGTTTTCGGCTCCGCGGCGTTTGATGGACGAACGCGGGTCCTTCGCGGAGCAGGAGCAGGTTCCGGTAGGCCTTTCCCGGATCGCGAAACCCGAGCGGCCCCAGGAGCGAAACCGCCTCCTGCTCGGTCGTTTCCGCGTCGAACACGCGGCCGTAATCGCCGGGGCCGGAATCGGCCGGTTCTTCTCCTGTGAAGGCGAACAGGTCGTCATAGACGCGCCTGACCTTCTCTGTGTGCTCGGCGTAGTCCCGGAGCAGCAGTTCCGCTTCCTTCCCCTGTTCGAGATATCCCGCGCGGCGCGCGAGCGTACGCAGGTCGCGCTCTTCCGCGGGCATGGTTTGGGTTTGGAGATCGTCCAGGATCTGGATGCGGTGCTCGACGGTGCGGAGAAACACATAGGCTTTCGACAGGACCGCCTGCTCCTGATACGTGATCAGGCCTTTCTGCGAAAGCATGTGGAGGGCCTTGAGCGCGTTCCTCTCGCGCAACGCTTTATCCCGTCCCCCGTAAATCAGCTGGAGCGCCTGGATCACGAACTCGATCTCGCGGATGCCGCCGTATCCGAGCTTGACGTCCCGGTGGGTCCTCCCCTTTTGCTCCACGTCCCTGTTGATCTTTTGTTTCATGTCGCGAATCTCAACGATAGCGCCGTAATCGAGGTACTTGCGAAACACAAAGGGAGTGACCCGCTCCATGAACTCCCTGCCAACGAACTCATCGCCCGCCACTGGCCGGGCTTTGACGAGCGCCGACCGCTCCCAGGTCTGGCCCCAGGATTCATAGTAGATCTCGTAGCCGCCGAGGCTCTGCGCCAGCGGCCCGCGCTGCCCCTCCGGCCGGAGGCGCAGGTCCACGCGAAACACGAACCCGTCCTCCGTCTTCTCGCCGATGGCCGCGCTCAGCATTTCCGCGAGTTTGACGAAATACTGGTGGTTCGTGATCCGGTTCGTCACAGTCCCGTCCGGATATCGGACCCCTTCAGTCTCGCCGTCCGCGGTATAGACATACATGAGGTCCACATCCGAGCTGAAGTTCAGTTCCCCGCCGCCGAGCTTGCCCATGGCGATAATGGCAAAACCTGCCTGCGAATACGTCCCGTCGGTGTGCAGGGTGACCGGTCTGCCGTACCGCTTCGCAAGTCCCGCGTCTGCCCATTCCCAGGCCTTCTGCAGACAGACCTCGGCGAGGTCCGACAATTCCGCCACGGTTTCCTGCAGGTCCGCCCTGCCCAGGAGGTCCCGCAGACCGATCCTGAGCATCTCCTGTTTCCGGAAAGCGCGCAACGTGCGGTAAAAAGACTTATCATCCGTCCCGCTATTGACCAAACGCGCTAGCTGCCGGGACAAAGCCGGCTTGCCGGCGGCATGAGCCAGATAGTCCGGGTCGGCAAAGCGCGTGAGGCAGTCATCGGCGCTCGTGATGAGAAACGTCGAGAGGAAACGGCTCGCTCCGAAAATTGTGATGAGATGATGGAGGATCTCCTCTCGGGTCCGGCAGAGCGAAACGAAGGAAGGGACATCAGCGAGCGTGCTCACGAACCGTTCGAGATTGTTGAGGGCCATATCCGGATCAGCAGCGCTGGACAGGGGGGAGAGGATGGCGGACAAAAGCCCGGGAAATTCCTCGGGGTCGATTGCCACGGCGAGAAGCTCCAGGTTCCTTAGCGCCTGGGCTCCGTCCCGGAAGCCAAGGTTCTCCAGCTCTTGAAGCGCAGGCATTATCTGTTTGTCATTCGACATTTTTTGTATTATACTGGCAACCATCGGCATAAACAAGCCTGATGACTTCGTAAGCATCGAACTACGCTCTTTTGATGTCATTCCGGCTTGTCCGGAATCGTCTCTCTGCAATACACTATGAGGCAATACGATTCCCGACGAGCGGGAATGACGGCTTTACGATACGTCAAAATATATCCATGACCCAACTCCGCGACAACCAGCGTTGCTATGTGTGCGGCAAGAAAAACCCGGTCGGTCTTGCCGTCGATTTCAAGATCAGCGAGGGGACCCGGTCGATCCTCGGCTGGTTCACCCCGTCCGGAGACCACCAGGGCTACGAGGGGATCGTCCATGGAGGCATCCTTTCCGCCCTGCTCGACGAAGCCATGGCCAAGCTTGCCTATAGCCTCGGCATCCCGGCCGTAACCGCGGAGATCACGGTCAAATTCAAGACCTCAGCCGCGCCCGGCGATGAGCTCTCTGTCTACGGCCGGATCACGGAAGAAACAAAAAGGCTCATCCTTGCGGAAGCGAAAATCGAGCGGGGGCCGGTGGTGATCGCAGAGGCGAAGGGAAAACTGCTCAGAATCAGTTCATAGCCCTGAGTTAAAAACCCCGTGAGCGCTCCTTTATGAAGTGTCATTCCCGAGCGCCTCTATCGGGAATATGGTTTTGATGTGAACACCGGATCCGTCCCCGAGCGCTTCAATCGGGGATTGAATCATTCGGGGAAGACAAACTTTTTGATTGCGGCTGGAGGCCGCTCTATGAAATATACCAATAAACAAATCATCGAACTGATCAAGACAAAAACCGGCAAGCCCATGCTCGCGCGCGAACTCATGCGCCAGCTCCGGCTCAAGCCGGAAGACCGCCGCGAGCTCAAGAAAATCCTGAACGACCTCGTACTCTCCGGAGACATAATCAAGACGCGGGGCAACCGCTTCGGCCTTCCGGAGAAGATGGACCTCGAGACAGGCATCTTCCAGGCCCATCCCCAGGGCTACGGCTTCGTGATCCCGGAGAAAAAGGGCAAGACGGACATCTACATTTCCGCCCGAAGCAAGCTCGATGCCATGGACGGCGACAAGGTCGTGGCGCGGGTAACTCCGCCGGCGGGGCAAAGGAAGCTCACCGGAAAACGCGAAGGCATGATCATCCGTATCCTGGAGCGGGCCCGCACGAAAATTGTCGGCACCTATGAGCTGCCTGATCCGAAAACCGGCGGTTACGGGTTCGTGACGGCCTTCGATGCCCGCATCACCCAGGACCTCGTTGTGAGCAGGGAACATGCCGGGGAGGCCAAATCGGGCGACGTTGTCTCCGCCGAGATCATCTCCTATCCCATGAAAGGCAGGCCGCCGGAGGGAAGGATTGTCAGGGTCATCGGAAAAACCGGCGAGCCGGGCATCGACTCCGAGCTCATTATCGAGCAATACGAGCTCCCGACGGCGTTTTCCCCGGAAACTATCAACGAGGCTGACGGCATATCCCAGCTGGTAACACCGGCCATGCGAAAAGGCAGACGGGACCTCCGCGACCTGCCCACGGTAACCATCGACGGTGAAAAGGCGCGCGACTTCGACGATGCGATCTCCATCGAAAAGATCAAATCAGGCTATCGGCTCTGGGTCCACATCGCGGACGTGGCGCAGTATGTCAAGGAAGGCACCTTTCTGGACGACGACGCTTACCAGCGCGGCACCAGCGTATACTTCCCGGACCGCGTCATTCCCATGCTCCCCGAAGCGCTCTCGAACGGCATCTGCAGCTTGAACCCGAACGTGGACCGGTTGACGCTCACCTGCGAGATGGACATATCTCCGGCCGGCGACATCGCGCGGTATGACATCTACGAGAGCGTCATCAACAGTAACGAGCGCATGACCTATACCGCCGTGCGCGAGATTCTGGTGGACGAAAATCATTCCCAGCGGAAGCGGTACGGCGCCCTGCTCAGGGAATTCGAGCTCATGGCCGAACTCATGGGGATCCTGCGCGCGAAGCGGGCAAAGCGGGGTAGCATCGACTTCGACCTGCCCGAACCCGAAATCGTTCTCGACCTGCAGGGCCGCATGACCGAGATCATCAGGGCCGAGCGGAACATGGCGCACCAGATCATCGAGGAGTTCATGCTTGCTGCGAACGAAACCGTGGCCGGCCACATCGAGGACAAGGAAGCGCCCTTCATCTACCGGGTCCACGAGGAACCGGACGAGGAAAAGGTGGCGGACCTCGTCGATTTCCTCGCCACCCTCGGCATCAGCCTGCCCGCCGGGAAAAAGATCAAACCCCGGCACCTGCAAAAGGCCCTGGCCGGCGCCAAGGGAACGCCGGAAGAGACCCTGATCAACACGGTCCTCCTGCGCACCATGAAACAGGCGCGGTACTCGCACGAAAACGTCGGACATTTCGGCCTCGCGGCGGAGACCTACACGCACTTCACCTCTCCCATCCGCCGCTATCCTGACCTCATCGTCCACCGGGTCCTGAAAGCGGACATCAAAGGCAGGTTCACGGATGAAGCGTACATCTCCAGGCTGGACGAAACCCTGCCCGCGGCCGCGACGCACTGTTCGCAGCGCGAGAGAAAGGCCATGGAGGCGGAACGCGACGTGATAACGATGCTGAAGCTCCGGTTCATGGAGGATAAACTCGGCGAGGTGTACGAAGGAATTATCACGGGAGTCGTGCAGTTCGGGTTCTTCGTCCAGCTTCGCGACTCGTTCGTGGAAGGCCTGGTCCACGTCTCGACGCTGGCGGGCGACTATTACCACTTTGTCGAAAAACTGCACTGTTTGCGGGGCGAGCGGAAAAAATGCGTCTACCGGATCGGCGACGCCATCAAAGTGCGCGTGGACCGCGTGGACACGGTCCGGAAAAGAATTGATTTTTCTCTGGCGGAAGAATGAGACCCGACACCCTCCCCTTCAAGGGGAGGGCTCGGGTGGTGATGGGTGAGACAATCCTTGTTTCAAGCAAGCCAGTGGAGCCCCCTCCGGCAGGAACCGGAGGCTCCCACTATAAACGCGACCTCCCGCGGGTCACGGCGCTTTCCTCCCCCGGCGGGAGCCGGGGGATTCCAAGTCGCGGGATTGAATGGTGCTGGCGTCTTCTTGCCGAGGATCAGAAGGATGCGCCGATTGTTGCGGCAACAGACAGAAAATCGTCGGTAATCACGTGAAGCCGTCCGCTCACGCTGAATTTCAGGCGGTCCGTAAGCGGAATCTCGATGCCTCCGCCACCGGCAAGACCAAGATGGAGCTCTGAGTCGCTCACCTTCCCGAAGGGCGTTCCAACCTCCACCTCATCGAAACTCAGCTCCAATCCGCCCTCCAGGAAGGGCTTGATGCTTCTCGTTCCACCCGATCCGAAGTAGAACCGCGGTCCGCCGAAGAACATGATACGCCTATAGGAAAGATCTACGCCAAAAAAATCACCATCAAAACTGAAATAGGATATGTCGCCGCGGACCGCCAACCTTACGTCCCGCGATCTCATACGATCCGCCATATCGAATGTGACGCCGACACCCAGGCCGATAGTGGAATCGAAGCCGCTCGCCGGCGCCGTCGCCAGAATCAGCGAACCGTCTATCGTGTTTTGTCCCCCGGCGGCGAATGCCGGTGTTGCCGATAACATCATTGCCGTAACAATCACACCTGCGATCAACGATCTCATGCTTTTTCCCTCCTTATGAGTACCTTAGAAATAACGACTATCACGCATCTACTCCGACAAATTTTACTCCCTGTTTCCGAAGACTCTCTGCTTCTCTGTCTGCGATTAGAGCCATAGTCTCGGATTTTCTTTTCTCGGAGCACCCGCTCTCCAATACTTTAGTTGCTATGCATGCAGAACATAGCACGAAGGCACGCCCTTGTCTCGGATTTTTACGACTATTTTTCGGATTTTTATGCTTTTTTCACAAAAAATCAACGCTTGGGCAGATTTCTGTAGTCGGTGGGCGTGTGGCCGGTCAGCTTTTTGAAGATTCTGCCGAAACCCGTTACATCTGAATAGCCGACAGCCTGGCAGATTTCGGTAACAGACAAGGTTGTCGTGCGAAGAAGTGACTGGGCCTTTGTAAGTCGCCGGCTGCTCAGGTAGTCCTGGTAGGATTGGCCCATCACTTTTCTGAAGATTCTCGAGAAGTGATTAGGAGATATGCCGGCCGCTCTCGCCGCGTCATGCACGTGTATGCCGGTCCTGTAATTGTCGTTGAGGAAACGTACGGCCAATTGGACCTTCCGGTACTGGCTGAGAGTGACGGCGGGAGGAGCCGGTCCCAGGTCCACTGGCGTATCCACCTTAAGAAGGATGTTTTTTCTGCGCCGTTGATCCGCGAGCCTGAGGGCGAGATAGAAGTCAATCTTGGCGGAAAGCTCGGATATGCTGAAGGGCTTCTTTAGATAATCGCGGGCGCCGCTCCTGAATGCCTCGACTGCCACCTCCTCGTCCCCGTATGCCGTGACGATGATAACGGGAACGGACGGCGCAACGTCCTTGATTTCCTGCAGGGCATCGACGCCGGACATGTCGGGCAACCGGTAATCGATGACCGCGAGATCTATGTCGCTGCTCCTTTTTACTCGCTCGATTGCATCACGGCCTGTCTGCGCCGTGACAATGCGATAGTCATCGGAAAGGCTTTCGGCGTACCAGTCAACAAGATCAGGCTCGTCGTCGACGATCAATATCCTATAAGTCATGGCGCCTCTCGTGAGGGATGCTGTGACGGTTTCCGATCAGCAGTATAGGACAAAAGCCTGAGACTGTCATTATTTTTTTGGGCCACAGGCTATGCGTGATCATTCAGGGCCAATGAGGGAGCGGACAAACGGCTTGGCGCTGGCGCGAAGCAGAGGTACGAAGTCGCACTTACTGCAAACGGAGTGGGCCTCTGTAAGATAGAGTTTCATGATGCTGCTTGTATCGTTCCCTTCAGAGGCACGAAAACCACGGGGAAAAAACAAACCTGAGCAGCGCTTGATTCTTGTCTTCATGCTTTCTTTATCAAGAGGCTTAACATTGAAGTCAATGAAGCTACAGCTTGATCACGGTCTCGCGGTCCTGCGGCGTAAGCCCCGAGCTGTAATCAGCCGCCTTCCGCGGTTCAGCGGCATCGTACATCCTGGCATACGGGTCCGACACGAGCAGCTCCAGCGCGCGGTTCACGGAATTCTTGTCATCAAGACCGATGTTTTTCAGATGGATGCCTTCCGAAGTCACGGAGTAGGACCGGAACGAGCAGGGATATGTCACGACCGCGGGATCGGAGACGTAGGTGACGTTCCCCGACGTGATCACTTTTGAGGCGTGATGATGGCCGGAAACCACGAGGCGGACGTTCGAATACTGTTCCAGAACACCGCGCACCTTTTCATGGTTCTTCACCATCCAGAAAGACCATTCGGGGCTGTTGTCCTTCGGGGTCGTGGGCATCAAAAGCTGG
>JAXIPA010000016.1:0-1569 GCA_045403145.1 Nitrospirota bacterium | reverse complement strand
GCCCAGAGGAAAGCCCAGCCCTGTGATGATCGGGGAACTGGGAAACCATCCGCCGCTCGGCGTCGCGGAGAGCATGTTGCCCCATCGGTCAAGGGCATCGAGATGGGTCGTATCACCCCTGTATCGCCGGGGGTCCCCTTTTTGTTCATGCGGCGCAGATGAAGGCGCATTGCCGGGGCGCAATATCATGGAGGCGTGGTTCTGATCGATCAGGTTCCGGCGCGTTGCCGCGTATTCCTTGGACAGAAGAACATCGAGCGGGACCTTCACGAAATCCTGGTCTCCGTAATAGTGTTCCCGGTCCGCAAATGCCAGCTTGGCGGCCTCCGTGGCAAGATGAATATATTCAGGGGTATTATGTCCCAGCGCCCCGAGGTCATAACCCTCCAGCAGGTTCAATTGCTGCAGAAAAACGGGACCCTGGGTCCAGGGACCGCACTTATACACTGAATAGCCGCGGTATTTCACCATGAGCGGCTCTTCAACGCGTGCGGAATAATTCAGCAGGTCCTCTCGGGAAAGCAGTCCTGGGTTGCGCTTGCCGGAGGCGTCGGAAAACTCGTTCTCCTTGCAAAACTTCACAAGCGCTTGCGCCACCTCCCCCCCGTAAAACACGTCCCGCGCCGCCTGAAGCGCTTCCCGGCGGCCTTTTTTTAATGCGCGCTGTTCCGCCTCAGCGAGTTTTTTGAGCGTTCTTGCCAGATCGATCTGCGCAAACCGTTCCCCGATCTCAGGGACTTTGCCTCCCGGCAGAAAAATCGCTGCCGACGTCGGCCATTCCGCGCGCAATCGGTCCGAGTATTTCCGAATTGCGGTCTGAAGCCCCTGGTACATCGGGAACCCCTGTTCCGCAAGTTCGATGGAATAATCCAGAACCTGCGCGAGGCGCATCGTGCCGAAGCGGGACAACGCGGCGATCCAGGTGTCCACCGCGGCCGGCACCGTTGCGGCAAGCAAGCCGTCCCCCGGAATGACATCGATCCCGCGACCTTTGAACCATGCGATGGTAGCCGCCTGCGGAGCAGGTCCCTGCCCGCTCAGGCTTATCACGCGCCGCTCTTCAGCAAGGTAGACGAGGATCGGGACTTCCCCGCCGATGCCGTAGAGGTGGGGTTCCAGCACGGAGAGTGCAAATCCCATTGCCACACCAGCGTCAACGGCATTTCCGCCCTGTTCGAGGACGTTGAGCCCGATGCGGCTGGCAAGGTAATGGCCGCTCGTGACCATGCCGTGAGTGCCCATGATCACGGGCCGTGTCGTGAACTGCGCTGAGCCTGTCAGGGTACGAAAAATGCTGTCTGTGTGGCTGTTTGTCATGCTGAACTCCTCACGATGATCTTCAGGAGGCGGCATTTTGAGGGTTGCCGCTGCTTATCATCCGCTATTTAACTTTATCATGATTTCCGCCGAAGCGTGGCTTCCTCGATGTTCCGCCGACGGTCAAGACCATGGAGAACAGTTGCGGGGTAAGCATGGGAACGCTAACAAGGAATAAATTGATTAAAATGGAAGGAACAGGTAAAATAAAAAACATCAAGAAAGCGGAGGAACGCGATCCGGTGAGCGACC
>JAXIPA010000216.1:0-3864 GCA_045403145.1 Nitrospirota bacterium | reverse complement strand
CCCGGTATTTCTTCAACTACCCGAGGCCGGAGTACACCGATGCGTCGCTTGCGGCGGCCCTGCGAAACGGAGTTGATCCCACGGGGAGGGTGATGATCGATACGATGCCGCGTTATGTCCTTGACGACCGGGAAATTGAGATCATGATTTACTATCTCAAGAACCTCTCGTCGGAACTCTCGCCCGGAGTGGCCGGGAACGTGATCAGGTTCGCGACCGTCGTGACCGAAGAGGTGAGCGCCGAAGACCGGGCCGCGATGCTCGGTCCTTTGACGTCATACGTGCGGGATGAATGGAACGCAAACCTGCCCGTGATCATGCAGGCGCAGAGAGAGGCTTCATTCCGCGCGGCCGCGCTCGACGTGTGGGAACTGAAAGGGCCGCCGGACACGTGGGGTGAACAACTGGACACGCTTTACCGGAAGCAGCCCGTGTTTGCGCTCCTGGGAGGCTTGTCGACGAAAAACTGGGGCGTCATACACCGGTTCTGCGAGAAGAACAGGATCCCCTGCGTCTTCCCGATCACCGACCTGCCGGCAGTAGCGGGCAGCGACTGGTACACCCTCTATTTTTCGAAGGGATATTACCAGGAAGGAGATACCGCGGCAAAATATCTCGCGAGGGTATTTGATCTTCCTCATGACAAGCAGGTTGTCCAGGTTTTCCGGGACGATGATCGGGGCAACGCCCTCGCAAAGGGGTTTGCGGAGGCCTGGACAAAGCTCGGAAAGGCGCCGCTGAAAACCCGGGTCCTTGCCAGCACGGAGAAAACGGGAAAAGATTTCTGGAAGGACCTTGCCGCGGCCCAAGCGAATGCGGTGCTGCTCCTCTGGCTCGGTCCGGAAGATTTGGCCGGCATCGATGCGCTCGGGGGGGAGAAGAGGCCTTCCATGCTTTTCGTCTCCTCGACGATGCTGGGTATGAATGCAAATCCCCCCAACCCCCCTTTGAAAAAGGGGGGCGAGCAAGAATTTGAATCCGCAACCCGCAATCCGCAATCCGCAATTCCTGATTCGGTCCGGGATTTCACGTTTATCACCTGGCCGAACCGGCTGCCCGATGAACAGGGGCAGATTCGGGGCCTCGTGGAGCAGTGGTTGAAGTTTAAAAAAATCTCCTCGAAGAACATGACGGTTTCGTCAAAGGTGTATTTTCTCACGCGCATGGTCTCGACCGCCCTTTCGAACATGAGGGGCGACGCCTACCGCGACTATTTTCTGGACCTTTTCGATATCCAGGAGGACCAGTCCTATAGCGTTGTCTCATACCCCAGGCTGAGCTTCGGGCCCGGCCAGCGGTACGCTTCGAAGGGCTGCTACATCGTCACTCTCACAAAAGGGGAGCAGCCGAAGATCGTAAAGCAAAGCGAGTGGGTCGTGTACTAAAGAACATATTGCGGAATGCGGAGTGCGGAATGAAATCAACAATCCGAAATCCTCTATCCGAAATTAAAAAGGAGGGTAATTATGAGTTACGCGAATCGAATGGTGCTTTATGGTGTTCTTCTTTGTGCGATCATTTCCATCTCGGCCTGCGGGGGCAGTGATGACGATGGCGCGCCGCCCGCTCCAACGCTTCAGTCCACCCGCAACGCTTTCATGAACTCCGGGCAAACGGGTACGGCCATTACTTCGAGCGCCACGGGCACGGCGAAAGTGGGACTGGACCCGGCTACGAACAAGCTTGCCGGAACGATGACCATCATCTCGGCCCCGGCAACCGCCATAACGGCGGTCCACATCCATGACGGAGACATCGGAGTCGATGGCGGAGTCGTTGTCGGCTTGACCGAGACGACGCCCGGCGTCTGGACCGTCGATACGGCGGCTACCGCGCTCACAGCCGCGCAAATAGCGAAATTCAAGGCGGCCGGGTTCTACGTCAATGTGCACACCACCGTAAACCTTGCAGGTGAAATCCGCGGTCAGCTCATGTCCTTTTCGGAAGACATCCAGCCGATATTCAACGACCATTGCGTTGCCTGCCATAGAGCCGGCGGCCCCGTCGGGCGGGCGGCATTTACCGGTCTTATTTTGACGCCGGCCGATTCCTTGGTCACTCTGGTGAACAAGCCGGCCGTGCAGTCAACCGGCATGCGTGTATTGCCCTTTGATGCCGATAACAGCGTCTTGTATCAAAGGACCGCCGGCATCGGGTTCGCGTCAGTAGTCGGGGAGCGCATGCCTCTTGAAACGCCCCCCATCGACCAAAAGGACCTGGATCTCATAAAGACCTGGATCAATATGGGCGCCATGGACGACAACGGCGTTGCGCAAACGCCCCAGACGCCGGCGGACAGAACATTTACCCGCGAGGCCTTCCTGAACTCAGCGCAGACCGGTACGACCGTCGCTTCGAGCATCACTGGCTCGGCCATATTCGTGCTGGATACTGCCACGAAAAAAGTGTCCGGCACGATGGTAGTGACCGGGACCCCGTCATCCGCAATTACGGTGGCCCATCTCCATGACGGCTTCGTCGGAGTCGACGGCCTACCGGTTGTTACACTCACCTCGGCGGACAATGGAGTCACCTGGACCGTTTTGGCCGGGACTGATGTATTGACAGACGCGCAGATGAATAAATTCATAGCCGGCGGGTACTATGTGAATGTTCACACCACGGCAGTCGCAGCCGGCGAAATCCGCGGACAGCTCATGTCTTTTAAAGAGAACGTCCAGATGATATTCAACGGCCGCTGCGTCTTCTGCCACGAGGTCGGCGGTCCGGCGGCGTTTACCGGCCTGCTTTTGACGGCGGCTGATTCATACGGCGGGCTGTTCAATCAACTGGCCACACAGCCGTCGCTATCATCGGGAGTAACGGCAACAGGCACACGGGTAGTACCCTTTAGTTCCACGGACAGCGTGTTGTATAAGAGGGTGACCGCCGCCCCCGGGTACACGGGTTCGAAGCAAATGCCCGCGAGCGCTACGCCCTTGTCGCCAAACGACATGAATCTTATCAAGATATGGATCGATATGGGGGCGCTGAATAATTAGCGTCTTTTATGGACCAAGCCGACCATGTCGGCGTTACCTCGGCAGTTGCCTTGGCCTACATCTCCCTCCCCTTTAAGGGGAGGGAGATGTAGGCATGGGTTGGTACCACCGAATAGAATCTTTCGGGGGATGCTCTTTCCCTTGAAGGCGGAGGAACGGATTCAAAATGAGCGGCTTAGCTCAAAATGGACGGTTCAGAATGAGCCGATTTTTTACAGAAAACAACATTTTTGCATCCTGAGTTTAATAACATCCAGAGAAAACAATACTATCCGGATGTGGTATAACTATTGCTTTATGTACTACTGAAATTGGGATATGATGATTTCGCAGCAAATCGAACAACACCCTTGAGCCTGCCCTTATGGTTCCATCAGGGGTCTTGGCAGGGAGCGATGCTTGAAGACTTGTCATGTTGTAATCAATCGTTGCCCCTGGAAGTCTGGGTGAAGGTTTCTCGACTTTCTTGCGATTTCATCTAATTTAGGTATTTCTACCTATTTATTTCCCAAAACGGCTTGATAGAATTTGACAACAAGAAAAGAAAAATTGAGAAACAAAAAAGCCCGACCATCTCGTTGTTAAAAGGAGGATATACTATGAGTACCAAGTTTAAAGTAGTTATGTTAGTAGCAATGTTGCTGTTGTCCCTCGTTGTTGCGCCCGTATCACAGGCGCAGGTAGTGGCGGGCCAGCCGCCGCTTGCGGCAGTAGGCCCCAGGGACCTTCCCGTACCGCCGGGAACAGGGTTCCCCCTGTGGTATCAGGATTCCAACGGGCTGTCCCTCGGCCTTTGTACCGACGCGGTCAGCGGCTTTTGCATTTTTCTTGCGGACGAGTTCTTTAACCCCGCGCTCCCTGT
>JAXIPA010000120.1:0-2097 GCA_045403145.1 Nitrospirota bacterium | reverse complement strand
ATTTTTGGGAAGAACTTAATTTATAACTGACTAATGTTGTTGTAGTTGTACCGTGTCTCTTTGGGTCGGACAGGGGATGAACCATGGATAAAGTCTGGGTTATAGAAGATCCTGATGAGTACCTGAATCCTCGCAGGACGCAGCAAATTACGGAAGAAAAAGTATCTCTCCCCGATGAAGCAGACCCAGCCCTCGCATATACGCTCTCGCTCTTATTTTGGGGGTCGGGACAGTTGTACAACGGACAGCGCGCCAAAGGCCTGAACTATATAGGCCTCGTGTTGTACGGCAATGCCTTCGCACTCCTTCTCTTTATGTTTCAGCAGGAGATCCCGTCGTATCTCTTTTTTTACAGCATCTCTCCGGCCCAGGCCGTGCTTGTTGCCGCGTTCCTGCTTTTCTTCTCACTGATTTTCTGGGTCTCCAATGCAAGCGATGCCTACCACACCGCAATCAAAGCCAGACGAACAACGTTCACCGGTGTAAAAAGCCGCGCCTGGCCCCTGTTCTGTTCCCTGCTCGTTCCCGGCTGGGGCCAGTTCCTGAACGGTCAGCCGGTAAAGGGCGGTCTGTTCGCGGTCTACGCGGCGTTCGGAATCTTCTCCCTTATGTCAGTCCTGGGAATCCTTCAGGCCTGGCCTTTCCTGGAGGACTCCTATTCCCGTCTCATCGTCGAAGGAGTGCTCCTGCTGTCCCTGTTCTCCCTGCTGCCCATGCCGTTCCTCTGGGTCCTCAGTGTATTCGATGCCTGGAAGGTCGGCCAGGACGACATCAAGAAGGAACCGCTCCTCGAGAGGCTCAAGGCAGCGAACAACCGCCGCCGCTCGCAGGGATGGGTACGCGGCGTCTTTCCGCAGATCAGGAGAACGCTCCTTCTCATCTTTTTCCTGATCATCTTGATCATCATCACCGTCCAATTCTATTTCCCCTGGAATTTTTATCGCGAATACATAATGAAAGCCCTCAGTTGGTCCTCGAAGCAGGGAATGATGCTCATCCCCGAGCTTATCCGCGGAATCATCACGGTTTTGCCGGCGAGATAGATTTGCCTGGAAGGGCAAGGGAGAGACAGGTGTTTGGCCTTGAGTTGAACTCAGCCTGAAGCTCAGAACCCCGGTTTTACTGATCGGGCCAAGATTGTTAACGATTGAAGCGGAACGGCAGCGGGCAGTGTCGCCGGCGCTGGCCCGCAGCAGGGAGGCAAATGATGAAAGACGTATTGAGAAACATGAAGCGGGCAGGGCTCATCACACTGTTTCTGGCGGCGCTCGGTTCGCTCGCGGGCTGCGGGATCCACAAGCCCTTCGAGTTCTTCGACGAAATGACCTCGATAAAAAGCGGTACGATCGCGGTCATCAGCGCCGACAGCTCCGACGCGACGATGCGGCTGGCGGAGGCGCTGACCAAAGAGCTCAGGAAGCGGAGCACCTTCAAGGTCTGGAGCCAGGCAAAGATCGACCTCCGCCTGGCGAAGTATCCCGTTACCATCAGGGAAGGAAAGCCCGAGAATCCGGACAAGCCGGTCTGGTTCGGCAAGGGAGAGAAGTCCAAAGTGGACGCCATGCAGGCGCAGCTCCAGGTGCGCTATCTCTTCGTGGTCTGGACCGGGTTCTCCCGCAACGGCACCTCGGACTCCTACCACGTGAGCGTAAACGGCAACGTGGTGGAATACCCCAAGGGCCGGGTGATCGGTTACTCGCTCCTCTCCGGCAGCAGCCGGTCGTCGAAAGGCGATGACACGAAGCAAATGTTGAAGGCATCAGCCGCTAAGATGGCAGACAGGTTCATCACGGTAGCGAAGGCTGAGAAACCGGACAAGTAGGGCCGGTCCAGGAGAGAACAATCGTGGGCAAGACTGAAAGGACAGTTTCTTATATTTCGGGCTTTGGGGGACTCATGCCAAGCCGCAAGGCTTGACCCTGAAGATTCTGAAAACTCTTACTGGAAGTAATAAACGGTACTGTCAAAAGTTCTATGAAAAAAACGAAAGATATTTTACCGCAGAGATCGCAGAGGTCGCAGAGAAATGCAGCTCTTGAAATGAAAGCGGAGTAAGTAAAAGAAAGCTGGTTCAATTCGGCATATATTCAGGTTAAA
>JAXIPA010000245.1:0-10684 GCA_045403145.1 Nitrospirota bacterium | reverse complement strand
CGAACTTGAAACCGATTTCCTTCAGGTCGTCGATCAGGACGACGGTGCGCCTGAGGCCCAGCTTCCGGTAGCACTCGTCGATCAATTTTGCAAGTTCCTTCTTGGTCATTTCCTTGTTGACCGAAGAGAACGAGATACCGTCTGGCAGAACATCACTGAAGAGGACCCGCCCGACGGTGGTCTCTTCGATCTTGCCGTTGATGCGCACCCGGACCCGCGCATGGATATCGGCGGAATTCTGGTCGTAAGCGATGCGCACCTCGTCGCGGCCGGAGAAGATCTTCCCCTCTCCGAGGACGCCGGAACGCGCCTTGGTCAGATAATAGCAGCCGAGCACGATGTCCTGAGACGGGACCGTGATCGGCCTTCCATTCGCCGGCGACAGGACGTTGTTCACCGAGAGCATCAGCACCCGCGCCTCGAGCTGCGCCTCAACCGAAAGCGGGATGTGGACCGCCATCTGGTCGCCGTCGAAGTCGGCGTTGAATGCCGCGCAGACGAGCGGGTGGAGGCGGATGGCCTTGCCCTCGACAAGGACGGGATCAAAGGCCTGGATGCCGAGCCGGTGAAGCGTCGGGGCGCGGTTCAAAAGCACGGGGTGCTCCTGGATCACCTCTTCAAGCACGTCCCATACCTCGGGACGCTCGCGCTCGATCATTTTTTTGGCGCTCTTGATGGTCGTGGCATATCCCTTTTCCTCGAGCTTGTTGAAGATGAAGGGCTTGAAAAGCTCCAGGGCCATCTTCTTCGGCAGGCCGCACTGGTGGAGCTTGAGGTCCGGACCGACGACGATGACGGAACGGCCGGAATAGTCCACGCGCTTTCCGAGCAGGTTCTGGCGGAAGCGGCCCTGCTTGCCTTTCAGCATGTCCGAGAGGGACTTGAGCGGCCGTTTGTTCGGCCCGCGAAGCACGCGTCCGCGCCTGCCGTTGTCGAAGAGCGCGTCCACCGCTTCCTGCAGCATCCGTTTTTCATTCCGGATGATGACCGAGGGCGCTTTCAGCTCCTCGAGGCGGTGAAGCCTGTTGTTCCTGTTGATGACCCTGCGGTACAGATCATTCAGGTCCGACGTGGCGAACCGGCCGCCTTCGAGCGGTACGAGGGGGCGGAGCTCCGGCGGGATGACCGGGATTACGTCGAGAATCATCCATTCGGGCTTGTTGCCGGATTTGCGGAACGCCTCGATAACCTTGAGCCGCTTGGTCAGTTTCTTCTTCGTGGCCATGGAGGTCGCGGTCTCGATCTTTTTTCGGATGTCTTCCGACTCCGCTTCGAGGTCTATGGCTTTCAGCATCTCGCGGATCGCCTCGGCGCCCATGCCCGCCTTGAAGGCGTTGACGCCGTACTCCTGCTGCGACTTGCGGAATTTCTCTTCCGTCAGGAGTTCCTTGTGCTTGAGCGGGGTGTCGCCCGGCTCGACCACAACGTACCCTTCAAAATAGAGGACCTTTTCAAGCTGCCGGAGGGTCATGTCAAGCAAGGTACCGATGCGGCTCGGGAGTCCTTTGAGGAACCATATGTGGGCGACCGGAGACGAAAGCTCGATGTGGCCCATGCGTTCGCGGCGTACTTTGGACTGGATCACCTCGACGCCGCACTTGTCGCACACGATGCCGCGGTGCTTCATCCGCTTATACTTGCCGCAGAGACATTCCCAGTCCTTGATGGGACCGAAGATCTTGGCGCAAAAAAGACCGTCCCGCTCCGGTTTGAAGGAGCGGTAATTTATGGTTTCCGGCTTTTTGACTTCGCCGAAAGACCACTCCTTGATCCGGTCCGGCGAGGCGATCTTGATCCGCATGGCGTCAAAGCTGATGTCCTTCGGCTTCTCAAACAGGCTCATGACATCTGCTCTGGCTTTACTCTCCGATATCTGCTTATCTTCCACAGTGGACCTCCGTGTGCAAAAGCACTAAATCCCAAATCCAAATAGGTCTTATAGGACCTATAGTTTTCTCCCGTTATCTTGCCGACGAGATTTTCTCCAGTCCGATAACCCGCTCCTTCTCGTTCTTGCGTTCAATGAGTTCCACATCGAGGCAGAGGCTCTGCAACTCCTTGATGAGCACGTAGAACGATTCGGGCAGGCCCGGTTCGAGCGTATTTTCGCCCTTCACGATCGCCTCGTAGATCTTGGCGCGTCCGGACACGTCGTCGGATTTCACGGTAAGGAATTCCTGGAGACAGTAAGCGGCCCCGTAAGCCTGGAGCGCCCAGACCTCCATTTCTCCCAGACGCTGTCCGCCGAACTGCGCTTTGCCGCCCAGCGGCTGCTGGGTGACCAGCGAATAGGGTCCGATAGAGCGGGCATGCAGCTTGTCATCGACCAGGTGATGGAGCTTCAGCATGTACATGTAACCGACGGTCACCGGTCTGTCGAAGGGTTCGCCCGTACGGCCGTCATGGAGCATGGACTGACCCGTAATCGGCAGCTTCGCTTCTTTCAGCATCGCCTTGATCCGGTCCTCGGACGCGCCGTCGAACACAGGGGTGGCTACATGCAGGCCGAGCGCCTTGGCGGCCCAGCCCAGGTGCGTCTCGAGGATCTGCCCCACGTTCATACGCGAAGGCACGCCGAGCGGGTTCAGCACGATCTCAACGGGAGTGCCGTCGGGGAGGTAGGGCATGTCTTCCTCGGGTACGATCCGGGAAACGACGCCCTTATTCCCGTGGCGGCCTGCCATTTTGTCGCCCACGGAGAGCTTGCGTTTCATGGCGACATATACCTTCACGAGCTTTACCACGCCGGGCGGCAGGTCATCACCGCGTTTGAGCCTGCCGATCTTCTCGTCGTAGATGGACTCGAGAATGCTGAGCTGGTTCTCTCCGTTGTCCAGGACCTCCTGGAGTTTGGCGGGATAGTCCTCGGACTCGACCTTGATTTTCGCAAGGTCCTTTTCCGGCAGCTTGTCGAGGATCTCGGCGGTGATCTTCTTGCCCTTAGCCAACTCGGTCTTGCCCGTCTTGGAGTTGACAACCTTGTCGGCTGCGGTCTTGCCGCTCAGGATCCTCCTGATGCGCTTGTACTTGTCTTCCTTGGCCGCGCGCACTTCATCCTGATATTCCTTCTGAAGCCGCGCGATTTCCTCGCTCTCCTGGGTCTTGAGGCGTTCATTCTTGTCCTCACCCTTGCGGGAGAAGACCTTCACATCAATGACCGTGCCTTCGATACCCGGAGGCGCATAGAGCGAAGCGTCCCGCACATCACCGGCCTTTTCGCCGAAGATGGCCCGGAGAAGCTTCTCTTCGGGGGTGAGCTGCGTCTCGCCCTTGGGCGTCACCTTGCCGATGAGGATGTCCCCGGGCATGACCTCCGCGCCGATGCGGATGATGCCGTTCTCATCGAGGTTGCGGAGAGTCTCCTCTCCCAGGTTCGGGATGTCGCGGGTTATCTCTTCCTTGCCGAGTTTGGTGTCCCGGGCCTCGATCTCGAACTCCTCGATATGGATGGACGTGTAGCGGTCTTCCTTCACGATCCGTTCGCTGATGATGATGGCGTCTTCGTAGTTGTAGCCGCTCCAGGGCATGAAGGCCACGAGCACATTCTGTCCCAGTGCGAGTTCGCCCAGATCCGTTGCGGGTCCGTCGGCGACGACCTGCCCTTTTTTCACCTTGTCGCCCATCCGCACGATCGGCTTCTGGTTCATGCAGGTATTCTGGTTCGAACGGTAGAACTTGGTAAGCGGGTAGGTGTCGATGACCGTCCGTCCCTTGGCATCCTCGCCCTTCACGGTGATACGGGTGGAATCCACTCCCTCGACGATGCCATCGCGCTTGATCGAAACGATGGCGCCCGAGTCACGGGCGGCGACCCGCTCCATGCCGGTACCGACGACCGGCGCCTGCGGCCGGAGCAGCGGCACCGCCTGGCGCTGCATGTTGGAACCCATAAGCGCCCGGTTCGCGTCGTCATTTTCGAGGAACGGAATAAGCGCCGCCGATACCGAAACGATCTGTTTCGGTGAAACATCCATATACTGCACTTCCTCGGCGGAAACCAGCTTGAACTCGCCTCCCACGCGGGCCGAGACGCTCTCGACGGCGATCTTGCCGCGGCCGTCAAAGGGCGTGTTGGCCTGGGCGATCACGTAGTTCTCTCCGTCCACGGCCGAGAGATACTCGATGACATCCGTCACCTTCGTGGCTTTTACCTCGCGGTAAGGCGCCTCGATAAAACCGTAGTCGTTCACCCGCGCATACGTGGCGAGCGAGACGATGAGGCCGATGTTCGGGCCTTCCGGCGTCTCGATCGGGCAGATCCTGCCGTAATGGGTGGTGTGCACGTCGCGCACTTCGAATCCCGCGCGCTCCCGGGTCAAACCGCCCGGACCGAGGGCAGAGAGCCTGCGCTTGTGCGTGATCTCCGCCAGCGGGTTCGTCTGGTCCATGAACTGGGACAGCTGACTCGACCCGAAAAACTCTTTAATGGCCGCAATCACCGGCTTGGGGTTGATGATGTCATGCGGCATGAGGGTGTCGATGTCCTGGAGGCTCATCCGCTCCTTGATGGCGCGTTCCATCCGCGCCAGACCGACGCGGATCTGGTTCTCGAGGAGTTCTCCCACGGACCGCACGCGGCGGTTGCCGAGATGATCGATATCGTCCACCTCGCCTTTGCCCGTCCTGAGGTTGACGAGATAGCGGATTACCTCCACCACATCCTGGGCCGTAAGCGTGGTTTTTTCTATCGGGACGTCCAGCTTGAGTTTCTTGTTCAGCTTCAGCCGGCCGACAGGGGAAAGATCGTAGCGCTTGGCATTGAAAAACATGCCGGAGAAAAGGTTCCGCGCCATATCGATGGTCGGCGGCTCGCCGGGACGCATCTTGCGGTAGATTTCGAGGAGTGCCTCGTCCGGGGTCTGCACTTTGTCGGCGAGGAGCGTGTCGCGTATGGCGGCGATCACATGGATGCCGTCCATATAGATTACTTCGACCTTCTCGACCTTGGTCTGTGCGACCCGGGTCAAAAACGCCTCGGTGATTTTCTCGTTCGCCGGAAGGAGAACCTCGCCCGTCTCGGGATCGATCACGTCGCGGAGCGAGATGCGGTCGATCAACTCTTCGCGCGGAATGGGGATTTCGGTGATGCCCGCGGTCTCCAGCTTCTTGATGGCCACGCGCGTGATCTTGGCGCCGTCCTTGACAATCTGCTCACGCGTATTTTTGTCGGTAATCGTGACGGGCGCCTTCATCCCCGCCAGCACCTCGGCATGGACGCCCCGGGTGAAGCCGTCCTTCCTGATCCGTATGTCTTCTATGGGATAGTACATCCGGAGCAGGTCTTCATTGGAGTAACCAAACGCCTTGAGAAGGATGGTGGCCGGGATTTTCCTCCTTCGGTCGATCCTCACGTAAACAATGTCCTTGACGTCGAATTCGAAATCGAGCCACGAGCCGCGATAGGGGATGATGCGGGCGGAATAGAGGATCTTGCCGCTTGCATGGGTCCTGCCCTTGTCGTGGGTGAAGAACGCGCCCGGAGAGCGGTGGAGCTGGCTTACGACCACACGCTCTGTCCCGTTCACGATGAATGTCCCCGTTTCGGTCATGAGCGGCAGATCGCCGACGTAGACCTCCTGCTCCTTGATGTCCTTCACCCGCTTGGTAGCGGTCTGCTCGTCCTTTTCAAAGAACACCAGCCGCGTCTTGATCTTGAGCGGCGCCGCGAAGGTGGCGCCGCGCTGCAGGCATTCCCAGATGCTGTACTTCGGATCTCCCAGCGAATAGCCGAGGTAGTCAACCATGGCGGTCTCGTTGAAATCATAGATGGGATACACGCTCTTGAATGCCGCCTGGAGCCCCATGTCTTTTCTCTTGTCGGACGCCAGGTCCTTCTGGAGAAAATGATCATAGGATTTTTTTTGTATCTCGATGAGATCGGGGATCTCCAGAATCGTCGGGATCCTGGAAAAATCCTTTCTGACGCGGACAAGTTCTCTTTTTTCCTTTGACATATTAGCACCTCACGAACTGCTGTTATTGCAAAAGGCAGATTGCAAATTGAAAATTGCAAAAGGGAAAATCAACTCGATGTTTTCATGAGCCTGTTCTATAATTTACATTTTGCACTTTGCACTTTGCACTTTGCATTTTCTTGCCGCTTGCACGCCATCCGGCATCCATAAACGCAAAAAGTCCTCTGCCCTCCGGGCCGCTGCCGGAGGGCAAGGACTTGACTAAACCTGCTTTGATGATGCTTGATTACTTGACCTCGACGGTCGCGCCAACCTCGGTCAGCTTCTTTTTCATGGTCTCTGCATCTTCCTTCGAGACCCCGGCCTTCACCGGCTTGGGAGCGCCTTCCACCAGGTCCTTCGCTTCCTTCAGGCCCAGACCGGTGAGCTCGCGAACCACTTTGATCACATTGATCTTCTGCGCGCCTGCGGCGGCCAGGATCACGTCGAATGCGGTCTTCTCTTCGACCGCCGCCGCCCCGCCAGCTGCGCCTGCGGCTGCAACGGCCACGGGCGCTGCCGCCGATACGCCCCACTTCTCTTCGAGCATTTTGCTCAGCTCCGCAGCTTCCAGAACGGACAAGCCGCTGAGTTCGTCAACTATCTTCGCTAAATCTGCCATGGGTCAATTCCTCCTGAAATGATTAAAAAATTTTTTAAAATACGCGCCCGATGTACAGGTGCGTTCTTACGACTTATCCCTTGTCCGCCTTCGCCTTGATAACGCGGGCAATCTGCCCGGCCGGTGCCTGGAGCACTCCAACCATCCTCGAGGCAGGCGCCTGGAGAAGCCCGACGATCTTCCCGCGAAGCGCGTTCAGCGACGGCAGGTTCGCCAGCGCCTTGACGTCCGCCTGCTTAAGCAGCTTACCGTCAAGCACCCCGACCTTGAGTTGCAGTTTGGCCTGCGTCTTGCTGAATTCGAAGAGCACCTTGGCCGGAGCCACCACGTCATCATATCCAAGCGCAATGCCCACGGGGCCGACGAAGTGGTCCTTGAGCGGTTCGAGGCCCGTGCCTTCCGCGGCCTTCCGCGCGAGGGTGTTCTTCACGACCCGGTACTCCACGTGCGCCTTGCGCAGCCTGGAGCGAAGGTCGGTGATCTGCTCCACGTTGATCCCGGAGTACCCGGTAATCACCGCGGCCTTCGCGCGGGCAAACTTCTCGTGAAGTTCATCTATTGCTTCTTTTTTCTCTTCTTTATTCAACGCAATCCTCCTTTCTTTCAAGAAATCCCAGAGACCTCCCGGCAATCTTGAAAGAAAGCGGTGTAGTAACTTTACCGTCTTCTCCAACCCGGGTCTCGGCGGGCTCCGCTTCCGGAATTAAACCAGGGATCAGGATCTTTCCCCGGTGCCTGCTGTCTCGGACCTTCCCCTGGGAACCCAGGGGCCGACCTTTTGTAAATCAGAAGCTGAGAGGTCGGGAAGGTGGGATGTTCAGCATCCGCTCTCACCTTCCTAACTTCGTATTTTTCCCAGAACTACCCTGCGACCTTTTCAACCTGGGCGGTATCCATCCTGACGCCCGGTCCCATGGTGGTGGAAACCGTTGCGCTCCTGAGGTATTTGCCCTTGCTGGACGCGGGCTTTGCCTTCAATATGGATTCGAGCACTGCTTTGGCATTTTCTATCAGTTTATTTTCGTCGAACGATGCCTTGCCCACCGGAACATGAACAATGCCGGCCTTCTCCACACGGTACTCGACCTTGCCTGCCCGGATGTCTTTAATGGCCTTGGTCACATCAAAGGTGACCGTTCCGGTCTTGGGGTTCGGCATCAGACCACGGGGCCCGAGCACTTTGCCAAGCCGGCCGACGAGTCCCATAATGTCCGGCGTCGCCACGACGGTATCGAAATCGGTCCACCCTTCCTTCTGGATCTTGTCGGCAAGGTCTTCGGCGCCCACATAATCGGCGCCGGCATCGCGCGCTTCCTTGTCTTTCTCGCCCTTGGCAAACACCAGGATCTTGACTTTTTTCCCGGTCCCGTGCGGAAGGACGACCGTTCCCCGCACCATCTGATCCGCCTGCTTGGGGTCCACGCCCAGCCGGACGGCAAGATCAACGGTCTCGTCGAACTTGGTCCTCGCCGTTTTCTTGGCAAGTCCGATGGCCTCTTCGACGCCATACAGCTTCGCCCGGTCCACCAGTGCCGCTGCTGCTTTATATTTCTTTCCTGACATGCTTCCTCCTCGCGGTGTTAGCGGCCGTTGTCGGCCTCCCGCCTTCTATTTCGGATTGCCGATTGCGGATTTAAATTCCGCAATCCGAAATCCGTTTATGCCCGCGCTCTCGCAAGAGCAGGGTACATTCTGCAATTATTCGACGACTTCCAGCCCCATGCTCTTCGCGGAGCCTTCGATCATGCGCATGGCCGATTCTACGGTCGCGGCATTGAGGTCCGGCAGCTTCGTCTGGGCGATTTCCCTGATCTGGGCCTTGGTCACTTTGCCAACCTTGTCCTTATTGGGCACGCCGGAACCCTTGACGATCCCTGCCGCCTTTTTCAGGAGCTCCGCAGCCGGAGGGGTCTTGGTGATGAACGTGAACGACCGGTCCGAATATACCGAGATGATGACGGGGACGATGGTCTCGCCCAACTTCTGCGTCCTGGCGTTGAATTGCTTGCAGAACTCCATGATATTCACGCCGTGCTGGCCGAGTGCGGGCCCGACCGGCGGCGCCGGGTTGGCCTTTCCTGCCGGGACCTGAAGCTTGATTTTTCCTGTGATCTCTTTTGCCATCTATATACTCCTGTGTGTATTTTTAGCGCCCTGGTGCATGTTGGACCGCAAATCGCATTTTCCCTACTTGGCTTCTTTCTCCCGCTCAACCTGCAAGAACTCAAGTTCTACCGGCGTCGAACGTCCGAAGATGCTCACCATGACGCGGAGCCTGCCATGCGCGGGGTTGACGTCTTCCACCGTTCCGATAAAGCTGCTGAATGGGCCGTCGATCACCCTGACCCGGTCGCCCTTCTGATACGCATGCTTGGGCTGGGTCGGGGCCACCGCTCCTTCCTCCGTCTGTTTGAGGATCGTTTTCACTTCATCCTCGGAAAGCGGCGTCGGGTTCGTGCTGCCGCCGACGAAACCGGTCACTTTCGGTGTTTCCTTGATGACATGCCAGGTGTTGTCGTCCATCTCCATCTCGACGAGGATATAGCCGGGGAAAAACTTCCGCTGAGACTTTCGCTTTTTCCCCGCCTTAATGGACAGGACCTCTTCGGTCGGAACAAGGACCTGTCCGATTTTATCCTGAAGCCCAAGCTTGGAAACGGTCTCGAGGACGGTGGCCTTCACCTTGTTTTCAAAACCTGCATACGTGTGGACTACATACCAGTTCATCGGCATAATTGATCTCTATTTAAAGGCAAGGGTCATCATCTTTCCCAACCCCATATCTACCAGCCCCAAAAAGAAGGCGCATATCAGCACGGTGGTGATCACCACCCAGGTAGAACCTATGACCTCCTTTTTTGTCGGAAACACAACTTTTTTGAGCTCCAGTTTGACCTCTTGGAAGAATTCCGTCAGCTTTCTCAACATACCAGGCCCCTCTTTCGCGCAGGATTCTGAAAAAAAATGGCAGGCCAGGAGGGACTCGAACCCCCAGCAGCCGGATTTGGAGTCCGGAGCTCTACCATTAGAGCTACTGGCCTGTGTCCTAACCCCGAAACGCCATGTATTTCCAGGCTATGCTTTTGTTTCCTTATGCACCGTGTGTTTGCGACAGAACCGGCAATACTTGTCCAGATTCAACTTGTCCGGCGTGTTCCTTTTATTCTTGGTCGTTGAATAGTTTTTACGCTTGCACTCACCGCAAGCGAGAAGCACGATTTCCCGCATGATAATGGCCTCACTCGTATTTAATTTCGGATTGCGGATTTCGGATTTCGGCTTTGCGCGTTTTCATTTCGCAATCCGCAATCGCCGATCCGCAATTAGATTACTCGATCACTTCGGTGATAACGCCTGCGCCCACGGTACGGCCGCCTTCGCGAATGGCGAACCGGAGCCCCTGGTCCATCGCGATCGGGGTGATCAGCTCCACGCTGCACGTCATGTTGTCCCCGGGCATCACCATCTCGACGGCTTCGGCCAATGTCACCACGCCCGTCACGTCCGTCGTACGGAAATAGAACTGGGGGCGGTACCCTTTGAAGAACGGTGTGTGACGACCGCCTTCCTCCTTCGTCAGGATGTAGGCCTCTGCCTTGAACTTGGTGTGCGGCGTGATGCTCCCCGGCTTGGCCAATACCATCCCGCGCTCCACATCTTCCTTCTTGACGCCGCGAAGGAGCACGCCGACGTTGTCCCCGGCCTGGCCCTGGTCCAGGAGCTTCCGGAACATCTCTACACCCGTGACCACGGTCTTCTGCGTGGGCTTGATGCCCACGATCTCTATTTCATCGCCCACCTTCACGATCCCGCGCTCGATCCTGCCCGTCACAACCGTGCCCCGGCCCGCAATGGAGAAAACGTCTTCAAGCGGCATCAGGTACGGCTTGTCGATGTCGCGCTTCGGCACAGGGATGTAGCTGTCAACAGCGGCCATCAGTTCCAGAATGCTCTTGTACTCCGGTGCGTTCGGGTCCTTGCTCTCGCTCTGGAGGGCCTTTAACGCGCTCCCCTTCACGATCGGGGTCTTGTCCCCGGGGAACTGGTACTTGGACAACAGCTCCCGGATCTCAAGCTCGACCAGTTCGATCAACTCGGGGTCGTCCAC
>JAXIPA010000019.1:0-42126 GCA_045403145.1 Nitrospirota bacterium | reverse complement strand
GTTTTGGCCTTCTTTAAAAGCGCCTTGGGCAGAGATAAGGTAACGTTTTGGCGTTCCATGGTCGCCTCCTTTCACGTAATTATGTGTATCACATATTTACGTGATAGTCAATAAAGGATTAAATCTCGATCAGATCGCTCCTGTAGCTCCCCTCCGGATGACCCGCGGTCACCAGTTCCCCCTTGTCCGAGACCCGCGTCACCCGCACCCGTGTGGCATTCCATGCCGGAAGAGGCTTGGTTCCTTCCATTGTCAGTGCAACCAATGCGAGCGGATTCACTCCCCTCCCCTTTGCATAGCGACCCATGTCCCGGTGCCCCTGGCCCAGAGGGATAGCCACCATGTCGGGCCGGATGCCGGGGTAGATCACTGCCGGCAGACGCCGCGAGCCCTGGGGCGATGTTACTTCAACCAGGTCGCCGAAATTGATTCCAAGATCAGCTGCGGTCTTAGTATTGATCTCGACCCAACTGTCCCAGACCACCGTGGTCATGGGGTCAGGAAGCTGCTGCAGCCAGGGATGTGAAGCGCCGCGGCCGTCGTAAAAGGCTGTCGAGGGATATACCGAAAGATGCAGCGGGAATTCTTTTTCATTTCCGGAGAACAGCGGCTTGCCTGGTTTTGGAATGCTCGCTCCCGCTGTCCAGCGATAACTTTTCCCCTGGTCATGGTTCGTTTTGAAAAGTCCGCCCTGCTTAAGGAGATCAACCCACGTTGCTTCAAAATCTTTCCCGCTCGCAATGCCGGCACTCTTTTTCATCTCGGCCTTCAGCATGTCCAAATAAGACTCATAGGGAAATGCCGCCTTCATCTCCCCACCCAGTTCGTGGGCCGCTGTCATCAGCACCTCGGGGAACTGGCGCGTATCGAACACGGGCACGACCACCGGCTGCATCAGCCCGATTACCTGGTCCCGGGTTCCGGCCAGCGGGACTGCGTCACCCCAGCTCTCAAGAGCCGCGTGGTCCGGAAGGATCAGGTCGGCCTGCATCGCGGTGTCATCAAGCATCGAAGAGAAGCTCACGATGAACGGGACTTTGGAGAGCGCCTCCTGAAAGCCGGTTGCCGGGGGAATGGTGTGTACCGGATCGCCCTGAATGAGGGCCGCCTGGATCTGTCCGTTGCGCATTTTTTTAACAAGTGAGAGGAGTTCTTCAAAAGAATTTGTCGGGCCGTCCGGGGACCCGTTGTCCGGGTAAACTCCGCCGGGCTTGTTCAGGTTCCCCACCAGCACGTTCAGCATCTGCACGGCGCGGACCGATTCCCGGCCGTTGCTCTGGAAGGCCAATCCCTCCCCGGCCATGGCCAGCGAAGGACGCGTCGTTGCGAACTCACGGGCCACCTCGGCTATTGTCTTTTGCGAAAGGCCGGTCTCCTCCGCCACAGGGGAAAGATCATATGCTTTCAGTGCGTGCAGCAGCGTATCCGCATTAAGCCCGTTCGCGGAAATGGCGGCTTTGTCATAAAGGGCCTCCGCAAGGATCAGCCGTGCCATGCCGAGGGCCAGCGCCCCCTCGCTTCCGGGACGGGCCGGCATCCAGCGATCGGCCGAGGCAGCGGTCAATGACATCCGGCCGCCGACATAGGTGAAATGACCGCGGACTGTGTCCCTCCCTTGCCGCATTTTTCCGAAGGCATATCCGTACTGTACGGGTGACAGGTGACTTTCCACGAAATCAGCGCCGAAGCTCAAGAGATAGCGTGTCGCAGCTACGTCGTAATAAGGGAGACTCGGTTGGCCGAAGCTCCTGAGGTTGGCCAGCCGCAGCCAGTCAGGGCCGAGCAGTTCGTAGGAGAGGTGATTGGGCGAGCCGAAGGAGCGCATGAAGCCTGTTGTCAGCTTAGCCAGGGTTCCCGAAAGCTCCGGCGTCAGCAGGGCTAAACTATTAGTTGTCTTTTCCCGCTTCACGGTCTTGAGCTTGTTTGTGAGGAGGTCCAGCCCTTCTTCCCAGGAAATCTTCGTGAATTCTCCCGAGCCCCGGGGACCGCTGCGCTTCATGGGTTGCGGCACACGGTCGGGATGGTAAAGCTCCTGCAGAGCCGCCTGTCCCCGTGCGCAGAGTTTTCCCTTGTTGACCGGATGCAGGGGATTGCCCTCGATTTTTTTGGCCCGCCCTTCCGACACCCTGACCAGGATGCCGCAGCCTGCCGCACAGGACCGGCAGGAACTGGCATAATAATCGGCTTTCCCCGGAGTCACTCCTTCGTCGGGAGGGATCAGGTAAGGGATTAATTTCTCGTTTGCCGACTTGCAGCCCGCCAAAAGAGCGCTCGTAGTCGACAGTCCGCTGAGCTGCAAAAAGGTCCTTCGATTCATTAGGGTTTCCTTTAGATATGATATCGCAATGCCAAAAACCTTTCACCGCAGAGGACGCAGAGAACGCCGAGAAATTCTTAAATTGAGTTCGTTCCCTTCAGAATCTTTGTTCTGGATTTTCTCTGCGTCCTCTGCGGTAAAATAGCTTTTCAGCTTTTCCAGACAACTTTGAATGCTATTTATGACACGTCCAGCAATCGATGCTGGCCTTATGCTGCTTATGACAGTCCAGGCACCAGCCCATGCTGAGTTTGACTGACCGGGTGATACGCGCCATTGTTGCCGCTTCGCCGTGGCAGGTGGCGCAGACGAGTCCGGCGCGGATATGCATCATGTGCGGGAAATAGACGTGGTCCGGAACTCCATAGACCCTGACCCAGGGGACCGGCTCTTTTTTCTCCCAGTACTCCATCAGCTTCTTGATTTCCGGGGCGTTCTGGGCGATGAAAAGATGGCAGGCCCGGCAGTCCGCCACGGCGGGGATGCCGGCAACGCGCGACTTCGGAGCGTAGCGGTGACAGTAGAGGCAGGGGATGGCATTATCGCCTGCATGGAGCTTGTGGTTGAAGGCGATCGGCTGGACCGGGGAGCGGTCCCGAAGATCGAGCGGCAGGATGTACATGAACGCCAGGACGGCGGCAAAAACGATTGCCGCGGCAACCAGTCCGCCTATGAGCCACGATATTTTCACCTGATAGTGCCTTTCTCCAAAAGCTTCCCCCCGCGCTCCTTGCCCGCATGGTGTCTGTCCGGACGCGGCATACCTTCAAGTTTACCTGAATTGCAATGATAGTCAAGTTCGCCCGGCGCGCCGGACACGCCATGTTCCTAGATGTAATATATATATGTTTAGTATAACTTTGCTTTATTTCTTCATTAATAAAATATATTAGTTAATTAGAGCCGATGATATTATAGTTTGCATACATATTATTTCAATTCAGCCTAAGGGAGGAATGAGTCAATGGAGAGAAGAACTTTTCTGAAGATGGCCGGTATGGGGCTCACCACGCTTACTGCGGGCGGCATCGCGCCTGAAAAGAGTTATGCGGCGAAAGAAGACATCGGCGAGATCAAAAGCCTCAAGGTTACGGTGCTTTCGGAGACAAGCTGGTTCAACAACGATATCTTTAAAAAGAACATGATGGACGGCGGCGGCGCCATGGGCAACCAGTATGATACCGCCTGGGACAAGGACAATTCAGGCGGGTACAGCGCCCTGCTCGAAGTGGAGCAGCTCGACGGAAAGAAGAAAAAGATCCTCATGGACACGGGCTGGAACAACGCGTGGATGGACTATGTCTACAAGATGCACGGTATTGACCAGATGATCAAAAAGAAAGAGATCGACACGATGGTCCTGAGCCACTGGCACCTGGACCATTTCTGGGGCATCGAATCCACTCTGAAACACAACCCCAACATCACCATTTACGCGCCTTCCACGCACTATCCCGAAGATATCACGCTCCTGAAGGGCGGCAAATTCGAGAAAGCGGGTTGCGCAAACTCCGTCCCCCACACCGGTCAGCTCGTGGAGTGCTCCGCCGACAACCTGGTTAAACTCATGCCGGGCGTGGCGCTCAAGATGTTCGATGTGCCGATCATCCTGCGGGTCAGGGGTGAGAGCGTTCTTTATTTCAACGTCAAGGACAAAGGCATCGTCACGGTCACGGGTTGCTGCCATCCCGGCGTCCTCACGCTCTACAGCTATGCACGCAACAATTTCGCGAAAGGCGACAACGTGTACGGCAGTTACGGCGGGCTTCATATCTCCCTGTTCGAGACCTGGGACCCGAAATACGACGACATCATCAAAGGGCTCAAGGCGTTCAATCCCGAAAAACTTGCATGCAACCACTGCACCGGATGGCTCTTCGCGGAAAAGGCGGCCTCGGCCGGATTGCCGGTCGTCAAAGGGACGGATAAATACAAGACCTACAAGCGCTTCTCGACTGTTGCCAAAGCGACCAACGTGTACATGACGAACGGCGATACGGTCGTTTTCTAGCTACATCACGTCCCCGCCGCCCGGAGCCGAAACGGATGCCGGGCGGCGGTACTTTCCTCAAACGGAGGACCGGGTGCGACCATGAAATCTTCCGTATCCGTCTCAACGTATATAAAAGGACTCGCTGTTTTTGCTGCCGTGGCGCTGCTGAACATTGTTGCCTGGTATGTGTTCTTCAATCCCAAGGGGATCATGCGGCTCTACACCCCTATGTACGGATTTTCCATTGTCGTGGTCATTCTGGCGTCCGTCATCATGCTCGGCGACGTTTTCGACGGCTGGCCCCTGCGCCAACGTCAGTCGGAAAGGCTTTCCGTTCCTCAAGGCGCGCTGCTTACCATGCTGGCCCTCGGCCTTGCCTGGGTGATCATCTTCGGCTTCTTCTACCGTTTCCTCGGGAAATTCGGGATCACCTACTTCAGCCCCTTCTCCATCATCGCCACCGGAGAGACGGGTTCCGAGATCTACAGCGCCCGCGAGAACACTTCGACGGCGATTATTTACCTGTTCACCGCCTTTATCTGGATCGCCCTCACCTGGAAGCTCGGGTTCCGCAACTGGCCCTGGACCGATGACAAGGCCGGCGTCGTGGGGTTCTCCCGTTTTTTCGCGATCTCCTTTTTCAGCATCATCTCTTACGCGGTCCTGTTCCATCCCCATGTCGGATTTCTCTTTTATCCGCCGCAGAAACTGGCCGCGGTGTCCCCGTGGTGGGAGGCCCTGGCCGACACCAACAGCGCTTATGTCCACCTGGGCTGGATTGTCTGCGCCATTGCCGTTGTCATACTTTCCGAAACGCTCTGGGAGGGCTACCCCTGGAAGGCCCTCAGCTCTAAAAAAGACGACGGTTCCCTGTCCTCGGGCCTGGTTGCTTTTGCAGGCACCGTCCTGATCGGTTTCCTCCTGTTCCTGGCCATGGTCAAGGGCATGGAGAGCTACTGGGGCAAGCCCTTTACCGGCGGGCAGTACACCGATGCCCCCTACTTCCGGTATCTTCATGCAGGTGAGATGGCGGGATTCATCATCATGGGCGCCCTGGTCGTGAACATCTATCTCGAAAATCTTTTCAACGGGAGCAGCCTCTTTGCCAGGGCAGCGGTGCGGTCTATCGTGGCAGTAGGACTGGGCGCGGCGTTCATGGCGTTCTACTACGGCATCGGGCCGAGTGTTCTCGGACAGGTGCCCGGCATAGCCCAGCCTGAAGACACGCCCCTGTGCTGGACCTTCTTTATGGTCAGTTTCATGCTGATCCACAAGAACTTTTTCGGTTCCAAGCCTGTGAGGATCTGAGTATGAAGAAAGACTCGCTGTTCCGCGAACTGGGGAAGGAAATAGGCGCCGTAGCCAGGAGCTATAACGAAGGCCTGCGGGAAAGCGAAACGGCGTACGAACGGTGCGATTTCTTTTCCTCCTACGAGACGAGCTATTCCCTGACCCTGGCCTATCCCGACGATATCCTGCTCGAAAGCGCGCGGCGTATGGGGATCGCGACGGAAGGACGGGAAAAGCTCGACATCGTTAAGGAGATGTTTGAAAAAAGCAACCAAAAGGGACCGGAGATCAATGAACCCTCTTGACGTGCTGCGCGAGAAACTGGAAGCGGGATTCATCTGCGTTTCCTATGCCGATCCGTCGATCAAAGACGAACTCGGCATCGGGCAGATGAGCCAAATATGGATCGACGTTCCTGCATGGTATTTCTGGCTCAAGGACCTGCCGGGCGCATTCATGCTGGAGGCGCTGGAAGGCAGGACGCTGCAGCCGTTTAACGATGAAGAGTCAGGCGCTTTCTCGGTCCTTTCGGCAGTGCGTTATTTTCCCCATCCGGACGAAAAGAACTTCGACGCATTCGCCCCGGAAGAGCGGTCCATGCGAACAAGCGCTCTCTTCGACGACACCGGGACGCCGCGCTTTGCTGAGATCGGAAAGGTCCGCAACAGCTTCTTTCATATCGGCAACCTGGAATGCATATTCGACCGCGGGAATTCGTGGACAGCCTTTCTGCTGGACGCGCCCCTGCTGCTCAACAGCGCCCCCGGGGACAAAGAAGAGCGTTCCGTACCTGCCTGGGAAATCTCCGCTGCCCTCTTCGATACGATGATCAGGATGTTTACGTACCATCTCCGCCGCCCCCCTCTTGCCCATGCAGACGCACTGATCGAGAAGGGCCGCGAAAAACTTTCCCTCGCGCTGTTTTCGGACACAAACCGGCCCGGCCTCATGGAGTCCCTGGCAGCGTACACGGGCGTCAAAATAGGCGGCGAGATCAAAAACGAGTGGAAACAAATCGCGCTCATCGAACCCCGATCGCACCTGACCTCCCTTTGCGGATGCAAAGACTGCAGCTAAGCAGCTTCGCTGAGCCCGTCGCTGTTTTGTCCGCTGTTTTTCCCGTATTGTTTTTCCTGTTATTTGACAAACCCTGACGGCGCTGTTATAGTTTATTTTATTCGGCCGCCGCCTGCGCGGCTGCTCAACCTCCATGACGAACCGACGCGAATTCCTGCAAAAAACGCTTGCCTTCCTGGGGCTGACGACCCTCGCCTCCTTTCTTTACCCTTTTTTCAAATATTTCTCACCCCCGGCCCAGGGGTCCGGGTCAGGACAACTTGTCCTCAGTAAAAAAGAAATACCGGTCGGAGACGCGAAGGACATCGTTTTCAACAATACTCCGGGCGTCCTCATCAACAGGCCGGACAAGGGGTATGTTGCTCTTTCCCGTGTCTGCACCCATCTCGGATGCCTTGTGGATTATCAAAAAGACAAAAAGAGGCTGCTCTGTCCCTGCCATGCGGGGACCTATGACCTTTCGGGAAGCGTCACCTCCGGGCCTCCGCCGAAGCCCCTGCAGGAGTTTCCGGTCAAGGTCGAGGGAGACAACATTATCATAGGATAATTTCGCCACAGAGGTCACAGAGCGCACAGAGCAAGGCTTGAAGTCAATTAAGGATTTTCTGTTTAACCTCTGTGATCTCTGTGTCCTCTGTGGCAAAAAAGATTTTGATTCTAGCTTGTCCGCGTTAGGATAGCGCCATGTGGAAAAACATAAAAAACTGGATCGAGGTCAGGATCGGGCTCGAGGAACTCGTGAGGACCCATCTCACCGGATACCTGGTCCCGAAGAACATCAACCTTTTTTACACCCTCGGGTTCGTCGCGCTCGCCGGGTTCGTCGTCCAGGTGCTCACGGGCTTTCTCCTGCTCACCTACTACGTTCCCCAGCCGGACCATGCCTTCAGGAGCGTCCAGAACATCATGGTAAGCGTGCCCTACGGCTGGCTGTTCAGACTGATGCACGTGGTGGGAAGCAATCTCATCGTTATCGCGGTAGGGTGCCACATGCTCTCGGTGTTCTTCATGAACAGCTACAAAAAGCCGCGTGAATTGACCTGGTTTGCGGGCGCCAGCATGCTGCTCATCACGCTTACCTTCTGCCTCTCCGGCTATCTCCTTCCCTGGAGCCAACTCTCCTATTGGGCCACGACGATCGTCACGAACCTTCCCTCCGCGCTTCCCTATGTCGGCGCTTTCGCCGTGACCTGCCTGCAGGGAGGCGAGAACGTGTCCGGCGTCACGCTCGGAAGGTTCTTCGCCCTCCACGTGGTCGTCCTGCCGTCCCTTCTTCTGGCCCTGGTGAGCGTCCATCTCTTCCTCGTCAGGCGGATCGGCATATCGTCCCCGCCGTTCGGACGGAGCGGCGAAAAAAAACCGTGGACCGCGTTCCGGCATGAGGACCATGCGGGCGGCATTCCCTTCTTTCCGCACTTCGTGCTGAAAGAAACCTCTATGGTCATGGCCTTCTTCGTATTGATGTTTCTCATCATCACCTTCGCCCCCGAGCTGTTCCTGCCCGCGGACGCGAACATCCCAGCGGACCCGTTCAGGACCCCCGCGCATATCAAGCCTGAATGGTACTTCCTCGCCCCCTATCAAATGCTGAAGCTGGTCCCGAGTAAGATCATGGGCGTCATCCTGCAGATCATCATGGTCACGCTGTTTCTCCTGTGGCCTTTCTTCGACATCAAAAAAGAAGACAACATCCTGAAGAGACGCATCCTGTTGTCCTTCTTCATTGCCGCGATCATCGGGTGGGCCGTTTTTACGATATGGGGTAAATATTCATAGAGTGCCAGAGGACCGCAAAAAAAGATTAAATTGGTTATCATACCCGTCCCCGCTTCCGCGGGGATAAACTTGCCCCCGTGAAAACGGGGGGCGGGTATTCATTGGCTTCTCTCTATAAACTTCAAAATGGATTCCCGATAAAAGCATTCGGGAATGACGGTTTTTTATCTATAGATTATGCACGCGAAGATTTCAAGTTATAAAGAAAATCACATGAGATATCTATCTGCCTTCATACTTATGCTCACCCTGACAGCCGCAGTCCAGGCTGCGGAAAACCAGGAGCCGGTCTGCATCCAGTGCCATGACTCGCAGATGATGAAGCCCGCATTCCGGAGCATCCCCGGAGAGTGGCGGAAGAGCTGGCACAATCAAAACGGCGTCGCCTGCCACGACTGTCACGGAGGCGACCCTGCGGACGCAGCCATGGCCATGTCTCCGCAGCGGGGGTTCGTCGGCGCGCCGAAATACCGGGACGTGCCCGAATTCTGCGGCAAGTGCCATATCGGGATTTTGAAGAATTACCTCGAGAGCGGCCACGGGAAGGCCCTCAAGGCCTCGGGCAGAGGGCCGAACTGCGTTACCTGCCACGGCTCCCATGGAATTCAAAAGGCGGACATCGACATCATCAACGAACAGCGGTGCAGCCAGTGCCACACCTACGAGCGCGCGAAGGTCATGAAGCAGGCCCTTTTCGCCACAGAGCAGAAAATTGGAGACATCAGGAATGCACTGAAGAAGCTTTCGTCACAGGGGGTCTATACGGGGGAGGAGGACAAATCGCTGTTTCGCACGGAAGCGGAATTCCGCACGCTCTTCCATACGGTCGACGTATCGCTCGTAAAGGAAAAGACCGACGGTTTTCACGAACAATTGAATGCGATCCGGAAAAAAACGGACGCCTTCTTCACGGAGCTCCGGTCGCGCAGAAATTTCTCGGGCCTTCTCTTGCTCCTCTTCGCCGGAGGCGGCGTCGTCGTGTACTTGCTTGCAAGGACTTATCGATGACGGCAGGGATAAAGTGCTGGATTAAAGCCGGAGCCGCTCCGGAAAAACAGCAGGTCATCAGCCTATTGTTCGCGAAAAGGACCGGACGGTCAGGACAACATGACAGCGGACTGAATCTAAAATATCAAGACTCGAGAAGTGACCCTCAGCGATTTGACCTCTAAAAAAGCCCTGTTGAACCTCTGTTTCATAGACATCCTCATTGACATTAATCCTTTCTGCCCTCAGGTCCTCACGGGCGCGCACTCCAGATTTCTACTCGATTTCAAGCCGGCCCGCTGTCAGTACGCTTCCGCTGGCCGTACCTCTCGCCTTCACGATCGACCGAGCCGCCGTAAGCTGTCCGAAGAACTGGGTGGCCGTGACTACGATGTCGGCCTCGTCCAGGAACTGCGCCGATCCCGATGCATCCACGTCGAACCCGAGGATGCCCAGGTGGCGCGTCGAGGCATTGAAGGAACTCACCGACCACTGGATGGTGTTCGCGTCCGCCGCCACGACGCCGCCAAGGTGGGCGATACGGGTTGCTGTGATCGTTGTGTTGTCCAGGTTCAGAAATCCCCAGACCTGCACGCCCTCACCCACGGTGAACGGACCACCATCCCCCCTTCCGACGGTATTGCTGGTAAGGAACACGGTCTTGCCGAGCAGGGTTATCTGGCCGATTCCGAACGGCGCGTCGGACGCTGAAATATTGGCCTCGATGCGCAGGGCGTCCTTGATTTCGATCGTGTCGGCGACCAGCACGGATCCAATAAAGTGGCCCTTGGCAACGACCTTAACATCATTGTCCAGGTCCGCCGTCGCACCGCCCACAAGTACAGCGTCGGAGGCGTCAACAGCCTGTCCATCCACGAAGAAGTTGCCGGCAAGGCTGGTAAACCCGGTTATGAATCCCTCAACCTCGAACCCCCCACCCTCCAAAGGTCTGAAAGCGGCATCGTAGGCGTCCTCGACCTTGAGTTGGTCGACGTGCAAGCCCGTTAGCCGGATCTCGACGAGGGTCCCGACGTCGAAGGGAGTCCCGGCCGGAAGCACGGTGGTCGTTTCGTCGACGTTGAAATTACCAGAGCCGACGATGATTGTCGTGAACACGGATCCGAATTTCGCCGAGATCGTTCCTCTCGCTTCATCCACCCCGGCGGTCGCGAGCCGCTCCACGCGGGTGGCTCGGATGGCGCCGGCTGCATTTCTCAATCCGTGAACTTCCACGTTATCTCCCTCGAGGAGAGCGTCGAAGCTGGCCACGTTGGCGAAGATCGTTCCTCCGTCCACGATGACCGTCTGGCCCGCGACCAAGAAGGAATCCGTGAACTTCAATTGGATCGCGCCGCGAGCAGCGTTCTCGACATGGATCTCGTTCGCGATCCCCGTAAGCCCGTCGTTGTTGCGGCTGCCCTTGATCTTGACCGTCATGCCGCTTTGCAGGAAGGCAGCGCTTTTCACAATGTCATCTGCGGTGATGTTCGCCAGCGTATCATCAAACTGAATCCCGTTGACGATCGCGCTTCCCTTTGTCATCGTTCCCGTGGTGACAATCGAGGTGCTGGTAGGCTCGCCGCCTGTCACCGTCAGCGTGGTCGTATTCGACACCGTCCCCAAGGTTGCCGAGATGATCGTCGTGCCCGCGGCAACAGCAGTCGCCAGGCCTGCCGCGCTCACGGTTGCCTTGCCGGGATCGGATGAGGTCCAGGTTGCGGATGACGTCAGATCGTGGGTGGTTGCGTCCGAATACGTGCCGGTGGCGGTGAGCTGCAAGGAGGCACCCGCCGCCATGCTCGGATCGACAGGGGTAACCGCGATGGACACCAGCGCTGCCTCAGTTACCGTTACTGTAGTCGTACTCGATAGCGGCCCCCAAGATGCGGAGATGACGGTCGTGCCCGAAGCAATCGCAGTGCCCATGCCGGTGAACTCACCCATGGTTGCCTTGCCTGGATCAGAGGAACTCCAGGTTACGTTTGATGTGAGATCGTAGGTGGAACCATTCCAATACGTGCCTGCGGCGGTAAACTGCATCGATGCGCCAACTTGCATGATCGGGCTAACAGGCGTGATTGCGATGGATTCCGGCAATGCTTTGAACACTTCGGTAGACCCTGTGATATCCCAATTGAACCCTCCTGTTGCGTGGACACGCCCGGCGGGGAGTTTGTCCTGATAATAGTAATAGGCTTCCCAGGAAGTGATCAAAAGTCCCGTCTCGCTGATGCTGAATCCATACGAATTCACTTGGCCGGAGAAGTTATTAGAATAACTCCACCTGACTAATGCAGAAATGTCCCTGGTGGAATTGTCCGCGTAGTGGCCTATGGCCTTAAACTGCTGGGGTTCTCCCCGGCCTATCATGTGCGGATTGGCAGGCGTAACCTCAATGGAAACGAGCTCCGCACCGGAATCGTTACGATTGGGACCGCATGAGATGAGGCAGAGTGTCCATAACAACGCCGCGACGATTTTCGCTGACCATGATTGTTTGTTCATTTTTTCTCCTTTTTGCCGAAGCAACCGGTCAAGGTGACTGCACGGCCAGCGATAAGCTCCCGAAAATTATTCGAGAACGACAGCCTGATATGACGGTAATGTTCTCACCTCAAAAAAAAAGACAAGGCTGCGCCTCGTCCTTGCCATATGATGGCTCTCAATTCACGAAACATAACTCACCGTAATATTTATGGACTATTGTCTAGTAGGACCATTCCCCGTTCCCCTGCTCTGCAGCGTGCGCATTTGGATGAGACGCATGCCCCTCGGCACGAAACTATTCCTTATTTAACATACGCTACCGCCATATATTTCCCCTGTCAACGTGTATTTGCGATTATGCCATTACATGATGCTTGAATATTGAGCGTGTTATGCCTGGATTAGTATCACAAGATGGATATGGTTGCCCCGCGAGAATATAGATGCAGCGAAGCAGGCGGTATCCGCTTTTACGGTTAGAGGCGAGTTTGAAATGCCATGAAATGACAGAGTCAGGGGTGGGGGGGCCAGCTGATGTGGGTACTGTGTGCGACATTCGAAGTTCAAAGTTCGAATTAGCTTCAGGAGTCAAAAAATCCGCCTGTCCGATACTGCGAAAACAGAAGTTTACAATGTATCGGTGAATTCACGGGACAGCGCCGCGGTGATGTCCCGCGTGACCTCATCGCGTATGTACGCCCTGATGAATTCCCGGTCCTGAAAATCGATATTGTCGAACTTGAGCCCCATCCCCGGTTCTCTATGGGGCATTTCACCAGATGCCCGGCTGTACAGAACCGTGCCCTGGGCGGAGATCATCCGGTCTTTGATGTTGAACTGCACGGTGATCTGCCTGTTCCTTGGATAGGGCTTCTGCATCGGCACATACATGCCGTGGACCGACAGGTCGACCTCACACTGCCCCTCGGGACAGCCGAGCGGCAGATTGTCGACTGAAACGGGCATACGCGCGTCGATCCGGATGTCCGCACGCGGTATGGGCTCTATGGCCGCCTGGACGGTCCGGTAGAGGTCCTCGGCCTGCACGGGCTTGGTTATGCAGCCGGCAGCCCCCGCGCCGAGACATCGGTTCTCCGAGGCCATATCGCACAGGGGAATGAGGAAGATAACGGGAATGGATGCGGTGCGCCGGGTCTGTCTGAGCAGGGTAAAAAGGTCCATGCCGCCCATGCCGGGAAGGACGAGGTCGGTGATGACGAGCGCCGGGGAAGCCGCGGAGATTCGCTCGATGGCCTCGGCCGCGGTGTTCGCCGGGGAGACCTCATACTCGAACCGCCGCAGCAACAGGGAGAGGGACAGCATTTCCCTGCTCTGGCCGCCCACGACCACGATGGAGCGGTTCCTGCGTTTCGTAACGGTTGACGATGCGCTGACCATTGTCACCCTCCTGTCTTCCCCTTCACCCTCAGCCTCGTTCTTGCCGCCTCACCTGCGTTGTCAGAAGGGGAGCCACGCGTCATTATAATCCACAATGACTCGGGAGTCACTACAAATCACCCGCAAGTTAACCGATAAGGCACAGCGGCTCAGATCAGCAGCAACTCCCGTTCCCCGCTGAAATACCTGCGCGCGAGAAGGAGCAACTTGAGGTAATAATTGTCCTGACAGGGGACGAAGTCGCCGGCTGAAACAAGGACCCGTTCGGCATGACCGTCTGATGCATGAAAGGGGATTTCCAGTCCCGGCGTTTTCCCCGAGAAGAGCGCTATCCCCTGCCCGATGTCCATTTCAATTACGCCGTCCACTTCCTCTTTCTGAAGCATCAGCTCCCGGATCGGGAAACTCCAGGGAAGAAAAAATACGTCCTGTAATTCCTGTTCCTTCACTCCGGGCGTGGAGCAGTACACGAAGACCCTGCGGCCGAGCGGAAAAAGGTCGGCGAAGGGCACATCAAGCCCCAGTTCCTCCCTGATTTCACGCGGGCCGGCGACAGCGGCGCTCTCGCCACAGGCGTAATGTCCGCCCACGCTCACATCGAACTTACCGGGAGCTATTTTTTTTGTCAGGGACCGTTTCTGAAACAACGCACAGCCGCGGCCTTCACGCTGACCGAGGAGGAGGCAGTGGAATGCGCCGTGCCACGCTCCGGTCCGGTGCGCCTCATCCCGCGCGATGACCTCGCCGGTCTTCCGGCCGCTACAGTCTAAAACGTCAAACAGTTCCGTAAGGTCTCCTCCCCCGTGACATCAAAACCGGATACAACGGCATGCGTATTATAAAGGAAGCCGCCCCCCTTTGCACCACAATTTCCCGCCCTGAAAACTTCTCTGGCAACCCCCCGTCGATTCCGGTATAATGTCGCTGACGCCGGGAGGACACGGTCCTATCGCGTATCATGAGACGCCGGACCATGACCCATGCATTATGAGCATATCAACCTTCTTCAGCTCCTTTGCGGGCATGTACATGGCGCAGTCGTTCAGTCACTCGCTCATAACGGCGCTGCTCGTTGACGCGTCCATCCGGGCGTGGAAGATCGAGAACCCCGTCGTGCGTCAGCGCTTCCGTCTCCTCATCATCATCCTTCCGATCTTTTCGTTTCCGCTCTACCAGGCGATCAACCCGGAGCGGGGCTCGCTCTCCTTCAGGCTGGAGGCCTTGTTCGACACGACCCGCTGGCTGAACCTGGAAATAGGGAGGGGTGTTTCAGCGGGGATGCTGTTCCTCCTGTTACTGTCCTTGACCACGCTTGTCTTCATTTTACAGGAGATGATCCCGATCATTAAACACGTTCTCGCGTCAAGAGGGGCGGTGTCTTACGGCGAAAAACCGGCTGAGGATTCCGCTGTGATGAAGGCCCTGGCAGCCCTCCCCGGTCCCAAACCCGAGGTCTTCATCATCCCCGATGACGACCTTGTTCTTTTCGTTACCACCGGGAAACGCCCCGCAATCTTCCTTTCCACCGGCACCGTGGAGGAACTTACCCAGGAGGAGATCCAGGCGGCGATTGCCCATGAGATCGCCCATATTGAACGAAATAAGCGGCCGCTGCTCATTGCCGTATTCCTGCTCAGGGTCATACAATTTTTCAATTTGATCACGCTCATGGAATTCCGGACGATCGTGCAGGAAGAGGAAAAAATATGCGACGATTTCGCGGTCACCCTCACGGGAAAGTCGCAGGCGCTCGCGGCCACGCTTCGCAAGTTCCACCCCGGGGACAACGATCAAGCGGAGCACGCGGTAATCGCCACTCAACTCCGGGACCGTCTTGAGGAGTTCAGCCACGCCCTGATCATTGAGAACAGGATTACGCGCCTCGAGGCAAACCGCGTACCCGGGCGCGGCAAAGCTCATTTTGCCTTCGTCCTCACGAGTGCTGCGATCCTCATCATCAACTACGCCGTCGTATGACGGGACAAGGAGACCCCATGCGGGAACGCATATCCGACTTCATCATATTCATAGTGGCGGTTTTCGCCTTGCTTGCCTCGCTCAAGGTGTTGAACTGGGTCCCCGGCATCCTGCAGGAGGGGCTCCCGAGCGCCTACAGCAGCATTGAAGAGGTGAAGTCTAAACTCCATGTCAGGGACGTGTACGTCCCTTCCTATTATCCGCAGGGACTGCGCTGGCCCCCCTCGCGGATAACAGCTCAGTCCAGGCCATATGTCATGGTCTTGCTGGCCTTCACACGGCAGGCAGACAACAACGTCTCCCTTGTCATTTCCCAGACAGCCCTGCCCCACCCGCTCCCCAAGGCGGCGATAGAGATAGTCCATACGGACGAGCGGGTACACTATCCGTTGAAGGGAAGAGACGCCCTGCTCGAAGTGGGCCTGTGCGGGAACGATGAGCGGTGCAGCCGCATCTCGTGGAACGAGTCTCCCTACCGTATCGATGTGATCATGCTGTCCCCCCCCGCGGAACTCGTAAAAATCGCGGAAAGCATGGTTTCCGAGCTGCCCTCTTCGCGGTAACGCGCCCGCCGTATCTGCGCGTTCCCTGAGAGGCCTACGTGGGCGGGGAAAACAAAAGGAAGGATAACATCGAAAAGTCGGGAAGATCACCCGCCGCAGAATGAGCGATGGGGGCGATAGAGGGGCTACGATGGCCGTCTGAGCTGTAGCGGCTCTTCCGCCTCAGCGTCGCCCCAGAGTGCCCCGGAAGACAGGGACCTTCCGGGGCGGAGCAGCATCAGGTCAGACTTTCTGAAAAATTGCGAGCGACGACTTTATAAAACAGACTCCCTCGGGCAGTTTGCAGTTACCCGCCTTCTTCTGTCCTGCCGGATTTTCCGGCTGCTTCATGGCGTCTAACCCGCCCTTTGCATCCGCGAAAAGCCGGGAGAGCTCTTCCGGAAAGTCCCTTACTTCCCCGGCGTGAAGGGCTTCGAATTTCGCCAGATTTTCTTTGACCGCTGCGAGCGTTTTGACGAAGGAATTGCAGGAACGGCAAAAGGGGTCCGCCTGCTGGTTCTTGAGCACACCGAACAGATATGCATAACCTCGCGCCTGATTCATGATTTCCATTGCGCTTCCCTCCTCCAACAACCTTGGTTTTTGCCGCAATAAAACGCAAAATTCAAAAAAAGGATTTTATCTTATTCTGCGTCTCTTGCGCCTTTTTGCGGCTATTATCATTCACTTCTTAGTGAGCGCATCCCCCGTCGTGACTGTGTCCTCCGCAGCAACCCTGGACTGTCAATTCCGGAAGACTTTGCGACGTGAACATCGCCATGTTTTCCCGTATCGTCTCCGCCTGTGAACGGTGCACCCTGATCCCCATCTGGTTCAGTCTGGTGAGCGCGCCCGCGCCGATGCCGCCGACGACAATCGCGTCGACCTTCTGGTTATCGAGGGCCTTCATCGGGTTGCACGCTCCATGGGTATGGTGCTGGTCCCGGTTGCCGATCGTAGCGAGATTGTTCGTGTCAGTATCGACGACCACGAACATCGGCGCCGAGCCGAAATGGTTGTACACCGAACTTTCGATTCCCTCATCCTTCTGCACCGGAAAACAGATCTTCATAGCATGTTTCCTCCTTATACCGTGATTTGTATTGCAAAACCTTCACCGCAGAGGACGCGGAGGACGCAGAGAAAATCTTGAAAAATAAATCATGACAAGCGTCTTGCGTCTTCCTCCCCCTCTGCGACCTCTGATCCTTTGCTTTTCTTTTTATTGCTGCTTTTCTCTGCGAGATTTCCTAAGTGGCCGATTCATTTTTTAGGCTACTGCGGTAACATAGCTTTTCCTTTTTCATAGAACTTATGACAAACGCCGTGATTATGTAAATACGATGGCCTTGCCCTGGGCAAGGGCCGTAGCGACCTTTTTTCTCGCAGTAGAAAGAATCCTCTGGATGGTCCCCCTCGAAACGTTCATCCTCGCGCCGGCCTCTTCCTGCGTCAGGTCGTCCTGATCACAGAGTTTCAAGGCCTCAAGCTCGTCCAGGGAGAGGGATATCCGTTCCACTTCGGACATCGGCACTCCCGTGGGCTTGAATGCCTTTCCCTTGAAGCTGCACCGGCAATGCCGCGGTTTCTTACATCTCGGAGACATATCGCTCCTCCCTTGGTGATATGTGCATATGCACAGAACGATAACAAATGCTCCGGCCGTTGTCAAGGCTTGTTTTTCCGTAATTCCGAATTTTCGTCTACGAACTATTTCCCCCTTGCCTGGGGGTTTATCCCGATTATCAAGACGTCGTTCGTATGGTACGTTCCCGGCACGATACAACATTTCATTGTCGAAAGGAGGAAGCCCACCATGGGGGGGGGGACGGAAGATCGGGGAAAAAGATGACAGGGCCGGCCGCAATTGACATAAGGTTACCTTTTGTAACTACGAACAATTTCCCCTGAACATAAGAAATTATACCGATTTTCAAGCGTTCGATCCCATGGTATGGTCAAGGCAACAAAACAACATTTCACCGTCGAAAGGAGGTACACACCATGTTGAATCATAGGGGAGGACAGAAGGTCGGGAGCGGAACCTATTGGGACGTGATGACCGGACTGAGGGTGGACATCGATCAGGAAGGAACGCTCCCCGGAGGAAACGGATCAAAGTACCTGAAGGCGTCATCAGGCGCAGTACTGTTGTCGGGGCCCATTCTCGGGTTGGCCTACATCGTTTTTCTGCCGATCATGGGCATCGTGACGGCGTTGTCCCTCCTGCTGCGGAAAACGCTCGGAGGAGTGTTCAGCCTGGGCAAGAACATCATCTCCTTCGGATGGAGGCCCGCCGAGGCATACCTGGGCGGGAAAAACAAAAAGAAAGACGACAGAGGCAAGTCAGGGAAATCACCGACCGAAAAGCAATGAGTTGGACACCGGCACATCACGACGATACCGAGACAACACAAAACTCATCAATCGAAGGAGGAGAGCAGTATGAATACCATGTTTGATTTTGTCACACACGTCAAGGGGATCGAATATATCCTCTCCCTCGCCTTAATTGCGGGGTATCTCTTGTTCTGGGAGGCACTGAAGCCCAAACCGTTCCAGAAGGTGAAGGAGACCGGCCAGGAGGACCTGGATCACATCAAGCAGAACGGCATGAAGAACATGCTGAAACTGGCGGGAAAGGTGGCCTCCGCGCCCTTCGTCGGGCTGCTCTATATAATCCTTCTCCCCGTCGGCTTGGTCAGCGCGCTGTCCTACACGCTGATCGCGGGCGTGGGCGGGAAAAACGCTTCGTTTTCCTGGAGGCCGGCTGAAGCGTACCTGTCCGGCAAGAAGAAGTCCAGGAAGCACGAGGATTCCGGCAGCAATACGCCCGAGCGGAAGTAAGCCCTCTCACCGAGGGAGGGGCGCTCATAATGACAGCTCCCCTCTCCTGATCGTACTCCAAGGAGGAAAGGAACGAATGAAAACCATAATCACGGTCATTGTATCATTATGCTGCATCCTTCTTTCTCCGCCGGCCATTCATGCCGACGAGGGCCAGCCTTCCAAGGCAACGGGCGCGTCCGCTTCGCGCGGTCTCGTCAAGCTGGACAGTCTGGTGAATCTGTATAAGCCTGTGCTCTTCAACCACGAAAAACATATCGCAATCGCCGGAGATTGCGGCGCCTGCCATCATCAGCATGGAAAGAACGCCGCCCTGCCCTGCGGGGAATGTCATAGCGTCAAAGCCTCGACGTTTAAGGCCACTGCAACGGGCGGCTTCATTGCCTGTAAAAATTGCCATGGGGCATACGACCCCGCAACCCCGCAGATGCCGGGGCTCAAGGTCGCTTATCACCGCCAGTGTTTTGAGTGCCACCGGGGAATGGGTGAAGTGGGCGTCAATCCCAAAGGCTGCGCCCTCATGTGTCATGACAAGCGCGATCAAAAGGTCGGCTTGAAAGTGAATAAAGCGCGATAGCGAACAAAAACGAATACCACGCTCTGAGGAAGAGGAGGATAGAGGAATTATGAATACGAACAGGAAGAAACCCTCTGAACCCGGTGAAATTCTGACTGGACAGGCCGGCAAGAACGAAGCAAAGCAGGAAACCGGCGCGATGGGTGACAGTCTGAAATTCAGCAGGAGAAGATTCATGGGCACCGTCGCGGCGATCGGAGGGGCTCTTGGGGGGGCCGCGCTCGCGTCCCGGGCGAAAACGGCGGGAGCGAAGGAATTCAGCGGCGCATCCGAACGCTATGGCGTTCTGTACGATCTCACCGCCTGCGTGGGTTGCCGCAGCTGCGAGAAGGCCTGCAATGAGGAGAACAAGCTGGCGCCGCCCAAAGTGCCCTTCGACGACCCGTCGGTCTTCGAGGAGACGCGAAGGCCGATGGTCGAGTCCTATACGGTGGTCAACCGGTTTCCGAACCCCAAGGACCCCGACAAACCGCTCTACCGCAAGATCCAGTGCAATCACTGCAATGAACCGGCGTGCGCCAGCGCCTGTCCTATTCATGCGTATACAAAAACGCCGGAAGGCCCGGTCACGTACGACGTGAATCTCTGTTTCGGCTGCCGGTATTGCATGATCGCCTGCCCCTACTATGTCCCGGCGTATGACTACGACAGCGCCCTGGAACCGCGGATATCGAAGTGCACCATGTGCAGTCATCGCGTGAAAGAGGGCCGTCCGACGGCATGCTCCGAGGCCTGTCCCACCGGGGCGCTCACGTTCGGGAAGCGCAGCGATCTGATCAAGCTCGCGCGGGAGCGGATGATGAAGAACCCCGATAAGTACGTAGACCACATTTTCGGCGAGCACGAGGGAGGAGGCACGAGCTGGCTCTATATTTCCGGCGTCCCCTTCGAACACTACGGGTTCCCGACGAACATCCAGAAGGCCCCCATGCTCGAAAATACAAAGGGGTTCCTGGCGAGCGTTCCGCTGGTGTTCACCATTTGGCCGGCCCTCTTCGGCATGCTCTACTCCGCGACGCAGCACCGAAACGATTCGAAGAACGATGAAGAAACGGAGGGGAAGAAATGAGCAACGAAAACACGGCACAAACGGAAAACTTCCGCGGTACGTTCATGGAAAAACTGCGGATGGGCATGTCCTGGCAGGAGTATACGCGCAGCCTGATCACGCCCTTTAACATCATCGCGGCGATCATCCTGGCCATCGGCCTCCCGGTGATCGTCATACGCTTCGTGCAGGGGCTGTCCTTCGCTACCCATGCATCCAACGAATATCCCTGGGGACTGCTGCTCGGGTGGGGCCTCTTCGGAGGCGTACCCCTCTCGGCCACCGGGTTTATCATGGCCACGGCCTATTATATCTTCGGGTTCAAGGCCTATCACCCGCTGGTGCGGCTCGGCGTTCTGACCGGCCTGCTCGGGTATTTCTTTGCCGTCATCTACCTCATGATCGACCTCGGACGGCCATGGCGCATCTATTTCCCGATGATCATAGGGTTCGGAACGGCCTCGGTCCTCTTTCTCGTGGCATGGCATGTGGCGACGTATCTCACGGTCCAGGTCCTCGAATTCAGCCCGGCCATCCTCGAGTGGCTGAAATCGAAGCGCGTCCGCCGCTGGGCCCTCATGACCACCATCGGCATGACGATTGCGGGCATCATCCTCTCGACGCTGCACCAGTCGGCGCTCGGCGCCATGTTCCTGCTGTCGCCCGGAAAACTCCACCCGCTCTGGTTTTCAACCTACATCCCCGTCTTCTTCCTGAGCTCGAGCATCTACGCGGCGTTGTCCATGGTGATCGTCGTCAGCACCCTTTCGGCGCGTTTCCTTCGCCACCGGGCGGACGAAACCTTCCTCGGCAGCCTCGACCGCCTGACGCTGGGACTCGGAAAAGGCGCTATTGTCGGGATATACGTCTACTTTGCGTTGAAACTGATCGGCGTCGCCCACGACGATAACTGGGCGCTGCTGAATACGCCCTACGGGTACTGGTTCCTTGTCGAAATCCTTTGCTTCGTCCTCCTCCCTGCGGCCGTTTTGACGTACGGCGTCAAGACAGAGCGCGTGGGCATCGTACGGTTCGGCGCCTTTTACGCGGTACTCGGCATTCTGGTGAACAGAATGAACGTCTCCATTGTGGCCTTCAACTGGAACCTGCCGGGCCATCTGCACCACATCATTCCGCCGTGGCAGGAGGTGGCCATTGTGGCGGCGGTCGCCACGCTGCACATACTCATATTCCGGTGGATTGTGAACAGGATGCCGGTCATTCGTGAGGACACAAGCTACCACGAACTTCATTAAACCCCGGGGGAGGGTGCATTTTCTCCCGGAGAATGCACCCTCCCATCTCCCCGGAAGATAGTAAGAGACCCGGGAGCCGGTCCGTTCCCCGGGAACCTCCCGACAGGAGCCGTGACGGACACGTCCAAGACGGCCTTCAGAAGTGTCACGAGACATGCAACCGCCGGGCAGTCGGGTTCGAAACAACGGCGGGATGTCGATAGCGGGGGATGCGTTATGAAGATCCGGAACATAGTGCTGCTTGCCGCGCTGTCAGTATCACTGCAGGTCATGCGGCCGGTTGATCGCGTGGAGGCAAATGATGCCCCCCCTCCGGACAGGAACAGGCAATGCCTCGGTTGCCACGGCAAGCAGGAAATCACCATACAGTTCCAGGACAGCGAGTCGGTATCAGGCCGTATTGATGAAGAGAAACTGAAAGCATCGATCCATGCTCTGTTATCCTGCACCGACTGTCATGCCGAATTCACGGCGGACAGCCACCCAAAAAGGAATTTCCGCAGCCGGGAGCAATACCGGGTCCGCGCTTCCCTTGCCTGCAGGCGCTGTCATACGGACGAACAGATCAAGACCAGGCCCGTTCATGCCGATGTGTTACGCGGCGAGAAAGAGGGTAATCCGCCGGTCTGCGCCGACTGCCACGGGGCCCACGCCGTCATTCGCGTCACGAGAAAAAAATCGCTGAGTGATGAGGCAAAACTCTGCCTGCAGTGCCATCGTCAGGAGGTCCGGCTATCCTATCAGAACGGTGAACGTCGTTTCGTGTCCGTCGACCCCGCGCACCTCGATGCCTCCGTCCATAACAAACTCAGTTGTTCCGACTGCCATTACGGTTTTTCCTCAGAAGAACACCCCAAACGGCACTTCCGGACCCGGCGGGACATGACCATAGCGTCCGCCGAACTGTGCAGGCGGTGTCATTTCGACATATATACAAAATTTCAGGACAGCATCCATTATACCAAGCTCAGCCAGGGTAACCTCGGCGCCCCGGTCTGCATCGACTGCCATGGAGCTCACGCCATCGGCACGGCCGGCAAGGAGCGCATAGAAAGCGCCGGTCGCTGCCGGAAATGCCATCTCGACACGTATACTGTTTACGCGAAAAGCGTTCACGGCGGCGCACTGATGAACGAGCACAACAAGGACGTACCCGTGTGCGTGGACTGCCATAAAACGCACGATATCCAGAGTCCCAACACCGTTGAATACCGGGAGCGGATCCCGGAAATGTGCAGCAAGTGTCACGCCAATAAAGAGACCATGGGAAAGTACGGACTGTCCACGGACGTCATGAAGACCTACCTCTCCGATTTTCACGGCGTCACGCTGGGGTTTTACATACAGCAGAAAAACCTGCTTCCCAAGCAAATGAAGTCAATCGCCGTGTGTACCGACTGTCATGGCACGCACAACATCAACAGTACCATAAGCCCTGACGCGACCATCGTCAAAACAAACCTCGTGCAGCGATGCCGAAAATGCCATGCCGACGCAACCGAAAACTTTCCCGATGCGTGGATATCCCACTATAAGCCGAGCCTGCAGCGGGCGCCGCTCATTTTTATCATCAGCATACTGTACCGGATATTCACGCCTATCATGGTCATCGGTTTAGTGCTGCAGATACTGCTGCACATCTGGCGCTATGCGGTAAACCGGTGATACGGAGGTAAGGAAAATGGACAGGACCACGGCAAAGAGCGGGCAGACCGAGGGCCGCATCAGGCGTTTCGGTCCGTACCGGATCGTCGAGCACTGGATGCACGCGGTGGTTTTCATCATACTCGTTATCACGGGCTTGTCTCAGAAGTTTCATACCTATGACCTCTCGCAGTGGCTGGTATTACGCCTCGGCGGAATAGATGCCGTCAGGCTCATGCACCGCATCGCAGGATTTGTACTCATCCTCTTATTCGTCCAGCACGTTCTTATCGCAGCCTGGGGGGTCATCCGGATGAGATGGCAGGCGTCGATGGTCATCCAGCTGAAAGACTATCAGGACGCCATCACCAACCTCAAGTATTACTTCGGGCTAAGGAGCCATCTCGCCTCCTGCGACCGTTATGACTACAAGCAGAAATTCGATTACTGGGGGGTCCTGGTAAGTAATTTGATCATGATCTGCACCGGGCTCATACTCTGGTTCCCCATTACGACGACAAAGTTCCTTTACGGCGAATTTATCCCCGCGGCAAACGTCATACATACGAACCAGTCTTTGCTCGTCATCCTCATTATCGCCATATGGCACGTCTATAACTCCATCTTCAGCCCTGAGATCTTCCCCTTCGACACGAGCATCCTGACGGGATACCTTACGAAGGAAAGAATGGTCCGTGAACATCCGGTCGAACTCGCGCGGATGGAGGCGCCCGCAGGTAAAAAAATCCATGGGAGTCTCCCCTCGCGTGAAAAGGAGATAAGTCCCGGATAGACACCTCTTTTGACGGTGGCCATTCCGTATTGGCCATTCCGTATTTGCCTGTTACCCGATAAAAGAGTATACTATGGCAGTTTCTTTGCCGCCATACAGCAGAGAGGCGAGGAATGATCTCCCATGCAGAAGAAGCTGATCATCGCACTGATTCTCTATGTCATCGTTCTCTCAGCGGGTCTCGGCATCGTCAGCACGATTGCCGTCAACGACGCCATAGACCGGTCATTGCAGAAAAGCCTCACCTCCGCGCAGACCATTGCAAATCAACTGGATTTCCTCTTACAGACGAACATCACCAGATTATACGATATCTCGCTCTCGGGTAAGATAAATCTCGATGAGAAAAACTGGCCGCCGGTAAAACGGCTGCTCGAATCCATTTATCAGTACTCGATCTTCACCGAAGGGGTGTTTCTCCTGGACAGGCACGGTAACACCCTCCTTACCTATCCAGCCCGTGATTACAGCAAGGAAAACCTGCTCTTCATCCCCTGGGTGAGCCGGGTCCTGACCGAGGGCAAGCCGATCATATCCAATGTGTACACCATCGAACCGATCAAAAAACCGCTCATATTCGTCCTCGTCCCCCTGAGAAATACGGCGGGAGAAATCGTAGGTGCAGCGGGAGGCGCGGTCAATCCGACCAATTCCGTCATAAGCAGGCTTCTCCGCGCCGTTTCGGTGGAGGCGGAGAACCACTACCTGGAAATTATCGACTCCAACGAGGTCGTCGTGGCCGCCGACAAGAGCTCCCGCGTCCTGGGACATCACGACCATGACGGCACCCTGGGGAAAATGATCAAAGAGTGCCAGTCGGGCATAAGAAGCTGCAATCATGGTTTTTCCCAGGCCGTTGGAGCGGAGAAAGCGCAGGATGTTCTGGCGGTCGTGCCGCTCCAGTCGGTTTCCTGGGCCGTCGTCTTCGGTCAGACCAAGGATGAAGTCTTCCTGCCTGCGCGGCAACTGCGAAATAAGTTTTTTTTGCTTGCCCTGATCTTCACCGGCACGGCGCTCATCTTTTCGTTCGGCATCAGCAGGAATATCGTAAGCCCCATCCAATCGCTCATCACCGCGACAGACCGGATCGGGCACGGCGATCTCTCTGTTCCCGTGGGGAATATCGGCAGTGACGAAATTGCCGTGCTTGGTAAGAGTTTTGACGGCATGCGGGAACAGCTGGCCAAGTCACTCGAAAGCATCCACCGCCAGAACAGTGAGCTTGAAGAACGGGTAAAAAGGCGGACCCAACAGCTGGAGGAAAAACAGCTCGCGAATACGACCCTCCTGAAGCAGCTGATCACCTCCCAGGAGGACGAACGGAAGAGGATCGCGAGGGAGCTCCACGACGAGTCGCTCCAGACGCTCTCGGCCCTCGTCATGAATATTGAGATGTGCCGGCTTCATCCCGAGTTGATAAGTCCGGAAAAGGTCACCCTGATGAAAGATACCGTCATGAAGGTCATCAATGAAATGAGCAAGGTCATCCAGAACCTCCGTCCGACGGTGCTCGATGACCTCGGATTCGAAGCGGCGATTGTCTGGCTGGCGGACCGGAACCTCAAGGACAAGAGCATCCACTGCTTCCTGAATATGAACGAACTGGCGGAAGAGCGGCTCTCGCCGGAGCTCCAGATCACGCTCTTCCGGATCATTCAGGAAACGACCATGAATATCGCCAGGCATTCCGAAGCGACGAATGTTTTCATCAATATCAGGACGGACAGGAAAAAGTTCACCATGACCATCGAGGATGACGGCGTCGGGTTCGATCCCGCGGTAGCGCTCGAGAATTTACAGACGGGGCGTGGGCTGGGGGTCCTCGGCATGAGGGAAAGGGCCGCGCAGGTAAACGGCGAATTACAAATCTGTTCCACTCCCGACGAGGGAACGATCATACAGTGCAGCGTCCCGCTCAAACTGGAGGCATAACATGGGTTTCAAGACAAGAATTCTGATCGCCGACGATCATGCCCTGGTGCGCCAGGGAATCGCCTCGTTTCTCCATATGTCCGATGCCTATGAGGTCGTGGGAGAGGCGGCGGACGGCGTCGAAGCAATCCAGTCCGTAAAGAAATACAAACCGGATATCGTGCTCATGGACATTTCCATGCCGAAGCTTGGCGGGCTCGAAGCGACCGTGGAAATCAAAAAGATCAATCCCGCCATCAAGATCCTGGTGCTGACCCAGTATGAGGACACGGTGTATATCCGGCGTTTTTTCAAGGCCGGCGCCTCCGGCTACCTGCTCAAAAAAGCAGTCGGCCTGGAACTGCTCGCCGCGATCGAGACGGTTATGTCGGGCAGGACGTACGTGCACCCTTCCATCGCAACATGCGTGGTGGACGGTTATCTGGGCGTACAAAAGGGGGAACCGGCTGAGGACACCTACGATTCACTGACGGATCGTGAAAAACAGGTACTGAAGCTCATCGCGGAGGGATATACGCAAAAGGAGGCCGCTGACATCCTCTCTATCAGTGCAAAAACGGTCGTCACCCATCAAACCAATATCAGTGAAAAACTCAAGATCCATACTCGCGCCGGGCTGATCAAGTTTGCGATTCAGAAGGGGATCATCAAGATAGACGGGTGACGGAAAGGAGTCAGACCTTTCCGTCGACCATTTCCCGCATCTCTTTTCCGGCCTTGAAAAATGGCACTTTCTTGGGCGGCACTTGAACGGTCTCGCCGGTCTTGGGGTTTCTGCCTTCTTTGGCGCGGCGGTAGCGGATGCGGAAGCTCCCGAAGCCCCGTATCTCCACCTTGTCTTCCCGGGACAAGGCGTCTTTGATGCCGTCGAGCACGGTGTTCACGACGACCTCCACCTGTTTCCTGGTCAATCCCGGTTTTTTCTCGGCTATTTTATCTACCAGCTCCGCCTTTGTCATGCAGTAACCTCCTGAAAGTTCAGAGTTCATAGTTCAGAGTTCAGAGTATTGGGCAGATCATAAACCTTGAACTGTGAACTTTGAACTGGTTTCTAATGTCTATCGATACTGTAATGAAACGGTCGTCCTGCCGAGCCCCTGGGTTACAACATCCCCGATCCAGGACGCGGATTCCTCTTTCAAATAATCCAGGAAAGGAATTTTTTTCTTTTTTTCCACGATCCTCGGTTTTCCCTTGATCCCCGCCAGCGTCCCCGCAAGCTGGATGCTGTCCGCGAGGTCCCCCAGCTGGTCTACCAGCTTGATCGCAAGCGCCTGCCGGCCGGTGAAGATGCGGCCGTCTGCGATGGCCTTCACGTCAGCCGCAGGCAGACCGCGGCCCTCGGCAACGGCGTCTATGAACTGGCCGTGTACGTCGTCGATCACGCCCTGGAGCAGCTTTTTTTCCTGCTCGGTCATGTCACGAAACGGAGAGCCCACGTCCTTGTACTCTCCGGCTTTCACCACCATGCCCTTCACGCCGATCTTTTCCAGGAGTTTCTCGACATTGGCGAACTCCATCTTGACGCCGATGCTGCCCGTGAGGGTGCCGGGGTTTGCCACGATCTTGTCCGCGGCCGCGGCCACATAGTAGCCACCCGAGGCTGCGACAGACCCCATGGAGGCGACGATCAGCTTGCCTTCTTTTTTCGCGTTCCTTACCGCGTTGTAGATTTCCTGGGACGCGACCACGCCGCCGCCGGGGCTGTCGATCCGGAGAACGATGGCCTTGATGGACCTATCGTCCGCGTAATCATTCAGCTCTTCCACCACGCTGTCCGACGTCACCAGGAGACCTTCGATCTTGACGAGGGCAACTGCCCCTCCCCCCCCCACGGACAAGGGAACGGACGTTCTCTTCTCGCCCGTAAGATATGAGGCGAGGGAAAGTACGATGACGAACAACACGCCGAGCCCGGCGGCAGTCGCGAGTACGATCAGGAGAGGACGACCTTTCATCGCGGATCAGCTCCGTTCTTTCAGCAAGGCGCCGATGGTCGTGTCGGGTTTTTCCTGCTGGCTCATATAATCCTTGAGCGTTGACCGGTCCTGTCCTTTGACATGGGCCTTGATCGAAAGCGCGATCTTGCGATCGCCTTTATCCACCTTGATGATCCGTGCGGTCACTTCGTCCCCTTCTTTGATCTCCGGAGCGTCCTTCGGGACCTCGGACGCGGGGATCAGCCCCTCGATCCCGTGCTCCAGCTCTACGAACATCCCGAAATCGGCCTTTTTCGTCACCGTTACCTTTTCATCCTGGCCGACCTTGTAGCGCTCCGGAATGGCCTTGTCCCAGGGGTCCGGCGTCAGCTGCTTGAGCCCCAGGGATATTCGCTCCTTCGCGGGATCGATGGAAAGCACGACGGCCCTGGTCTTCTGCCCCTTCTTGAGCATTTCAGCGGGATGCTTTACATGCTTGGCCCACGAGAGGTCGGATATATGAACGAGTCCGTCTATGCCTTCTTCGATGCCGATAAAGGCACCGAAATCGGTTACGGTCTTGACCTTGCCCTCGACCTCGGAGCCGACGGGATAACGCTCGCCGATGGTCTGCCAGGGATTGGGTTCGATCTGCTTCATGCCGAGGGAAATACGTTTGCCCGCGGGGTCGACGGAAAGCACCTGCGCGTCGATCATATCGCCGACGGAAACGATTTTTGACGGATGTTTGACCTTCTGGGTCCAGGACATCTCGGATACGTGCACCAGCCCTTCCACCCCGTGCTCGAGCTCGACGAAGGCGCCGTAATCAGTCAGGCTCATTACCTTGCCGCGCACCCTGTTGCCCACGGGATATTTCTCCGCAACGGTCTGCCAGGGGTCCTGCGTCTTCTGTTTCATGCCGAGCGAAACCTTTTGTTTCTCCCGGTCATATTTGAGAACGACCACGTCGACCCGGTCGCCTACTTTGACGGCCTCGGTGGGGTGGTTGATCCTGCCCCAGGATATATCGGTGATATGCATAAGCCCGTCGATGCCGCCCAGATCCACGAACGCGCCGTAGTCCGTAATGTTCTTGATCACGCCGCTCACAACCTGTCCCTCCGCGAGCGCGGAGAGCGTCGCCTCCTTTTTCAGGTTCTGCTGTTCCTCCAGGATCGCCCGGCGGGAGAGAACGATGTTGCCGCGGCCGGAGTTCATCTTGATGATCTTCATATCAAGCGTCTGGCCGACGAGCCGCCCCAGGTTCTGGACCGGTTTGACATCGACCTGGGACCCGGGCAGGAAGGCCTCGACTCCGCCGATATCAACCGACAGGCCTCCCTTGATGGACGCAAGTACTTTCGCTTTTACCGGGGTTCCGGCCTGATAGGCGCGGTTGAGGTCGTCCCAGACCTGGAGCTTCTTCGCCTTGTCACGGGAAAGCATGATATTTCCGTGCGAGTCTTCCGCCTGCTCGATCAGGACTTCAATCTCGTCGCCCGGCTTAAGCGCCTTGAGCTCTTCTTCCGTGAACTGCTCCACGGGGATAATACCGTCCGATTTGTATCCGAGATCCAGCATCACCACGCCGGACCGGACCTGCAGCACTCGCCCCCGGACCAGGGTCCCGGACTTGAAACGCTTCAGCGACTGGTTATAGAGCGCCTCGAACTCGGTCTCCTGGCCGGCTGAAGCGGCGGTATTTTCTTCGTGTTCGATGTTTTTTTCTGAATCACCCATGGAACGTCCTTACCTCCTGAAAGTAGACTGCGTAAACAAATCCAAAATCATGGAACTCAAATTCTGATTGTCTAATAAAGTCGAATATCTGCCAAATCTGGCGCTTATGCCTCCCTGCCGATCGCCCGTAATCTTTCCAGGACCCCCTCAACCACCCAGCCAGGAGTGGACGCACCCGCCGTTACTCCCACTGAGCTGACGCCTTCCAGCCACTCCGGCCGGATTTCGCCCGCCGTCTCGATATGATAGGTGGGCTTTCCCTCCTGCCTGCACAAAGAAGCAAGTCTGCTTGTATTGGCGCTGTTGCGCCCACCCACGACCAGCATGACGTCAACCTGGCTGGCAAGTATACGGGCGGCTTCCTGACGTTCCTTGGTTGAGCTGCAGATGGTGTTGAAAACCTTTAATTCTTTGGAAAGACGGAGTAATGTTAACACAATTTCGGAAAAATTACCATATGATTGCGTGGTTTGCGCGACAACGCCCAGCCGGGTCCCGAGCGCCACGTCCTCGATATCCCCGGCTCTTTCCACGACAACGGCGTTCTCCCCGGCATATCCCAGTATACTCTGTACCTCCGGGTGCTCTTTCTCCCCAACCACGACCACCTGATATCCTTCTTTCCGGAGCGCCTCGGCATCGCGCTGCGCCTTGCCGACAAAGGGGCATGTCAAATCGATGATGGTGAGGCCGCTGTCTCTGGCCTTGGCAATTACGCGGGGAGGGACGCCGTGCGAACGAATGATGAGGAAATCGCCCGGTTTCAGGGAGGAAAAATCCTCAACCGTCTCGACGCCCGCATTACGCAGACGCTCCACTTCCTGGGGGTTGTGAATGAGGGGCCCGAGACAGAAGACGCGCCCCTTGCCGGCCGCTTCAAAGGCCGTGCTGATCGCCCGCTTCACCCCAAAACAGAACCCCGCCTTGTCAGCAAGAAAAATTTCCATCGTTTCTCACTTCACCTTCGATATTTCGGAAAGCATCAGCCCCAGAACTTCGTTGACGTCGAGGGCCGTCGAATCGATCAGGATGGCGTCAGCGGCGCGCCGGAGCGGCGCAAGCGCGCGCCCGCTGTCCTGCAGGTCACGGTCCCTGATTTCCCGCGTAATCCTCGCCAAGTCGACGTCCATGCCTTTTGCTTTCAGTTCCAGGTACCTGCGGTGTCCACGCTCTTCCGCGCCGGCGTCCAGAAAAAATTTCATGTCCGCGTCGGGAAACACGACGGTGCCGATGTCCCTGCCGTCCATCACCACGCCGCCGTTTTTGCCCAGTTCCCGCTGGAGTGTGAGCAGACGGGCCCGCACAGCGGGAGATTTTGAAACTGCCGACGCCATCATCCCCATTTCGGGGGTGCGGATCTCGCCGGTCACATCCTGCCCGTCCACGTAAAATCTCGGATCACTATTATCTTGCTTGATGGCAACCTCGGTACGACGGCACAGATCCTCGATCTTTTCTTCATTTTCGGGATCGATGTCTTCCCGACTGACCTTCCAGCCCACGGCGCGGTACATAGCCCCGGTATCGATGTATATATAGCCAAGACGCTCCGCCAGAAGCCGCGCCGTCGTGCTTTTCCCAGCACCCGATGGCCCATCAATGGCGATGACAAGTCCTTTTTTTTTCATATCACTATTGAGCTTAAGACGAAGAAGCTTTTCCTGACTTCTGACTTCTGACTTATGAATACGCCGCCTGTCTCAGCAGCCGTTCGAACCCCGGGAAGGATGTTTCGATCCAACCCGTGTCGCGCACCACCGTTTCCCCCCGCGCGGCAAGCCCGGCAACAGCCATGGACATGGCAATGCGATGGTCTCCGTGACTTTCGCAAACAGCGCCGGTGAGCGCCTCCTGCCCGGTAATCTCCATGCCGTCGGGAAACTCCGTCACCGCCGCGCCCATTTTCCGCAGTTCAGCGGCCATGGTCGAAATTCGGTCGGACTCCTTGACCCGAAGTTCGGCGGCATCCTTGATGAGCGTCCTGCCCTCGGCGTAGCACGCGGCCACGGAAAGGACCGGGATTTCATCGATGGCCCTCGGGATCATCTCGCCCTCGATCCGGACCGCCCGGAGTTGCTTATGCCGGACCCGGATGTCGGCCACGGGCTCTCCCGCCTGTTCATGCCGGTTCTCGAGGCTGATATCGGCGCCCATCGAAGCGAGCACGTCGATGACCCCGGTGCGGGTGGGATTGACGCCCACGTTTTTGATGGTAAGATCGGAGCCAGGGACAATTGACGCGGCGACCATGAAGAACGCCGCCGACGAGATGTCGGACGGAATAGCGAGCGGCCCCTTCGCACGGAGGCGCTGCCGCCCCTCAACCGTCACGCGCGTTCCCTCTTCCCGCACCTCGACGCCGAAAAACCGGAACAAACGCTCGGTGTGGTCCCGAGACCTGGACGGTTCGGTCACCGTTGTTTTCCCCTCGGCGTACAGGCCCGCAAGAAGCAGCGCGGATTTCACCTGCGCGCTGGCAATGGGACCGGAATACTCTATGGCGCTGATCCGCTTGCCGCCGCCCCGGATCGCGAGCGGGGCGAGCCTGCCGCCCGAACGTCCGTCTATCACCGCGCCCATCCGGCGGAGGGGGTCCACGATCCTGGCCATGGGCCTCTTCCTCAAGTACTGGTCTCCGGTGAGGACGGAGAAGAAGTCCTGCCCCGCGAGCAGGCCCGCCATCAGACGCATGCCCGTTCCCGAATTGCCGAGATCGAGTACACCGTCCGGCTCGGAAAGACCGTCCAGCCCCTTTCCACGCACCACAAGGCGGTCTCCCCCGAGACCCTCGACATCGATCCCCATCATCCGAACCGCCTTCGCCGTGTTCATCGTATCTTCGCCCGCGAGAAACCCGGTGATGACCGTGTCCCCGTCGGCAATGGCGGAAAACAGAACGGACCGGTGAGAAATAGACTTGTCCCCCGGCAGAGCCATCTCTCCGCGAAGGCCTCGCGAGGGGTTTATCAAGAGGTCGGACATTTAGCCCAGCCCCCTGCGAAGCACGCTGGCCGACCGGAACAGTTTTTCCAGTTTGCCGCCGTCCTTATGTTTGATCGCTTTTTTTATGTTGTTGAGCGAAACCTGGTAACGCTCGATCATTTCGACGAGGTTCGGACCGTTGAGCAGACAGATGTCCCTCCACATTTCCGGGGAACTCGCCGCGATCCGGGTGAAGTCCCGGAACCCCGCGCCTGAAAAGGTAATATAGTTCTCCGTGCCTTCATTGAATTCCGCCACGGTATTCACCATGGCATATGCAGCCGCGTGCGGCAGGTGGCTGACCGCGGAAAAAATATGGTCGTGTACGTCGGGGTTCATGAGGACCACATTCGCGCCCGCGGCCTGCCATAGCGCTTTCACAGTTTCAAGCGCCTGGCGGTCTGTTTTTTCCGTCGGCGTCAATATACACTTGGCGCCCTGGAACAGCGTCTCCGATGCCTCGGATACGCCGTGCTTTTCCTTGCCCGCGATCGGATGTCCGGGCACGTAGAGTACGCCGGCGGGAAGAAGTGCTTCAAGTGCGCGAACGAGATTCCCTTTGACGCTGCCCACGTCGGTCAGGATCGCCCCTTTTTTCAGGTGTGGACCGATCTCTCCTGCAACTGCTTCAAACGTCCCGACCGGGGACGCGAGCACCACGAGGTCCGCGTTTTCGACCGCGTGCCTCATACCCTGGCCCATGTGGTCGATCACGCCGAGCCTGAGAGCCAGTTCGAGCGTCTCCCTGCTCCTGCCCGCGCCCGTGATCTCGCGCGCGAGGCCCTTCTCCTTCAGGACCCTGGCCAGCGATCCGCCGATCAAACCCACGCCGATGATGGTGACTTTGTTGAAGTGAAGTGCCATAAGTTTTTGAATTTGCAGAAGGTGGTGCCCCTTAGCCGTCATTCCGGCATGATTCTGGCCGGAATCCAGCCTGCACCCAGCGTTTACGAGTGCGACAGTGCGAGTGCAGGGTGTATCTTTTGCATTATAGTTTTTGTTGAAAAACTGGATTCCCGATAGAGGCACTCGGGAATGACGAAAAAGATTCTTTGTTGGTCCAGTTATCGAACGGATTTGCGTCCTGGAAACGTTTTTTCATTCCGCAATCCAAAATCCGCAATTCTCAGATTTCCCTTCCCACCGCCGCTGCGATCGGCTTCATCTCATCCATCAGTTGTTTGAAGCTCTTCGGCTTCAGTGACTGCTCGCCGTCGCACAGGGCTTCCTCGGGATTCGTGTGCACTTCGATGATGAGGCCGTCAGCCCCGACCGCGACCGCAGCCTTTGCCATGGGCGCCACGAGGTCCCACTTGCCCACGGCATGGCTCGGGTCCACGATGACCGGTAGGTGCGTCATCTGCTTCAGCACGGGCACCGCCGAAAGATCGAGCGTATTCCGGGTTGCCGTCTCGTACGTGCGGATTCCGCGTTCGCAGAGGATGACCTGGTGGTTGCCGCCGGACATGATGTACTCGGCGGACATCAGCCATTCCTTGATCGTGGCTGAGATGCCTCGTTTCAACAGCACCGGCTTTTTGCACAGGCCCACTTCCTTGAGCAGCCTGAAGTTCTGCATGTTCCGGGCGCCGATCTGGAGCACGTCGGCGTATTTCGCTATCATTTCGATGTCCCGGGGGTCCATCACCTCTGTCACGATGGGAAGACCGGTGCGGTCCCTGGCCTCGGCGAGATATTTGAGCCCTTCTTCTTCAAGCCCCTGAAACGCATAGGGCGAGGTCCGGGGCTTGAAAGCTCCGCCGCGGATAAAATTTGCACCCGCGTTCTTGACCTCCTTCGAAATCTCGAACAGCAGCGTTTTGTTCTCGACCGCGCAGGGGCCTGCCATGACCGCGATCCGCTTGCCGCCGATAGTCTGGCCGCCGACGCTGATGACGGTGTTTTCCTTCCTGAATTCTCTGCTTGCAAGTTTGAAGGGCTTTAGGATGGGAAGCACTTTCTCCACGCCGGGTATGGCCTCGAGCGGCAGGCTCTGGAGCACCGCCTCGTCGCCGATCGCGCCGATGATTGTCCTCTCCACGCCCTTTGACACGTGGGCCTGCAAACCATGGTCCTTGATCTTTTTGATGATGTGCTCGACCTGTTCCTCGGTCGCATCCGGCTTCACAACGATGATCATGGGAATCCTTTCAAAACGTCAAAAAGAATTATTGCCACAGAGGACACAGAGAACACAGAGAACAACTGAAGATAAAAACCTGGAACTATGGGGATGAAACTGCAAATGTTTTCAGCGCCTCGACTTCTCGCCTCACCCTCTGTGTTCTCTGTGTCCTCTGTGGCAAAAAGTTTATTGCTTTACGATCTTCTCCAACTCGGCCGCGAACCGCTTGTTCTCCTCGGGCAGTCCGATCGTCACCCTGAGCCTTTTCCCGCCCATGGGCCGGATGATCACGCCCTGTTTGAGGAGCGCGGCATACACATCCTTCGCGTCCATGGTCGTTTCGAAGAGGATGAAGTTTGCCTCGGTCGGGACATACGTCAGCCCGAGCCGCTGGAAGGTCTGATACAGATACTGCTTCCCTTCGTTGTTGATCGCAATCGATTTCTCCACGTGTTTGCGGTCCGAAAGCGCCGCCAAAGCGCCGGTCTGCGCCAACGAGTTGGTGTTAAAAGGCTGCCTCACCTTGTTCATGAGCTCGGCGATCTCAGGCTTCGTGATGCCGTATCCGATGCGAAGGCCGGCAAGGCCGTATATCTTGGAGAAGGTGCGGAGCACGAGCATGTTCTTGCCTGCCTTCAGATAGTCAAGAGAATCCGGGTAATCGGCATGGGTCACATACTCGAAGTACGCTTCATCGACGGCAACGATCACGGTGTCCGGCACGCGGTCCATGAAGCGGTCCATCTCGGCCCTGGTGTTCATGGTTCCCGTCGGGTTGTTCGGGTTGGCGATGAAAACGATCCTGGTCTTCGGCGTGATCCGTTCCGCCATGGCGTCGAGATCGTGCTTCATGTCCCTGCACGTCACGATGACGTTTGCGCCGCAGGCGGCCTGGGTGATCATTTTATACACGACGAAGGAAGGGTCGGCCGAGATGATCTCGTCGCCGGGCTGGACAAAGGTGCGCACAACGAGTTCGATGAGTTCGTTCGAGCCGTTGCCCAGGATGATCTGAGGCAGGTCCACCTCGTATTTCCCGGCGAGGGCCCGGGAAAGGTAGAAACCGCTGCCGTCGGGATACCGGTTCAGCCCCTCGACGACCTTCTTGACCGCCGAGATCGCCTTGGGCGACGGCCCCAGCGGGTTCTCGTTCGAGGCGAGCTTGATGCTCCCGCTGATCCCGAGTTCGCGCTCCAGCTCCTCGATGGGTTTGCCCGGAACATAGGGGGTGATGCATTTGATGTTGTCTGAGACAGGAATCATAAAGAAAACCTCGTCAAATAAATTAACCGCAGAGAACGCAGAGGGCGCAGAGTTAAATCTGAATCCTGAATTATGAAGCTAAAACTCAGCGCTCTCCGCGAACTCTGCGGTAAAAAATATCCTTGAGTGACTCTATCCGCTCTTCGGATACGACCCGAGCACCTTCAGAAAAAGGCAGTCTTTTTTGAGGTTTTCGATGGCCTTCGCCACGTTCTCATCCTCGATGTGCCCTTCCATGTCAATAAAAAAAACGTAATCCCAGACCTTCCTCCCCGAAGGCCGGGCGTCCAGCCTGTTCAGGTTGATCCCGCTCTCGGCAAAAGGCGCAAGCATGGTGTAGAGCGCGCCCACCTTGTCCTTGATGGAGAACATGATCGAGGTCTTGTCGCGGCCCGTTCTCCCCGGATACTTCGGGGCGATCACGAGGAACCGCGTAATGTTGCTGGCGCTGTCCTCGATTTTCCTGGCCGCGATCTGCAGGCTGTAGAGCACGGCCGCCATCTCGCTGGCTATGGCGGCGGCAGAGGGATCATCCAGCGCCATTTCGGCGGCCCTGGCCGTACTCGTCGCATCGAGGACCGGCACGCCGGGCAGGTTTTTTTCGAGCCATTGCCTGCACTGCGCCGCCGCGGGGGAGATCGTATAGATTTTCTTGATGTCCTCGATTTTGCCGGACTTGCTCAGGAGGTGCTGCGATACCTCGAGCATGATCTCGGCCGATATCTTGAGTTCGGAATCGATGAACATGTCGAGGGTGTAGATCACGGCCCCCGACGTGGAGTTCTCGATGGGTACCACGCCGTAATCGGCCCGGCCCCGCTCCACTTCGTTGAACACGTCCTTGATGCTTTCCACGGGCACGTACTGGGCTGCAAGGCCGAACTGCTGCATGCCGGCCTGGTGCGTGAACGTGGCGCGCGGCCCGAGATAGGCCACCTTGAGCGGGCGTTCCAGGGAAAGCGACGAAGAGAGAATCTCGTGGTATACGGCTTTCAGGGTGTCCTCGGGGAGCGGTCCGGTGTTCCGGGCGGTCAGACGCTCCAGGATCTCCCTCTCCCGGGACGGCGAGTGAAAGTCCAGCTTCTCAGCCTTCTTGATGTTGCCGACTTCAATGACGATCTTCGCGCGCTCGTTCAAGAGGTCGACCAGTTTATCGTCGATCTCGTCTATCTTTTTCCGCAGTTCATGAATTTTTTGGTTGGACATTAGGGTAAAACCCGCCTGATGGGATTGCGAATTATAGTTTATTTTTTCAGCAGTTGCAAGGGTTTTTTGGGAAAGCTGTTTTTGGAGAATATGTTGCGAATCCATTAAAAAAATGTTAAACTTCCGGCATGAATTTTTCCGAATGTAATAACTCAAATGACCCGCAGCGGGAACCTGCGGATAATCCGCAGGAGACAAACGAAAATCACCATGCACCGCTTGATGCATCTCCCGGCATGGCATCCGTCCATTACACGCGCATCCTCGGCAAGCTCCTCGATGTGTCTCGGGCCATCACGGTCACGACGGATCTGATGAAATTGTACCGTTCGGTCATTTCCACGGCGCGGGACCTGTTGTCCTTTGATTTTTCCACGGTTATGGTCCTGTCGGAAGACAAAAAAAAGCTGATCATCAAGGACACCCTCGGGTTTCCCGGGACGATGATCAACACCTTCAGTCTCGTCGAGGGACAGGGGCTCTCAACCTGCGTTGCGCTAAACGCTGTGCACGGTATGGTGACTGATTTTACCACGGAAACGCGCTTTGACGTTCCGCAGATCGTGACCGCAAAGGGGATAACCTCCGCCCTCTGCGTTCCCATGTTGTTCGAAGGGGAGGTCCTGGGCGTCCTGATCGGCCATACGCTCGCACGGCGAGCGTTCACGGAGGACGAGCTGTCCCTGTACCAGAACATCGCCAACCAGTCCGCCATCGCCATCAAAAACTCGTCGCACCTGAAGGAACAGCAGAAGCTCGCCTCCATCATCGAAAATGCCCCCGACTTCATCGGAACGGCGACGCTGGACGGCAGGACTTTCTATATCAATGCGGCCGGCCGTGCGCTTGTCGGGCTCGGTTCATTATCGGAGGTCGGGCGGCACGACATGTATGAGTATATTGTCGAGGAGGACCGCCAGAAACTGCGGGACATCATGACGTTGCTCACGCAGCGTCGCGAATGGAAGGGTGAACTGCGGCTCAGGCACTTTTCGACGAACCGGCCCATTCCCGTCGAGATGAACATCTTTTTCATCCTTGACGGGGAATCAGGCCAGCCCGCAGCCGTTGCTACCATCAGCAGGGACCTAACCGAGCGCAAGCGGATGGAAGAGGAGCTGATCAAGGCTCAGAAGCTCGAATCCCTGGGCGTCCTGGCCGGCGGCATTGCCCACGATTTCAACAACCTCCTGACGGCCATCATGGGAAATATCGTCCTGGCAAAGATGCACCCCGGTCCGGAGGGAAATCTCGTCGAATGGCTCAAGGAGGCGGAACAAGCCACCATCCGGGCCAAGGACCTGGCCCAGCAGCTGCTGACCTTTTCCCGGGGCGGCGCTCCCGTGAAGGCCGTTATCGGCATCGGTCCCGTCATCAAGGAGGCGGTGAGCCTGGCCCTGAGCGGCACCCCGGTGCAGTGCTCTGTTTCTCTCCCCCCCGACCTCTGGCTTGTCGAGGCCGACGCCTGTCAGCTTAGCCAGGTTGTCAATAACCTGCTCATCAATGCCCATCAAGCCATGCCGGAAGGCGGCGCCATCGGCATGGCCGGAGAAAACGTGACCATTGACGAACAGACCTCCCTGCCGCTGCAGCCGGGCTTCTATGTTCGCCTTACGGTTAAGGACACGGGCGTCGGCATGGCGGAGGAACTCCTGCCTAAGATATTCGACCCTTATTTTACGACCAAGGAGAACGGAAGCGGCCTCGGACTCGCCACCTGCTACTCCATCGTGAAGAAGCACGGCGGCCATATTTCGGTCGAGTCCCGGCCCGAGGCGGGCACGCTGTTTACGATCTACCTCCCCGCGGTCTTTGGAAAGCATGAAGACAAGCAGGTCAGGGAAAGTCAGCCCGTTACCGGCAGAGGAAATATTCTGTTCATGGATGACGACGATGCCATACGGGCCGTTGCAACGGACATGCTGGAATTCCTCGGATACGACGCGATGGCCGTTGCGAGCGGTGAAGAGGCGCTCGAAGAATACAAAAAAAGGCTCGCAGTCGGCGCCCCCTATGATGCGGTCATCACGGACCTGACTGTTCCGGGAAGGATGGGCGGCAGGGAACTCATCAAGGAGCTGCTCGCCGCGGACCCGAAGGTGAAAGCGATTGTTTCGAGCGGCTACTCGAACGACCCCATCATGGGCAATTACGGGGAATACGGCTTTTCCGGGGTGATCGTCAAGCCCTACACGAACAGGGAGCTGGCGAAAGTCCTGAGCGCCGTGATCCTCGAACGCAGACAGGCGCCCTGACCCCTCCCCCAAGTCGCAGGATTGAAAATATTCTCAAACCCTGTATAATCAAATCAGAGGGATTCATCCGAATACGCGAGGTCTCGACGATGATAACCAATTACCCGGTGTACGCACAGTTCGAAAGGGACCTGATCAGGAGTCAACAAGTTGACATCGCGCAGAATTTCCGCATTGTCGACGCCCTCTATAATGAAGCCGTCGCACTCGGCATTTTCCCCCTCAAGGACCCGCTTGAAGGACTGGACACCATTCTAACCATTGCAAAGGTCGTGAACAGTGTTTCAGGAACTCCTCACACGGATCGCCCGTGAACTCGCCGCATCACGGATTGCTTACATGGTCATCGGCGGCCAGGCCGTTCTCCTGTACGGCGAACCGCGGTTGACGAAAGACATCGACATCACCCTCGGCATCGGGACCGACCAATACGAAAACATCCTTGCCCTCACCAGCCGTCTGGGCCTAAAGGTCCTTACAGAGAACCCAAAAGAGTTTGTGAAAAAGACGATGGTGCTTCCGCTTCTGGAGGAGCAGACCGGGATCAGGATCGACCTTATTTTTTCGTTCTCTGCCTATGAACAGCAGGCCATCGCGCGGGCTAAAAGCGTCGTGTTTGACCGTGCTGCCGGCGTCTCCGTACAATTCGCTTCTTTGGAAGACCTGATAATTCACAAAGTGATCGCAGGCAGGCCCCGGGACCTCGAAGATATCAGATCGATCATCCTGAAAAATCCCCGCTATGACGGGCAGTACATCATTAAATGGCTCACGGAATTCGACAAGGGTTTGGACACGCGGTATGTTGAGGGATTCAACACTCTAATCGCGGAAATCTTGTAATTATAACGCCCTCATACGGATTCTATTTTCCTCAACTACCGAGAAATGGCCTGTCCCGTCTGCTCGGGATTCAATCGCGGCAACCACGGCATTGGCGACGAACGATGATGAAGGAGCGGGTATGCAAACAGGATAACTCCGCAGGTGGCGGGAAGGTGTGAACGAAATGCCAATTCACCGAAGTCTTTATCGAACGTGATCAGCGTGAAGCGTTTCGCTGGCGTACTTCAGACAGGCGAGAATATCTTCGTGCACGAGCCCCGGATAGTTTCTCAGAATCTCCAGCTCGGTCCAGCCCTGCGCCAGCAAGTCAATCACAAACTCGACGGCTATGCGGGTCCCTTTTATGACCGGCTTTCCCACAAGAACTGCCTGGTCAATAGTAATGCGGTCTTTCCAGTCCATTAGACCGCAGTGTTCATCCGCGAGACAATATCCATTCTCAATGTAAGCTCAACGCAATTTGGTTTTCTTTTTGCCCTTCCGCAGGCGCGTTGCACAGCGCGTTAAGAGCTTTCTGGAACATTGTTTGAAGTTGCTTGTCATCTTGCCGCAGAAGACCCTTTAAATTGTCAAACGTATCCACAGTATAAAACTTTTTATCCGGGGAATAGTATACCAATGTTTTTTTGTTATCCTTCAGGAGGTTGAGAATATTGTTCAAGGTGCCTTTGCTCTTACCATCCCATATCATAAAGCCGTAATCCGCTTCCCTGGCCATCTCAAAATCCTTTAACGAATAGTAGGAGAAATCTTTCTTGCTTTGTTGGTTCACCGGCACATGCTTTGTTTCCCAATGAGCAAGATTATTTCTATATTGAGGTCCCATGCAATAGACAAGTACATTGCGATAGTGCCTATCGTGAAGATATTGCTGTACGGACTTATCCACGCCGTTCGCATCGCCGAGAAGAATCGTGTACCCGCTCTGAATAATGTTGTCTATTCTGCTCGTGATGTCGCTGTTGAGCTTTGTTATTTTTCTTGAACCGCCGATAAAGACCTTATTCACAATATACTCCTCGTTCTGGTCAATGCCAGCACGTACACCCTGTTTACGTTACCTTCAGTGAACAATGTTCGTACAATAGCGTCCACGGTAGCGTCGGACCTATATAGATCATCAAACACTAAAATGTTCTTTTTCACAGTTTTCGTGGCATCCTCAACAGCAAAGGCACTTTTGAGAAGCTTCAATCTTTGTTTATATTCGCAAACATCCTTCAATTGAGGGAAGCGTAGAAAGCTGCGAAACTCTATGCAACACCCCATATATTCTGACGTGAATTGAAATAGCGCATAAGACGATAATAATAGGAAGAAAGTTTTTCGTTGTTCTCATTTTTGAACTTCCCATACTGAGAAGCCACAAAATCTTGGGCTTTTATAAATATCTCTTTATCAATCGCTCTTTCAGTCTGTTCTCTGAATTGATTCCCGAGAAAGTCAAGCATAGCCCTGCCATCGGCATCCTGGATAATCATCCCTAAGCAAACCGCAGCCAAATCTTTTGCTATTTTCCCGAGTGGTGAATTGCTCTGTTGAGTGTGAATCCATCCAAGATAGGAGATCAGTTCCTTGCCGACAACAAAACGAGGATATTCAGCCAACCTGCTTTCTAAGTAGTACGCGCGCTCAAGAGCAGGTCCGTAGATTTCCCCCCTGTCATCAATATTTACAGCTACTCCAACATCTAAACCACCCCGCAGTACCAAGCCCGTAGAGAGTGCTGCCAAAGCGATTCCGGAGGTTGCAAGAAAGGCGGAATACATGCCATTTGCTGAAGTACAGTTGTCATTCTTATTTGCAAGAGGCACCGAAATGACAATAGAATCTGAAATTCCGTAAA
>JAXIPA010000067.1:0-16286 GCA_045403145.1 Nitrospirota bacterium | reverse complement strand
GATCGGATTGAGGTAAAAGAATTGAAGACAGGCGTGAAAAAAATGGCATCGGTGGGCATATTCCTGGCACTCTGTCTTATTTCGTCAACAAGCTTCGGCTTGGAGCGGATATTGCGGGTGAGTGACGGTAAGATCATTGATTTGAAACAGATGGTCCAGGACGTCAAGGGATCCAATTTTATTTTTGTCGGCGAGGTCCACAGCAACCTGAAGCACCATCAAGCCCAGTTGAACATCATAAAAGCGCTCTATGAGTCAAAGATTCCCCTGGCGATCGGGCTCGAGATGTTCAGGGCGAGCAGTCAGAAAGAGCTTGACCAATGGGTACAGGGGACCATGCCCTTGGGTGTCTTTATAGACGTGTACAGCAAAAGTTGGGGCATGCCGTGGCCCTGGTACATGAATATTTTAAAATACGCCAGGCAGTTCGACATCCCCCTGATCGGACTCAATGTAGAAAGCGGGATTACGGAAAAGGTGTCGCGACAGGGGTTTGAAGCTCTTACGAACGATGAATTGAAGCAGTTGCCTCCTCACATAAGCTTTGATCTTGATGACCAGTACCGGACCCACCTGAGGAAGGTCTATGAAGCCCACGGCAAGGGCGATACAACGTTCGATAATTTCTACAAGGCACAGATGATATGGGACGAGACCATGGCATACCATCTTATGAACTTTCTTGACAGGAATCCGGGCACGACCGTTGTTGTTCTCTCGGGCGTTGATCACGCAGGGAAAAAGGGAATCCCCCGGCAGATCACAAAAAAATCAAAGTACCTGTGCAAAGTGATCGTGCCTGAGATACGGGGCGGCGAGGAGATATATTCGGCAAAAGGAGAAGATGCTGATTATATTATTCTGGAATGAAATTGCCGGGAGAGCATCTTGCCAAATCTCTCAAGGGGTTACAGCAATTGCTGTAACCCTTTTTCTTTGGATTGTGCTAAAAATATGTTAATCCGATCCAAAGTCTCCATCCGTCTCGAAGGCTTACCGGGTTATCCCTCCCGGATCTTTTCCCGTGGGGATGCAGGGAAGGAGGGGTTAGGTTCGAAGAAGGGATGTAATAGGGGAGGATATAAACATCACAGGCCGGACTTTTCAGATGTGCTTAAGTTTTCATAAGATTTTGCCGATAAGTCACCTGTGAAGGGAACCATTTCCGCAAAGAAACTTATTAATAATTCTTGCATGAATAAAAACGAATACATAGAAAACAGCATCAATGAATTATTATTAAAATCAGCTCCCATGCTGTGTCTCGGGGGCGCGGTGATTTTTATTTTGCTGAGCGCCCTGGATTACGTAAGCACTCCCGGGAACTTCCGCATTTTTCTCGTCTACCGCGCAGCGATCTCAGGTTTGCTGCTGATTTTTTTCTACATTTTCAAGACAAACCGGATCCGCAAGATAATTCATTATCAGTTCATTCTCGGTGTCGCGGTATTGGCGTCCGCCGTTACGATAGAACTCATGATTTTAAAAACCGGAGGGCACACTTCTTCCTATTACGTCGGCATGAGCCTGGTCGGCATCTGGGTCGTCAGTTTTCTTCCAGTCAGGCTGGCGTACTCCCTGGTGTTAATGCTCATGGTATACGGTACTTATTTACTCCCCCTCCTGGTCATGGAGGAAATTACCGATTTTCGGACCTTCTTCACCGCGAATGCCTTTTTGCTGGCATTATTATCAAGCTCATTAGTCCTCAGGTATTTTCATTTTTCCGGCCTGATCAATGAACTGGGGCTGAAGTACGATCTTGAATCACACAAAATTCTTCTCGAGAACCAGGTCCGGGATCGAACGGCAAAACTCTCCGAAAGCATCGTACGTTTACAAAAAGAAATTGCGGAGCGGAAACGGGTGGAAACAGCCATTAAGAAGGCTTCCAATGAGTGGCGCACCACCTTTGACTCGACAACGGATGTGATCATGATGCTGGACCCCGACTACAAAATAATCCGCATCAACAAGGCGGCTACGCTTTTTTGCAACCAACAGTTCGATGAATTGATCGGGACATCGTTGTTTCAGCAATTCCCCGTTGACGCAATCCGGAATGAAACAGGCATACAGTCCGTGTTGAAACAGTCCATGGAACACGAAGGAGGCAATGCCTACCTGTCCGACAGGAAGCTCTGGGTATCCATTTCAGTCGACCCGATACGGGATGATGACGGCCATATACTCGGCGCGGTATTTATCATGCGGGACATTACGGAACGCATAAAAGCCGAGGAGGAACAACGGAAACTCCAGGCCGAATTCCAGCAGATACAAAAAATGGACTCCATCGGCCGCCTGGCCGGCGGCATCGCCCATGATTTCAACAATATCCTTTCCGCAATCATCGGTTTCAGCCACGTGGCCCTGATGAAACTTCCCGACAACCATCCTGCCGCCGATGCCGTCAAGATCATCTATGAAGCCGGCGAGCGGGCCGCGGCGCTCACACGCCAGCTCCTCGCGTTCAGCCGCAAGCAAGTGCTTGAGATGAAGGTTGTCAATCTGAACACCGTAATCGAGAGCCTCGCAAAAATGCTCCGCCGGGTAATCGGCGAGAACATCGTCCTTGATCTCAATCTCCAGGACCCGATTAGAAACATCGTCGCCGATAAAGGGCAGATGGAGCAGGTCCTGATGAATCTTCTGGTCAATGCCAGGGACGCCATGCGTTCAGGAGGCCGGGTGACGATAGAAACATCGGAATTGTCCGTGAGCGAAGATCAAGGCCAGAAGACCGCACCCGGCTTTTATGTGGCGCTGTCCGTTGCAGATACGGGAACAGGAATGAGCAAGCAGGTTCAAGAGCGGATTTTTGAGCCCTTCTATACGACCAAGAGCATGGGCAAGGGTACGGGGCTTGGTCTGTCAACAGTATATGGGATCGTCAAGCAGCACAACGGTCATATTATGGTAAACAGCGAGCAGGGCCAGGGGACTACGTTTAAAATCCTGTTTCCCACGGTCAACCGCGAGACGGACAAAATCACTGACCGAAAGCATTCCAGCCTGACGCGGGGCACCGAGACAGTGCTTGTTGTGGACGACGAACCGTCCATCCGGAAGCTGCTGATTGAAACACTCCAGCCGCTTGGTTACCAGGTCCTCGATGCTCCCTCGGGAGAAGATGCGGTCAAGGTCAGCGATGAATACGAAGGGACCATCCATCTTCTCGTAACGGACGTAATCATGCAGGGGATGAACGGCGTGCAATTAGCTGAAGTCCTCCGGCAACGCCGCCCTTCCCTGAAGGCGATTTTCGTATCAGGATATACCGATGATGCTATTATCCAGCAGGATGTACTCGATAAGAAAATGGCGCTTCTCCAAAAACCGCTCACGCCCTTCCTCCTGACGAATAAGATCCGCGAAATGCTGGACCAGGACAGGGGACCCTCCTGTGGTCACCCGTTTGAAGGCTCCCTGTCGAGTGAAAAAGCCCACCCTGTGACGGGAAAATGAAATTTCCCCGCCGATGTTTAGACAGGTCTTTGCTGTTAAATTCTCCGACCCTGTTGCGGCCTGCCGGCTTACGAGCTGGAACGTGTCAGATTCCTGTTGCGGACGAGAAAAAATGTGATATGAAAATAATAGAAAATGATATAAATACGATAGAAGGATAAGAGCCGTTCCGCTTTATGCCGCGACGAACACTTCAAAGTGATTGCATTCGGACCTGAAGCTGTTTTGATGACAGCAGGAAAATTTTAAGACCATACAGGGCCAGACTTGAAAATTGCTATCTTGACAGCACCCACCTCATTTGCTAACGTTATGCCATGCCGCTGAAGCCGAGAATGGAGTATGAGGGAGCCTTTTATCACATTATCACGCGCGGCACCCAGGGGCAAAAAACCTTCAAAGGCTCGCCGGACTTTCAGAAATTCATCGAGTTCCTGGCCATCTGCAGGAACCGCTCCCAGTATTCCCTCTCTGCCCATGTTCTCATGAGTAATCACGACCACCTTCTGATGGAGACCCGGGAAACGCCGTTCTCGAAAATTCTCCAATCAACGCAGCGAAAGCTTTGACAGATAATATAAACATATGCGTCAGCACCAGATCTCATGATTTTAGGAGAGGTCATTATGGCGATTAAGAATCTCGAAGCCTTTTTTAATCCCCGCAGGATAGCGGTTCTCGGCGCAAGTGAAGACAAGAAGGTATTGGGATACCATGTCTTAAGAAATCTCATCGGAAAGGGATTCAAAGGGGTCGTTTTTCCCGTAAACCCCGACAGCGAGGCGATACAGGGGGTCGAGGCATACCGAAATATCAACGCCATACCGCATTCGATCGATCTGGCGATCTTAACGCTCCCCCCTGAAGAGCTCTATACGGCTCTTGACGACTGTGGGCAAAAGGATGTTAAGGGGGTTGTGATCGCGACCCCTGGCTTTGAACAGAAGGTAGGCAACGCGCTTCAGATCGAAGAGCAGATCAAGAAGATCTCGCAGATTTACGGCTTCAGGGTTTTGGGGCCCAATTCCCTGGGCTTTTTGAGACCGGGGAAAAACCTCAATGCGAGTCTCTTTCCGTCTATTCCCCCGAAAGGGAATATCGCCTTTATCTCCCAGAGCGGCATCTCTTCCGCGGCATTTCTTGAACGGGCAATGAGCAAAAAGATGGGGCTCAGTTACTTCATTTCTCTCGGTAAAAGCCTGGATATCGATATATCCGACCTGATCGATTTCCTCGGCATAGACCCCGACACAAAGGCGATTATCATCTACATGAAAAATGTCGGTGACGGCAGGAAATTTATGACTGCTGTTCGGAGCTTTGCGAACAGTAAACCTATTGTGGTCGTAAGGTCGGGGAGGTACGATATTTCAAGTAAAGCGGAACTCACCCATTCGGCGCTCCTTGCCCGTGAAGACAAGGTCTACGAAGCTGCGTTTAAGAGAGCGGGCGCCGTAAGGGTGAATGAAATGCTGGATCTCTTCTATATCACGGAGACCCTTGGAAAACAACACCGTCCGAAGGGAAAACGATTGGCGATTGTTTCCAATGCAGTGGGGCCGGCTTCAATGGCGATTGATACCCTCCTGCGCATGGGAGGTGAATTGGGGGTCCTGAGCGAGGAAATCGTCGCTGCCATTAAAAAAAATCTTTCCATAAAGGGAAGTATCAGTAACCCTGTTAATCTCCTCCCCGAAGCATCACCGGAAGACTTTGAATTGGCCGTCGGCAGTTGTCTGAAAGACAGCGGCGTAGACGGTGTGCTTGTGGTGTATGTGCCGCATCCCTGCCTCGAATCCAAAGATATTGCCGCCGCAGTAACCTCTGCTGCACGGTCCGTTCGGGATGTGCCTCTGTTTGTTGCGCTGCTCGGGGATGAGCTTGTGCAAGGGGCGAGGCAATTTTTTAACAATACGGATATCCCGACTTTCGTTACTCCGGAACAGGCGGTGAGGAGCTTCATGTCCATGTACCGTTATGACTCAAACCTGAAACTTCTTCAGGAAACTCCTGAGGCGATTCTCAAGGACTTCGTTCCCGACACCGAAAAGACGAGGGGAATCATAGAAACGGCAATCGGAGAAAACAGGCGGGTGCTCCATTTGACCGAGGTTAAAGAGATTCTCGATGCATACGGGATTCCCATTGTGGAGACCGTAAGGACCACCTGTGAGGACGATTGCGTCGGCATAGCCGAGAAGATAGGCTATCCCGTTGTGCTGAAGATCGATTCGGAAACGATATTCCACAAGCTGGAAGAGGACGGCGTGCAGTTGAACCTCAGAGACGAGAAATCCGTGAGAGATGCCTGCAAATTCCTCCACACTCTCGCTCAATCGCATGGGGATGCCAAGGCATATGTGGTCGTTCAGCCGATGGTGATTAATCATGGCTATGAGCTGGTGATAGGCGCGAAAAAAGATCCGAGTTTCGGCGCCGCGATACTCTTCGGAACCGGGGGTGACCTCCTTGAAGCGATGAACGACTATGCCATAGGGCTTCCACCCCTCAATCAGACGCTCGCGAAACGCATGATGGAAGATACAAAGATATATCAGTATCTTCGCGATCTGCCCGACTTTCAGCGGGTCCTTGGGCAGCTCGAGGAGATACTCGTGAGGTTCTCCCAGCTCATTATAGACTTCCATCAAATAAAGGAGATCGACATCAATCCCTTCCTCATCTCAAAAAAGGGAGTGATCGCCCTGGACGCAGAAATTCTCCTCGATGCAGGGGCCGTGATCAAAAAAGGATCGTTCAGGGAGGATATCTGTCCCCCTCATCTTTCCATCTGCCCCTATCCCCATCAGTATGCCATAGAGAGAACGCTGGAAGACGGAACGGCCTGCTGCATACGTCCCATACAGGCTGAAGACGAACCCCTCATATATGCACTTTTCAAATCGTTGTCAGATGAAACCATTACCTACCGTTTCGGCCATACCCTGGTCCATTTTCCGCATGAGAAACTGGGAAGGTACTGTCAGATCGATTACGATCGCGAGTTGGCTTTTGTCGGGGTCATCCCTGATAAGCAAAAGATTATTGGCGACGTCAGAATAAACAAAATGCCCGATCTCGAAAATGCAGAACTTTCGATCCTCATCTCGGACGAATGGCAGGGCAAAGGAATCGGCAATATTCTCATGGAGTACAGTATAGGAATCGCCAAGGAAATAGGCTTGAAGTCGCTTTGGATGGAAATTCTGAAGAACAATCGCAGGATGCTGGCGCTGGGTCAGAAATACGGCTTCAAGCAGGCATATGACGATGAAGACATGGTGAAGGTTGTACTCCAGCTCTAAGGAGAGGAAAAGGCTCAGAGGTATTTTCTCTGAGCCTTTTTGAGATTATTGATGAGTGTTACGAGTTTTTCAGGTCTTGCTCTTTGAAGGTTTCGTAAAAAGTCGTCATTCCCGCTTGCCTGCACCCAGCGGTTACGAGCGAAGCATAGTGCAGGGTGTCGGGAATCGTAGTGCCGCGTAACGCACTGAAAAGGAAGGATTCCGGACAAGCCGGAATGACACATTAGAGGCTATCTCCGACTTTTTACGAGTTCATCCTCTTTGAAGAAATTGGCGGGAGAGCATGAGAATCGAACTCACCTTTCCCCCGCGAACGGAGGAAACAGCGGCTTTGAAGGCCGGGACGGGCACCAGCTCCGTAACCTCTCCCTTGTGATGAGACAATTGATAATGGAAAATTGAAGATGGAAAATGGGAAATTCAAAAACCCGCACTGATTATACTAAAGACTTCCCGTGATGGCAATACAAATTTAGGAAACCTCACAGTTTCTCAGCCTGATCCCCCCTTGTCAGAAGCTTCACCGCCTCGTCCAGATCGCGGTGCGCGCCGAGCAGGACCACGATATCGTCGGGCTGCATCGTAAAGTCCGGTCCCGGGTTCGTGATCGCCTCTCCGTTCCGGGCTATGGCGATGACCGTGGCGCCCGTGTTTTTCCGGATGTCGAGGTCCCGGAGGGTCTTCCCTGTTGCGGGCGAGTCCGGTTCGATCTGGATGTGGTCCACCGTGGCCCCCGCGAAGAGCGCGGCCACGCGGCCGAGATTTTCCTGATCGAGCGAGATGCCGCGCAGCATCTTGTATCCTCCGAAGCGCACGAACTGGATCTGGTTGGCGATGACATTCGCCGGCACGTGATATTCGTGGAGGACCCGCGAGAAGATTTCGATGGAGGTCTCGAACTCCTCGGGTATGACCTGGTTTGCGCCGAGCTTCAGGAGCTCGTCCACTTCGGCCGCGTACCGTGTGCGCACCAGGATGAAGGCGGACGAGTTCATCCGCCGTACCATCCGCACCGCCATCCTTGTCGCGGCAAAATCCGAGATGGCAAAGACGATCACTTTCGCGCAGTCTACCCCCGCCCGCACGAACGTATCTTCCCTCGTAATGTCTCCATAGATGATGGGTTCTCCCTCGGGTCGCGCCTTGCGGATGGTGTCCGCGTTCACCTCGAGCACTACATACGGGATATGGGTCGCCTTGAGGGTCTTCGCCAGGTTCCTGCCGTTCAGTCCGTATCCGGCGATGATCGTGTGTCCCATGAGAGCGCACATATCGCTTTTTTCCTCGCGCGCCGGTGTCCCGGCGGGGAGACGTCTGACGAAGAACGGGGCGACCTGGACGATCAGCGGTGTGGCGAGCATGCTCAGGATCGACGTGTCGATGAAGAGCTGGTATATTTCGCCGCTGATGAGGCCCCTGTCGGACCCCTGCTGCGCGAGAAGGAAGGCGAACTCCCCGATCTGCGCCAGTCCCAGGCCCACGAGGATGGAGCTTCGCGCGGGATAGCGGAGGACCTTGGCCGTCATGATGACGATAACGGTCTTTACGCCGATAAGGACGGCGGTCATGCCGCAGACCAGAGCCCAATGGGAGGCGAAATAGCCGGTTTGCAGCAGCATGCCGATGGAAATGAAGAAGATGCTGGCGAAGTAGTCCCGAAACGGCATGATGCTGGCCACGATATGGTGGCTGTATTCAGATTCGGAAATGATCAGTCCTGCAAGGAACGCGCCGAGGGCGAGGGACAGGCCGAGACTGTACGTGATCCACGCCGTGCCCATGCAGAGGAGCACGATCAGGAGAAAAAATATCTCGCGGTTCTTGAGCCTGATCACCTGGTGCAGGAGGTAGGGAACGATCCGGCGCGCTGCAAGGAAAACCACGACGAGGCCCAGACTCGCCTTGCCCAGGGTCGTGAGCACCGAAAGCACGGTGACTCCGCCCTCCGTGGTCGCCTGTCCCAGGACCGGGAGAAGGAGCATCATGGGCACGACGGCGATGTCCTGGAACAGGAGGATGCCGGTGGCGAGCCTGCCGTGGGCAGAGTCGAGCTCCGCCCGGTCCGAGTACATTTTGAGCACGATGGCCGTGCTGCTCAGGGAAGCAAGGAAGCCGAAGAATACGGCCTGCGGCAGAGGGAACCCGAAGATCAGGGAGATGCCCGTTACCGCCGCGACGGTCAGGACCACCTGGAGGCCGCCGCCCACAAAAAGCTGGCGGCTCGAGCGCATGATGTCCTCGATCGAGAACTCCAGCCCGATGGTGAACAGCAGGAGCACCACGCCGATCTCGGCGAGCCGCTCTACGACCGTTGTGTCCGTTACGAATGCGGCGCCGTGGGGGCCCAGGATGATGCCCGTGATCAGGAACCCCACCAGCGCCGGCAGCCGCATCTTGTGGAAGAGGAACGTAATGGGGAGCGACGCGGCCAGAAGGAGAATGAGCTCGCGCAGTATCGTATCGCCTTCATGCATGGTTGTTATGATATCATATTTCCGGCCGCAACACGGTCCCGGGAAAGGATTATTCCGTATGCCGCGAGGCGATCTTTCCGCGTTTCATGATAACGATAATGAATACCGCGCCGCAGAGCAACCCGCCGAGGGCGAAGGTGAGAGGCGCCTTGAGCCAGTGGGCGACGGAGCCCGCGAACAGGCTGCCGATCGGCGTGAGACCCCCGAACGTGAAGGTGTAAACGCTCATCACCCTTCCTCGCAGGCGGTCCTCGGTATTGAGCTGGACCGTGGTGTTGGCCATGCCGAAGAAGGTGACCATGAACCACCCGGAAAGACCGAGCAGAAGCGCCGAGAGGCCGAAGGACTTCTGTATCCCCATGAGGATGAGCATGAGCGAAAGCCCCATGCCTCCGCCCAGAAGATACACCGGCCTCGGCCCCGACTTGCTTACGGCAGCGAGGGTGACAGCGCCGAATAGAGCCCCAATGCCGAAGGAGGACATGAGGAAGCCGAATGCCGCCGCATCACGGTTTAGCTCCTGCTTCGCGAAGACGGGCACCAGGACGTTGAAGTTCGTCGCGAAGACGCTGACCACGGCCACGAGGAGCATGGTGGTGAGAACAACGGGCGTGTCTTTGATGTATCGCATGGCTTCCCCGATGTCTTCCAGCATCCGATAGGCGCGCGGCTTTCCGGGGGGAGGGCTTTCGAAGGTCATGATAAGGAGGCTCCACAGCACGGCCAGATAGCTGAGGCCGTTCACGAAGAAACAGACCGCGGTGCCGGCCGCGCCGATAAGCAGTCCTGCTATCGCCGGTCCGATGGCCCGGGCCGCGTTAAAGATGGAGGAATTGAGCGCGATGGCGTTCATGAGGTCGTCTTTGCCGACCATTTCGATGATGAATGCCTGCCGGGCCGGCATGTCGATGGTATTCACGATGCCGAGGAGCGTGGCAAGCACCACGACGTGCCAGTATTGCACGACACCCGTCCAGTCGAGCAGGGTCAGCGTTAACGCGAGGACCAGAAACGCGATTTGGGTCCCCATGATGATCTTCCGTTTATTGAAGTAATCGATGTAGACCCCGGCGGGGAAGGACAAAAACAGCATGGGCGCGAACTGGAGCGCCGAGACGATGCCGAGCTTGAAGGACGAATGGGTCAGCTCCAGAACGAGCCACGCCTGTCCCACGTTCTGCATCCAGGTGCCGATGAGGGACACGAGCTGTCCGGCAAAGAAGAGGCGGAAGTTCCGGTGGCGCAGCGAGCGGAAAAGGGTTTTTAGCATTGACGGCTCTTGCATTAGCTTGCCCGGAGGCACTGGTCAAGACAACACCCGGTACAAAGCGCCGCTCACCCCATAGCCGCCTTGATCCGTTCGGGGGTAAGCGGCAGATCGCGCATGCGTCGGCCAAGGGCGCTGCTGACCGCATTGGCAATCGCCGCAGCAGCGGGCCCGGACGACGCCTCGCCGCTGCCGAGCGGCTTCTCTTCCGGCCGGTTCAGCAGATGGACCTCGACTTTGGGCGCTTCCGGGAACGTGAGAATCGGGTAGCCTGCCCAGTCGCGCGAAGTCACCCGGCTGCGGTCGAAGGAGACCGCCTCCTTCAGGGTCCAGCTCGTTGCCTGGACGATGCCTCCCTCGATCTGCATCTCGAGGCCCTTCGGATTGATGATCTGGCCCGCATCTGCTGCCGCGACCACGCGCGTGACGACGACCCGCCCTGTTTCGCGGTCGACTGAGACATCGGCGACACAGGCCACGTAGCAGGCGAGGTTCTTATACTTGGCGAAGCCGAAGCCGCGTCCGCGCCCTCCTTCGCTCTTTTCGCCTGGCTTCCACCCCGCCTTCGCGGCCGCCAGTTCAACCACTGCCCGTGCGCGCGGGTCCTTCATGTATCTGAGCCGGAATTCGATTGGGTCGGCGCGAGCGGCCCCCGCCACCTCGTCCATGAAGGATTCGAGCGCGAACACGTTACCATAGGCCCCGAGAGTGCGCAGCGCCGAGGTGCGCAGCGGCATCTCCCGGATGAGGTGCCTGATGATTCTCTGGTTCGGGAAATCGTAGAGCGGCACGGCATTGCGGTCCTCGCCGCCGCTCCAGCCCTGGGCCGGCGCGGAAGGCACGGCCAGATGCCAGGCGGCGAGCAGATTGACGCCGCCGGCACGGCCCGGACGGCTGCTGTGGACGTTGCTCCAGAGCTCGTGCTGCCAGTCGACAATGCCGCCGTCGGCCCCGAGGCCTGCGGAAAGCTGCATTACCATGGCCGAACCGTAAGGCTCCCAGGCAAATTCGTCGTCGCGCATCCACTGCATCTTCACCGGCCGCCCCGGCAGGTCGCGGGCCAGGAGCGCCGCATCGAGGGCTGCGTCGTCAGCGCCGTTATGGCCGTAGCAGCCCGCGCCCTCGACGTGCGAGATTGTCACGGACTTCGGGTCGAGCTTCAGGACTGTTGCTAGGCTTTTCCGGAGCTGATAGACGCCCTGGGTGTGCGACCAGACATGGAGCCTGCCGTCTTTCATCAGGGCCACGGCGCAGGACGGACCGAGCGATGCGTGCGCCACGTAGCGCTTGGTGTAGGTAGCCTCCAGCCTCTGCACGGCCGGAGCGGCTGCCACGGCCTTCTTTTCGCTCACAACCGCGTCCTCCGCCGGCCGGGTCTTGAGCCAGTCATGGATCTTGCCGGACGCGGGAAGATCGGCGGCTGATCGCCATTTGGCGCTCCTGCGCAAGGCCTCGCTCGCCTTGATCGCCTGCTCCTCGCGCAAAGCGACGACGCCGAGGAAGCTGCCGTCGCGCACCACCGAGACCACGCCTGGCATGCTCTTAACCGAAGCGACGTCGAGCTCTTCGAGCCTGTCGCGCGGACCCGGCGGCCGCACGATGCGGCCGAAGACCATGCCGGGCATGCGCAGGTCCTGCACATAGGCGGGGCCGCCGGTCACCTTGGCGGGGATATCGAGGCGCGGCACGGACGCGCCGACGATTTTATGACCAACAGGAGACTTGGGGGGCGCCTTTGCCGTGGCGGCGCGGTGGAACAGGCCGGCTTCCGAGATTTCACCATAGGTCAGTTTCCTGTCGTTTGAAGCGGTGATGACGCCGTCCGCGGCCCTGAGTTTGTCCGTCGGCACGCCGAGTTTTGCCGATGCCTTCTTAAGCAGAATTGCGCGCGCCTCGGCGCAGGCGAAGCGGAGAGCCGTTCCGCCGTATTCGATTGATTGGCTGCCGGAGGTGTAGCCTTCGTCGGGCGTCTGCGAGGTGTCGCCGGAAACCATGCGGATGCGGGTGAGCGGCAGGTCGAGTTCCTCGGCCGCGATCTGGGCGAGCGCGGTCAATATGCCCTGCCCGAGTTCGACCTTGCCGGTGAAGATGGCCGCCCTGCCGTCCCGACCGATACGGAGCCAAGCGTCGAGCATCGGGGCCCTGCCGAGGTTGCCGGGAAGCCCTGCTTCATCCGGCCAGACGAGTTCCGGGGCCAGTGTGAACGAGACGAGGATGCCGGCCATACTCTTGCCGAACTGGCGGCGGGTAAGAAGCGGGTCCTTCATGGCTTCATCGCCCTGGCTGCGCGCTGGACCGCGCGGATGATGTTGCCGTGCGTGCCGCAGCGGCAGAGATTCGGCTCAAGGGCCTGCCGTACCTCGCGCTCCGTCGGGTTTGGCGTGTGATCGAGCAGGACCTTGCTCTTCATGATCATGCCGTTGGCGCAAAAGCCGCACTGCGCCGCCTGCTCTTCGATGAATGCCTTCTGGATGGGATGGGGCTTGTTCATCGAGCCGAGCCCTTCCAGCGTCAGTATCGTCCGCCCTTCGGCCTTCGCAACCGGCGTCACGCAGGAGAGGATTGCCGCGCCATCCATGATCACCGTGCAGGCCCCGCACTGCGCGAGGCCGCAGCCGAATTTCGGTCCGTTCAGGCCGAGGTCGTTGCGAAGCACGTACAAAAGCGGCGTCTCCGGGTTCACGTCCACGGTGTGATTTTTGCCGTTCACCACGAACGAAATCATGATTGTTTCCTCCTTACTGTCAAAATCCATATAAAAAACTTAGCGCGGGTACGTGGTAATGTCAATTTTTTAAGCGGCGTTCATCTTCGGCGGCGCTGCAAGGTTGAATTCACCTTGTCCGTCTGGTACTATTAAGTATTGCTTTATAAAATCGACATGGAGGTAAGGATATGAGAAAAAGTTTGATCAGTGTGGTGATGGGATTTGTTTTTATTGTCGCTTTGGCCCTTGACGCCGGTGCGCAGATGTCCGGTTGCATGGGACAATCCGGCGGTATGGGTGGCGGTATGCATGGAGGCGGCATGGGCGGCGGCATGATGATGGGCGGGATGCATGGCGCGGGCGGCATGCAGGGAGAGGGGATGATGGACGACGATCATCCGATGTGGAAGCACTTCATGGGTCTCGGCCTCGACGACAAACAACAGGACTCGCTCAGGGCGATCAAAAGCAAGGCGATGAAGGATGCCGTCAGGAAGAAAGCGGACAAAAAGATAGCAAAGATCGAGCTCGACGATCTTCTCGACAAGGACACAGTGGACATGAAGGCCGTGGAAGCGCTTGCGAAAAAGATCGAAGGGCTCAGGACGGAGATGTTCCTTTCTCATATCAAAGTCAAGGAAGAGATAAAGGCGCTGCTTACCCCCGCTCAGAGGAAACAATTGAAAGACATGATGACGCCCGGCCACGGCATGGGCGGCATGATGGGAGGCATGGGTGGAATGGGATGCGGCATGATGCACGGCGATGGCGGGCAGAAGGACGATCAGCCTGCACAGAAGAAAGAGCATATGATGCACTGATTGAGAACAGGCTAAGAAGCCGTGTCCCAGGTTAACGCAGCCCCGTCCGCTATCTCGCGGCGGGGCTGTATAGTACTTCAGCCGTCGAAACGGTGAACGGTGTTTTATCCATTTGTTTAAAGATGTCTCACGGTTGCGGAAGCACGATGTCCCAGACCGCCATCAGGGCATCAGGTTCGACATCCTTCGCAGGAGGCAGCAGTTTTACCAGGAGGCCTTCTTTATCCACCGTGTCCTTGAGCAATTCGTCTCTTTCGTTCAGGGCTTCTCCTGCAAAATAGAGCTGGGTTATAAGCTGGTTGGTCTTGCTCGTGACGCTGAAATGAATGTGAGGCGGTCTTGTCCAGCCTTGAGCAGCCGGATAAGCGCCCGGCTTTATAGTCTTAAACCGGTACCTGCCTTCGGCATCGGTGATCTGGACGCCATACCCTTCGAAGTTCGGATCAAGGGGCGCGGGATTCGTATCTCCCGGATGGGTATATCGCCCGAAGGCGTTCGCCTGCCATATCTCCACCCGTGTGTCCGGCATCGGTTTTCCCTTCAGATTGAGAACCCTGCCCGAAAGATAAATGACCTGCCCCTTCGCTTTGCCGGGCTTTCCCTGAATGACGGTCAAATCAGCGTCCTGGTCGACCGGCTTTACCACCGGATAGAAAGGTCCCTGAACCTGGCCCGCGGTCGGCTTTAGGGGAGATTGAGCAGAGAGGTAATGAAGGGGAGCGGAAAGAGCAATGCCCCAGACCACAAGAGACAACACCATTAGCTGATGGCGCAGAAGTATGCGATACGCTGACATGAGAGCCTCCTTTGTACTGTTTTATCATTCCGCGAAAAAAACAAGACATTAACTCAGACCTCTGAATTCGCCGTCCCCGAATGACTCTAATCCCCGATAGATTCAGTCGGGGACCCAGCGTTTTAATAAACCTCTGGATTCCCGACAAAAGCTTTCGGGAATGACGGCAGAACGGAATAGCCGTCTGAGTAGTTACAAGACCAAGACATATAATATCAGGTTGTCGTCGGTCGCCGTCCATACGTGATTGTTTCGTAAAAAGTCGAAAATCGCCGAATAACCGTCATTCCGGCTTGTCCGGAATCGTATCTAATCAGCACGTTATATGGCAACATGATTCCGACACCCTGCACTATGCTTCGCTCGTAACCGCTGGGTGCAGGCAAGCGGGAATGACGACTTTTTACGAGTTCATCATACGTAGAAGCGCGATCATGTCCTACCCTTACTTAATTAGTAAAAGTATATCAAGTCGGAGAGGGGGATGTATACGTAGAAATGCCTATTTGAAACATTCTTGAAAGAGGTTGCCCGAAAAAGCGTTATACTTAAATCAACGGGTCACAAAAAAATAATCCTTTAATCGTCACCCGATGAGGAGGCAACCATGAACATTCTACGCGTGGGAAGATCATCTCGTGGTTCTTTGTTAATGACGCTGCTCCTTGGGCTCGCGCTCGTACTGGGCATAGCGGCCTGCAGCAACGACAACGATAATGGTACGCCGGCCCCGGATGTAATAGCATTGCCCACTGGCTTCCAGCCGGAAGGTGTCGCCATCTCCGGAACGTCGCTCTTTGCGGGATCCATACCGTCCGGCAGGGTCTTCAAGGCCGATATCACGACGGGGCAGGGACTTGTTTTTATCAATCCCCCAGCGGGCCGGAGCGCCATCGGCATGAAAGTGGACGGCAGGGGCAGGCTCTTCGTGGCAGGCGGGACGACGGGCCAGGCCTACGTGTACGACGCCGGGACAGGAGCCGACATCGCCGTCTACTCCCTGGCTACGGGCACTACGTTCATCAACGACGTGATCGTGACCCCTGATGCGGCCTGGTTTACCGATTCCTTCAATCCGGCGCTTTACAAGGTACCCATAAGCGCCGACGGTTCGTTGGGTGCGGTCACACCGCTTCCCCTGACGGGTGCATTTGCGGCCTCGTTTGTTTCAGGGCCGGGAGTGTTCAACGCCAACGGGATCGCGGCGACTTCGGACGGAACGAAGCTCATCATTGTTCAGAGCAATACCGGGAAACTTTTTACCGTGAGTCCCCTTACCGGAGCAACGCTGGAGATCACGCTGGGCACAGAAAACGAGGCGAACGGCGATGGGATACTGCTTCAGGGTCAGACTCTGTATGTCGTTCAGAACCGGCTGAACCAGGTCGCGGTGATCGCGCTCTCCGCGGACCTTGCGTCGGGTACGGTGACGGGGCGGGCCACAAGTC
>JAXIPA010000171.1:0-5150 GCA_045403145.1 Nitrospirota bacterium | reverse complement strand
CCGTTGCGCACGGCTCCATGGCCGCCATGACGGCCTTCGAAGACATCGCGAGCCCGGCCGCCGTAAAGGCACAGAATGCGGTCAAGGTCTCCTGAGAGGATACCCCGGTTCTTTCTCCTTAATTAAACTTCACCTTCGGCGCTTCCTTTTCCGCCTGAGGAATCTCGTAATACTGCGCTTCGTTCACGCCAGCCAGGGAAGCAAAGAACTTTCCGAAAACCGTTCTCCTGTAGGTATTGAGCATCTTCACACTGTCATTGTACCGCATGCGTTCAACGGCGATCCGATTCTCCGTGCCTTCGAGGCTGTCCTGAAGCTTTAGAAAATTTTCGTTCGCCTTGAGCTGCGGATAAGTTTCCCGCAGCACAAGGAGGCGCGAGAGCAGGCCCTCCATCTGCTGGGATGCCTGGATCTTGTCCGGGACCGTGTTCGCCTGGAAATATTTCGTCCTTGCATTGGCGATATTCTCGAACAGTTCCCGTTCATGTTTGGCGTACCCCTTGACCGTTTCCACCAGGTTCGGGATCAGGTCGTAGCGCCGCTTCAATTGATTTTCGACCTGGGCCCATTGGGACTTGATCTGCTCGTCCATTGCCACGGCCTGGTTATACTGACCCACGCCCCACATGACTGCGCCGATCGCGATTACGGCAAGAACTGCAAGACTAATGAGTAGTGCTTTTGCTCCGTTGTTCATGATGACCTCCTAGTATTTTCTGTTGGTTTTCACTTTCTCTCCCTTGGGGGAGAGAATTGAGGGGACGGAGAGGGTTCAGAATCACCATCCTCCCGAAGCCCCGCCCCCGCCTCCGCTGCCGCCTCCCCCGCCGCCGAAACTGCCGCCGCCGAAGCCTCCTTCTCCTCCCGACCAGCCGCCACGCCCTCCTCCCATTGAGGAAGCTAAAAGAAGCAAAAAGCACTGCTGGGGGTGAGTAATGCACAGAACGAGGACTACAAGAATGAAAATGCCGAACACGATTGCTTGAAACATCCCGAGGGGTTTTCTGGTCTGCGCACCCCGGGGCTGCTGCACGGCGGGCATACCGGTGATTTCCACGCCTTCCTGCGAAGCAATCGTATTGGCTACAACGAGCGCGGCGGCGTAAATTCCAGTCCCATAGTCTCCTTTTCTGAAATAGGGGACCATGTAATCTCGTCCGATTGAGCCGACCATGCTGTCGGGCAGCACGCTTTCAAGCCCGTAGCCGACCTCGATGCGGTATTTCCGGTCCTGCACGGCAACAACGAGCAATATGCCGTTGTCCTTGCCCTTTTGCCCGAGCTTCCATTGCTCTTTTGTGTTGATGGTGAATTCCTCGATGCTCTGGCCGTCGAGGCTCTGGATCGTCAGGACAAGCACCTGCGCGGTGGTTTTTTGTTCCAGTTCCCTGAGCGCCGCGTTCAGGCGGGCCGCTGCATCGCCGGGGACCACGCCGGCAAGATCGACGACATAGTCGCGCGGAATCGCGGGCGGCGTCGGCGTCGCGGCCGGGGAAGGCGAAATGCCGATGCACGCGAAGAGCAGCAGCGCGATAAAAAGCCTTTTATGCATGGTGCCCGTCGATGATCTTTCCCGCAGCATCGAGCGCGGCGTAATAACGCTCGAAAAGCACGTGCAGTTCCTGTTCGGATGGTCTTATCAGTCCGGCCTTGAGGGCCAGCAGCTCTTCGAAGACGCCGGTCTCGATCTTCGCCGCCATGCCGAAGGCCGTGAGCACGTCTTTCCGCGGTATCGGCGGCTGTGCGCCGAGGACGAGGATTGTCGCCCGGAAAACCGGCATGGAGCCGGTTATGGATCTGACAAGGACCTCGGTAAGAGGCTTTCTTTTTCCCAGGGAGGCGATGTATCCCTGACGCAGGTGGATCAGTTTGGATTTGATCTCGCGTTCGCACTGGAGCCGGAGGTTGTGGTCCATGATCTGGAGGTCTTTTAAAAGGTCGTTTCCGAAGACGGTCTTGTGGATGAGCTTGAAGTCAAGGAACTCCACGGGAAAAGCGTCGAGGGACCCCTTGATGTACTCCGGCGTCATCACGAGAGGCGCCGCGATCCGTTTCCTGCCGTATTTTTCTCCGAGGGGGGCGAGGAACTCGACGAATTTCAGATCCATGGCATGCAACACGACCAGGGAATTGATGTCCGAAAGCTTCTCGTTGTAGTCGGAGATCACGGCGCTGCCCGTCACGTGGAAGGAATGGAGGTTCGCTCCGTGCACCCGTACCAGTTCCGTGACCATGGGCGAAAGCTTTTCCGCAACAGTTGTATTCATATCGGTGAAGTCGAGGTTGCTTATAGTATTCATAGGGCAGCATTATAGCATACCAGACAATCTTCCACAATTAAGCAATCGTGCTTTGTCCGGTCTGAGTGCCCGGTCTGAGGAAGGTTATTGCCGCTTGCCGTAATCTGATATAATTTATTTGCAATACAGCGCGGCGGCGGCATTTAAACTGTCTCACGGGAATCTGGTGTATGAGACCGTTAACAAGCAGCCTTTAACAATAGATACAAAGCGAGGTGCTCCATGGAGGTTCTCGAAAAGAAAATCGGAAAGACCACAATGCGGCTTGTGTCGGCCGACCTCACCGAACGGGACGTTGACGCCATCGTGAACGCGGCGAACAGTCATCTTCAGCACGGAGGCGGCGTCGCCGGAGCGATTGTTCGAAAAGGCGGAAGGGTCATCCAGGACGAGAGCGACAAGATCGGCCATGTGCCGGTGGGCGGAGCGGCGATCACGACGGGCGGGGCGCTGAAGGCGCGCTACGTCATTCACGCTGTGGGACCGCGGATGGGAGAGGGTGATGAGGACAATAAACTGAAGAAGGCCATCACCAGCGTTCTCACCCTTGCGACAGAGGAGAAGCTTCGCAGCATTTCTGTTCCCGCCATCAGCGCCGGCATCTTCGGCTTCCCCAAGGACCGGTGCGCGAAGATACTGGTCAACGAGACATCGGCGTTCCTGATAAAGACGCCCGCGACGTCGCTCGAGATGGTCGAATTCTGTATTTTCGATCAGGAAGCATTCGAGTATTTCAGACAAGAGCTTGAGAAATTATGAGCGGTTGAACATTATGAATGTGGAAAACAGAACAAGGGAAATCGCCTTTGACCTCTTCTCGTCTCTGAAAGATGAGAAGCCTTCCTTTTTCGACAGAAGCGGCTGGAAGGGCAAGGTCATCGAGTGGTCCATGCGGGACGAATCCTTCAAGGTACAGCTCCTCAGGTTCCTCGACGTCCTTCCGGCGCTCAAGACCGATGCGCTGGTGATGAGGATCTTTAGCGAATATCTGGATGAGGCGGCAAGCGCGCCGGTGCTTTTACGGCGGGGGGCGGAAGCCTTTTCGCATGGCGTGACGCCGTGGATCGCAGCCCCGGTGGTAAGGGCGTCGGTAAAGTCCCTTGCCAGGCAGTTCATTTCAGGCACAGACCCAAAGGACGCCCTGCCGTCCCTTACGCAGCTTCGAAAAGACGGTGCAAGGCTCAGCGTCGATCTGATCGGTGAAGCCGTGGTAAGCGATGCCGAGGCGCAGTCGTATGCAGAACGGTACCTGGATCTTCTTGATCTTCTCTCTCCGCAATTCATGCCGGGCAGCGTCCGACAGGACCGCCGCGACCGGCTGGACATCTCTCTCAAACTGTCATCATTGTATTCTCAGATAGAACCCCTGAACTGGGAAGGCTCGATCGAAAAGACCGCCAATGCCCTGCGGCCCATCCTTATAAAAGCGCGCGAACACGGGGCATCGATCACGTTCGATATGGAACAGTACTATTTTAAAGACCTGTTCCTCGCCGTGTTTAAACATGTTGCTGCCGAATTCCGGGATTTTCCCTTTCCCGGCATTGCGCTGCAGGCTTATCTCAGGGATACGAAGCAAGACCTGTTGCAACTGGTGAACTGGGCAAAGGAGCACAGGCGGCGCATCACGATCCGGCTCGTGAAGGGCGCGTACTGGGACTACGAGACAGTGACCAACCGGCAGAAGGGGTGGCCCGTGCCGGTTTTTCTGAACAAGGAAGAGACGGACCGGAACTTCGAGGAGTTGACCAGAATTCTTCTGGAGAACACCGAACATGTCTACCCCGCCATTGGCACTCACAACATGAGAAACATCAGCTATGCCCTTGCCTTAGCTGGGGAACTGAAGCTCTCCCCTGACGATTTCGAGCTCCAGATGCTTTACGGCATGGCCGATCCCCTGCGTAGGGCGCTCAGCAGGATGTCTGTACCCTATCCGGTACGGGTCTATTGTCCCGTGGGCGAACTGCTCCCGGGCATGGCGTACCTGGTCAGAAGGGTGCTGGAGAATACCTCGAACGAGTCTTTTTTCCGGAAGTCCTTCGCGGAGAAGCAGTCCTTTGAAGAACTGATACGACCTCCCCAGCCTCTCGAGCATACGATCGAGGAGGCCCCTGCAAGCTTCAGGAACGAACCGGCTATCGACTTTTCAAAGAGTGATAACAGACAGAGGATCAAGGACGCCCTGAAAGACGTTGGAACGGCATTCGGCAGGAGGTATCCTCTTGTTCTCGGTGAAAAGGAAGTATTCACAGACAAGGAGACGCTTTCCATAAATCCAGCGCGTCCCGGAGAGATCATCGGCAGGATATCCTCCGCATCGAAGGGGGACGTGGATAAGGCCGTCGAAGAGGCACAGAAGGCCCATGCAGCCTGGAGCAGGACACCCCCCGAAGCACGCGCCGATTATCTTTTCAAGGCGGCAAGGGAGATGAGGAAGCGCCGGTTTTCGCTCGCGGCCCTCGAAGTATTCGAGGTGGGAAAACCGGTCCTCGAGGCGGACAGCGATGTCGCTGAGGCCGTCGACTATCTTGAATATTACGGCAGGCAGATGATCGAACTCGGCAGGCCCCGGCGCCTCGGAAAATATCCGGGAGAGATCAACGAATATGTCTATGAACCGAAGGGCATCGCAGCCGTCATTTCTCCCTGGAACTTTCCCCTCGCTATCCCCGCCGGAATGGCCTCGGCGGCAGTCGTGGCAGGCAACTGTGCGATCCTTAAGCCATCCGGCCTTTCCCCGGCGATTGCATGGCAACTCGTGGATATCTTCAGGTCAGCGGGCCTGCCTTCGGGAGTTCTTCAGTATATTCCCGGTCCGGGCGCGGAGGTGGGTGAATATCTTGTCTC
>JAXIPA010000009.1:0-6488 GCA_045403145.1 Nitrospirota bacterium | reverse complement strand
TGTGCTTCGGTCTTCGGCGGCTCTTGCGGCGGCTGCGGCGCGAAAAACTTCACGTAGACGAGAAACACCAGCAAAGAGAGGGAGAGCGCCAATATGAATCTTCGTGTTTCCATGAATCCTCCGGAAATATTTTACTCCGTTTGAAAATACCTGTCACGACCGGTTGCGCGTTTCGCATCCCGGAGACGGTAAAGGCATCTCCCTGTCTCCGCCGGCATGAGGACCGCTCTCTCTCACGGGGTCAACGGGATCGTATCCGCCGGGATGAAAGGGATGACACTTCGCGATCCGCAGGACCGTCATCCAGACCGCCTTCAGCGCGCCCTTCTTTTCAAAGGCCTCGATTGCGTACTCTGAACACGTAGGGGTGAACCGGCAGGCTTGCGGCAAGAATGGCGATAGATAACGCCGGTACAGGCGGATGATGGTAATAAAAAAACGATTCATGATCCGGCGCCCTCCGGGTTCCGGTTGCGGAGGGCTGTTCTCCGGAGAACCGTCTCAACTGCCTTCAAAATCTGCTCATACCCGGCCGCGGCAAGTTCCCGCCGCGCCACAAAGACCAGGTCGTACCCCAGCGAATGCCCCGCAAGCGCCTTCATGACACAACTCCGTATCTGCCGCTTCAACCTGTTTCTCTTTACCGCATTCGCCAGTTTTTTGCTGACGGAGATCCCAACCCTGAAATTGGCCTTGTCGTTGCCGGCATAAAAAAGAGAAAGACCGTCGAGAGACAGTCTTTTTCCTTTCATGGCAGAAACAAATTCCGTATTTTTTCGTAACCGCTCGCTTTTTTTGTATGCGTACGGCATCAGTCACATCCCGCGGGGATGCTAAACAGTGAGACGCTTTCTTCCCTTGGCCCTGCGGCGGTTAATGACTGCCTGGCCGTTCGCTGTGCTCATCCGCTTCCGAAAGCCCTGCGCCCGTTTTTGTTTAAGGTTGCTTTTTTGTGCTGTTGTTTCCGACATGGGACCCGCTCCTTCACTGGTAATTTAGACAGGGGGTCATTATAAGCGAAAACGAAAATATGTCAAGCAAAAAACCCCGCGGAAACAGGGTTTTGACTTTGGCCTGCGTTTTTGGTAGATTGCTGCGGGAGAGTGATATTCATGAAAAAAGGGAGCGATTACATCGGCGTGGGTGTGGGCGCCGTTATTTTTAACCCTGACGGCAAGGTCTTTCTCGCCAAACGCGGCAAAGAAGCTCGTAATGAATCTGGCAAATGGGAGTTTCCCGGAGGAGGCGTGGAGTTCGGTGAAACGCTCGAATTTGCCCTTGCTCGCGAAGTCAGGGAAGAGTACGGGTTCGAGATCGAGGTAATTGAGCTCCTCGATGTCGTGAATCATATTATCCCGGCGGAAAAGCAGCACTGGGTTTCTCCCGCATTTCTGTGCCGGGTGAAGAACGGCACGCCCAGCATCCGGGAGCCGCACAAGTGCGATGAGATCGGCTGGTTCGTGCTTGACCGGATGCCCGAAGACGAACTTACGATCGCCTCGAAGAAGAGCCTGGAAAGCCTGAGGAGAAAAAAACCGTACTACAAAAAAGTTTTCTTTACTTGTCATCCCCGAATGCATTCATCGGGGATATGGTTTCAGGAGACTCCACGAAAAAACCGTATTCCGATTAAATCTTCGGGAATGACGTACCTATTTTTCGTTATGACAATGATGACAAACCTGTTCCCGGTTGACTCCATCCTGCTCCTCGGCCCGACCGGCGTGGGCAAGAGCCCGCTCGGCGACGCCATCGCGCGGATCGGCCTGTACGGGAAAAAATGCCATCACTTCGATTTCGGTTCGGAGCTACGTGGCGCTGTTTCAGGCGGCCAGAGGTCTTTAGCCTACTCGAAAAACGAGCTCGATTTCATCAACGGCGTGCTTGAGCACGGTCTCCTGCTCGAAAACGAGCATTTCTCCCTTGCCGAAAAGACCATCAGGCTGTTCCTGCGCCGGGCAGGTTTCGCGCGGCCGGATATCCTCGTATTGAACGGCATCCCGCGCCACGCAGGGCAAGCCCGCGATATCGACACAATTGCCCGCCTGCATGCGCTTGTCGTTCTGGATTGTTCCGCGGACGATGTTTTTTTCCGCATTCGTGATAATGTGGGAGGAGACAGGACGGAACGTGTTGACGACAACAAGGAATTGATCGAAAAAAAGCTGGCGATCTTCCGCGAGCGGACCGCCCCGCTCATTGATCACTATGAACAGCGGGGCTGTCGTGTCTATCACATCAGGGTTTCAAGCGCGATGACGCCGGCGGAAGTTTACCGGAACCTTTCAGCGCTTGCCGCCGCTCACCCACCAGTCACTCTTATCGCTGAACCACCACAACGATGAGTCGGTTTCCAGGATGGCCTTCGCAAGCTCGCGCGCGGCATCGGTCTGGAGCCGCTTGAGCGAGAACTCAAGCCATTCATCGGCGTATTTGTTGCCGAGGTCTTTGTATTCCTTGAGCGCAAGGATCATCTCCAACTGGTCTGCGTCCCGCGCCAGCCTTGCCTCTTCCGTTTTCCCTTCCATGAATTCAAAGATCAATTCCTGGATATCTCCGCCGAACGGCAGCGTCCCGGCAAGATCTTCCACCGCCTTTTTTTCATTCGCTTCAACGTACTTCTTATTCACGTAATTGAGATCGCCGGTCCTCGCTTCCGGCAGATCATGGAACAGGCACATCCTGATCAACCGGTCTACATCGACATTCTTTGCCTGTTTTCCGAGCGCGTATCCTATGTAGGACGTTCTGAAAATGTGCTCGGCAACCGACTCCGCGCCGGTGCCGAGAAACTGGAAACCGCTCCGGGGCGTGCGCTTCAGCATGCCCGCCTCGAACAGAAAATTCGCGATGTTTTTCATAGCTCTTTTTATACCATGAACGTATATCGCATGCAATGTGTTTAATGACGGAATGAAAGAAGAGAGGCACCGGGCCGCTACTTCGCTGCTCTGCCCGGCGGTCTAAAAAAAACTTGCGTCAGAACGTGACGTTCTGACGTTTCATGAGCAACTCACCGAGAAAGGAGCCAGGCTTGACCTCTGCGTTCTTGATCCATTCCGCTCCTTCAAGCCCGTAGGGTTTGACGCATGACGCGCAGATATAAAATTTACAGTCAAAGTCCTCGATCAGACTTTTCATGAGTTCTGCGACAGGAGAAAAACCGTGCTGCCAGGTGACGGATTCCGCGAAGCCCTTGCGCGCCAGGTGGACGCCTTCGTTCATAAGAAAAAAATCGATCTTCGCGTCAAACGCCGCCATGTTGGTTGCAAGCTGGAGCGCTGCCGCGGCCCGCTCAATGGCGTCGTAGGAATGGGTAATCACAAAAACGAACTCTTTATTTTCCATGGGTAGTCTCCTTGTTGTTTTCGACTAAGCTTAGGATACCATGCTTGCCGTCCCATTTCTAATTAAAATTTTTTATTTTATTGTTAATCAGGAAACGAACGCTGTATTGAACTGACGGTTATCGACAGGTGCCGGACAGAAGAATCTATTATTAATATATAATAATAAATTAGCAGCAGTAGTAGTAGACGCTGTGGATATGTTGGAATCTGAGTAAACCGATTGAAAGAGAAAACAAAAGCGGGGAGAAAAAGTCCAGCCGTCCAATGTGGATTGCGGGGGAAAATAGTGTTGATAACCGCAAGACCCGGGTTATGCACAGATTGTTCTTCGACAACCCACAGGGGCCTGTGGTTATCCCGGAGGCCAGGAAAATCTGCGGCCCGACAGGAGGTGGAGGTGGATATGAAACACGGACTGTCCAGCGCCGGCGCCGTTATTGATGACCATCCGGTAGCCCCTCGTTTCGAGACCCATGTCCGCGGCGATTTTTTTCGCGACCAGGAACAGATGCCCGACGAGCTCCTTGTCGCCTTCGGCCATGCTGTGAATATCGGGGAGGTGCTTTTTAGGAACGATGAGTGTATGGACGGGCGCCTGCGGGTTCACGTCCTCGAAGGCCGTAGCGAGCGCATCTTCGTACACGATTTTTGAAGGGATCTTTTTTTCGATGATCCTGCAGAAGATGCAGTTTGGATCAAGGCTCATGATTTTTTCGCCTCCCCGGTGTCTGAAAAACTCCGGAAGAAGCAGCAGCGGGAACCCGTATGACAGGCCGGGCCGGTCTGCTCAACCTTGACGAGCAGCGTGTCCTGGTCGCAGTCGTAGAGGATGTCCTTGACCCGCTGGACGTGTCCGGAAGTCTCGCCTTTTTGCCAGAACTTTCGGCGCGAGCGGCTCCAGAACCAGGTGAGCCTTGTCTCGACGGTCTTTTTCAAGGATTCGGCGTTCATGTAGGCGACCATCAGGACCTCGTTGGTTTTCCAGTCCTGGATCACCGCGGGGATGAGGCCTTTATCATCGTATTTGAGGTTGTCGGGAATGATCATAAAAAAGGTTTTATCATAAACGAAAAGAAATGTCCAGTAGAGCGGCGCGCAATAAAAAAACCGGTTCTGATAAGAGAACCGGTTTTTATTATATTCACGGTGGGGAGGAACTTATATGAACAGATTGATCTGCGCGTCAGCGGCTACATCCAGCCAGGCCGCGGCGCCCGCGAACTCCACCCCGTCAATCATGTCGGATTGCTTGGCGCCCATCACGTCCATGGTCATCTGGCAGGCGATCATTTTTACGCCGCTTTCCATGGCAAGCTCGAGGAGCTGGCCGATGGTCGCGACGCCGTGCTTGTTAAACATGGACTTCATCATTGCCGTCGCCATTGCCTCCATGCCGGGAAGCGATCCGACGAGCGTCGGAATGGGCACCGGCATCGGCATCGCGGGATTTCCGATGGGAGAGATTTTCAGCTTGTCCGCATTGCCCTTTTTTATGATATCGAGCCCGAAGAAGGTGAAAAATATCGTCACATCAAAATCCATGGCCGCCGCGGTGGTTGCGAGGATGAGGGGCGGGTAGGCCATGTCAAGCGAGCCCTTGGACGCAATAATCGTCATCTTTTTGTTAGCCATTGTGTTCTCCTTATGCTGTTTTCTTTATGTAGAAGGTGAAGGTGCCGGAACCCTCCTCAACTTTCACAATTTCGTTTCCCGTTCTTTTTGCCCAGGATGCCATATCGTTTTTTGAACCTGCGTCGGTCGTCTCGACTTTCAAAATCTGACCCTTGGAAAGCGCCTCTACAGCCTTTTTTGTTTTCAAGATTGGGAGCGGACAGCTCATACCCTTTGCATCGAGCACCTGATCAACTTTGATATCCACTGACATAATCTTTTTCCTCCAGAAATAAATAATATTGACGAAACCGTTTACACTGAACCCGGTTGAAACAATCGTTTTAATATACTCAGCCACAGTTGCTAAGTCAAGCAATTTTTTGATTGAGACGCCGGTAGTCTGTCGGACCTTAGTTTCTTGAGGAGTTTCCGGGGAAAAATATCTTGCCAGGAAGAACGGGTTCTGGTATAGTCCTGCCTCGCCGGTTGGGAGAGAAAGAGAGCATCTTAATATTTAGCAAGATGCGTGCTAATCCCGGTCTTTCTCCAGCAGCCAAAAATACGTTATTATTGGGAAATAAAAAGCGGACAATCAGCCTCCTGACGGAAGCACAACCACATGAAAATATAACCAAATTATCGTTGTCCACACCTGTGGATAAGCATGTTTGTAACCGAAGCCGTTTTTCCGGGCTTTTTTGGGGTATTTATGGATCAGGAAAGAGTTTGGGAAGAGATACTGCTGCTCATAGAAAACCGAATGTCCAAGCAGGGTTACGACACCTGGTTCAGCTCATCGAAACTTCTGTCCATTGACGGCAACAAGCTTCTCATAGAAGTGCCGAGCAAGTTTCACCGTGATTGGATAAAAGAGCACCATTGGGGGACGCTTTCTGATGTCATTCGGGAAGTGACGAAGAAAGACGATATGGAGATCGACTTCTTTGTTCAGCCCCAGCAGGCGAAAAAAACCGTTCGCCAGGCGAAGGAAGAAAAGAGAGAGGGCCGGGAGGATAAGATCGGCCTCTTCGAAAAAAAGTACACCTTCAACACCTTTGTCGTCGGTCCGAGCAACCAGTTCGCGCATGCGGCTGCCAAGGCCGTCGCTGACGCGCCCGGCAGGGCGTATAACCCGCTTTTCATTTACAGCGGCGTGGGCCTCGGCAAGACCCACCTCGTCAACGCCATCGGCCACCACATTCAGAGCAGGTCGCCCCGGACCAAGGTGGCCTATCTCTCCTCGGAACAGTTCACGAACGAGCTCATCAACAAAATGAGCCACCAGCGCATGGAGGAGTTCCGCCAGAAATACCGGAACATGGACATACTCCTTATCGATGATATCCAGTTCATTGCCGGCAAGGAGCGGACGCAGGAGGAATTTTTCCATACCTTCAACGCCCTCTACGAGGCGCAGAAGCAGATCGTGCTCACCAGCGACCGCCAGCCCAAGGAAATTCCAGACATCGAAGAGCGCCTCCGTTCGCGGTTCGAGTCCGGCCTGATATCGGATATTCAGGCGCC
>JAXIPA010000144.1:0-15598 GCA_045403145.1 Nitrospirota bacterium | reverse complement strand
GCCGATCGCGCACGCGTAGGCCAGGGCCACGTCTTTGGCATTACCGGACGGATTCTGATGAATTGCAATGAGGCCCGGGACGCCCTCTCCCTTGGTATACTGCGAGCGGACCAAATGGCCCGGACTCTTCGGAGCGGCCATGAACACGTTCACGTCCTCACGGGGAACAATCTGTCCGAAATGGATGTTAAAGCCGTGTGCAAAAGCAAGATAGGCGCCCTTTTTGATGTTCGCCTCTATGTCCTTTTTGTACATGCCGCCCTGGAGTTCGTCCGGGACCAGGATCATGATGATATCGGCAACCTTGGCGGCCTCCGCCACTTCCACGACCTTGAGCCCGGCGCCGGCGGCCTTTTCCCAGGACTTGCTTCCCTTGCGGAGGCCGACAATCACGTCGATACCGCTTTCCTTGAGGTTGTTCGAATGGGCAAAACCCTGGCTGCCGTAGCCGACCACGGCCACTTTCTTGCCTTTCAGCAGATTTTGGTCTGCGTCCTTGTCATAATAAATCTTCATTCTGTCCCCTTTCAGCGATCAAAAAATTTTGGTGCAATAAAAAAAGATACACGACGTGCCGTTCCGTGCATCTCGCTCGTACTCATGACCTGAACTACTGAAGCCGCTTTTTCAGTTCTTCATCTTTAAAGATTTGATCGATTGCCGATGAGAGCGCTTCGGTGAGTATTTGTTCCAGCCTCTCCTGTGAGTAGAGCACATCCTCATCAAGCTTGCTGCTCACATCGATAGTCCTGATGACCCTCTTCTCCGACAGGTAGCCGGCGACGATCTTGAGTTGCACCGATGCTTGCAGATGCGTTTTTAAGCCGGAGGCGCTGGATTCCAGCCACAGTGTCCTGACCTCGCCTCCAAGCAGAAGAGCCGTGCCTTCGAGCTTCATGCCTTCCAAGGTCAGGTCCCAGCCGACTGCGTCTTTTACCATGACGCCGTGTGCTGCAAGCGCTTTTTTCAGGCCCAGCGTGGCGATTTCCGCCACCGTGCCCTGGACCACAAGGTCGTTCTCCTGGCCGTCCGGTATCGTCCTCTTGCCCAGGACCGATGCCGGCTTGCCACGAACATCCCGGAGCGGACTCACCGCCACCGTGACCTTTGAAACAGATCCCTCTTTGGCCGCGGGTTCCTGATATCCGATTGCGATCAGGATCGGCCCCTTTTCGGCGCACCCGAAAAATGCCACAATAAGCATGAGCAAAGCTGCCAGTTGGCCGATCTTTTTCATGAGCATTCCCCACTTTTCATGAAGGACGATGGACGACCGCTCACTTCGTTTGCTATGACGAAGGACGAAAATGCCTTTGTATCCTGCGTCCCTCATCCCTTGTCCTTCGTCAATCGTCATCATTCCCTCGTTATCGCAACCTTGCCGGTGCGCACGATTTCCTTTATGCCGATGGGCCGGAGGAGCTCGATGAACGCCGCAATTTTTTTCTCGTCTCCCGTCAGCTGGAACGTATAGCTCTTCTGGGAGGAATCGACGACGCGCGCGCGGAAGATGTCCGCGATCCTGAGCGCCTCCGCCCGGTGCTCCGTGGGCGCATTGATCTTGATGAGGCACATCTCGCGCTCCACGAATTCCTTCTCCGCGAGGTCGGTCACCTTGATGACGTCGATGAGCTTGTTCAGCTGCTTGATGATCTGCTCCAGGATGCGCTCATCGCCGCTGGTTTCGATCGTCATCTGCGAAATCGTCGGGTCCAGCGTGGGGCCGATCGAGATGGTCTCAATGTTGAATCCCCTGCCGCTGAACAGCCCCGAAACCCGCGACAGCACGCCGAATTTGTTTTCAACCAGCACGGATATGATATGTTTCATCGTTTGCCCGCCTTCGATGCTCTGACTGCGCTTTTCATTCCGCAATCCGCATTCCGCAATCCGAAATTATTTCACAGCTTTCAGCTTCTTCTCTTCCTTTTTCTTCTCTTCCCCGAAGATCATCTCGTGGATCGACGCGCCAGCGGGCACCATGGGGAAGACCTTCTCGTACCGGGCGGTCACGAAGTCCATGAACACCGTCTTCTTCGCCTTGAGCGCCTCTTTCAGGACCGGCGCCACGTCCACCGGCTTCGTTGCGCGCAGGCCGATGGCGCCATAGGCCTCCGCGAGCTTCACGAAGTCCGGCGTGCTGCCGAGGTCCACCGACGAGTAGCGCTCCTGGTAGAACAGCTCCTGCCACTGCCGCACCATGCCGAGGTAGCGGTTGTTCAGGATCGCCACTTTCACCGGGATATTATTCTCCACCGCCGTGGCGAGTTCCTGGATGTTCATCTGGATGCTTCCGTCGCCGGAGATGCTGAACACGTCCCGGTCGGGATGGGCCACCTTGGCCCCGATGGCCGCCGGGAACCCGTACCCCATGGTCCCGAGGCCGCCGGAGGTGCACCAGTTCCGGGGCTTGTCGAACTTGTAGTACTGGGCCGCCCACATCTGGTGCTGGCCTACGTCGGTTACGATGATGGCGTTCCCGCCGGTGATCTCATAGAGCTTCTCTACCACGAACTGCGGCTTGATGACGTCGTCGGCGTATTCGTACGTGAGGGGCCGTTCTTCGCGCCAGGCGTCGATCTGCTTGAGCCAGCTCTTGCGGATCGCGTCCCAGGGCTCCTTGACAAGGCGGAGCTCCTTGTTCAGGTCCGTCATCACATGCTTCACGTCGCCCACGATCGGGATGTCCACGCGGACGTTCTTCCTGATGGAGGTAGGATCGACGTCGATGTGAATGATCTTGGCCTCGGGCGCGAAACCTTCCACTTTGCCGGTCACCCGGTCATCGAACCGCGCACCGATGGCGATAATCAGATCGGAATTATGGATCGACATGTTGGCATAGTACGTGCCGTGCATGCCGAGCATGCCGAGTGAAAGCGGATGCGTGCCGGGGAACCCGCCGATGCCCATCAGCGTATGGGTCACGGGTATCTTCGTGATCTCTGCGAAATCGAGTATTTCAGCCGAGGCATTCGAAAGGATGACGCCGCCGCCGATGTAGGCAACCGGCTTTTTCGCCTTCGCGATCGCCTCGGCGGCCTGCTTGATCTGCCACTTGTTGCCGAAGACCGTGGGATTGTAGCTCCTGATCTCGACCTTGTCGGGATAGTGGAACTCGGCTTTGCTCGTCACCACGTCCCGGGGCAGGTCCACGAGCACGGGGCCCGGCCGGCCCGTGGAAGCGAGGTAGAAGGCCTCCTTGACGGTCCTGGCGAGATCATTTACGTCCTTCACCAGGAAGTTATACTTGGTGCAGGGACGGGTGATGCCGACGATGTCCGCCTCCTGGAAGGCGTCGTTGCCGATCAAGGCCGTTGGAACCTGGCCTGTAAAGACCACGATGGGGATGGAATCCATGGATGCCGTGGCAAGGGCCGTGACCACGTTCGTAGCGCCAGGACCGGACGTCACGAGGGCGACCCCGACCTTGCCCGTGGAGCGGGCATAGCCGTCCGCCATGTGCACGCCGCCCTGCTCGTGCCGAGGCAGGATCACGCGTACGTCCTTCTGATCGTAGAGCACGTCGAAAATTTTAAGGACGACGCCGCCGGGATAACAGAAGAGCGTGTCAACCTTTTCCTTCTTCAGGCATTCGAGGAGTATTTCAGCACCGGTAATCTGTTTGTTCGACATAGTTCACCTTTTTAAGCTTGCCAGCTTGCAGGCTTGACAGCTTGTCAGCTTGATTACGCTTTTACAATCGCCCCGGTATTCGCCGAGGTGACCACTTTAGCATACCGCGCGAGCCAGCCGGACTTGATCTTGGGTTCCCGCGGCTTCCACTTGGCAAGCCGTTTTCTGATTTCCGCTTTGGACAATTTTATCTCCAGCTTTCGGTTCGGGATATCGAGGACGATCTTGTCTCCGTTCTTCACGATCGCGATCGGCCCGCCCTCCGCGGCCTCGGGAGAGATGTGGCCGATGCAGGGGCCGCGGGTGCCGCCCGAGAACCTGCCGTCGGTCAGGAGAACAACGGAGTCACCGAGCCCCATGCCGGAGATAGCCGACGTTGGAGAGAGCATTTCACGCATGCCCGGACCACCCTTGGGTCCCTCATAGCGGATAACGATCACATGACCCGGCTTGATCCTGTTCGCAAGGATGGCTTTCATTGACTCTTCTTCAGAGTCGAACACGACGGCCGTCCCCTCGAACTTTTTCATCTTGTCGCTTACCGCCGTCTGTTTCACGACGCAGCCGAGCGGCGCAAGGTTGCCGGAGAGCACCGCGATACCGCCCTCTTTGTGATAGGCGTTTTCCAAGGTCCGGATGACGTCATCGTTCCCGACGCGGCCTGCCTTTGCATGATCGATGATCGATCTGCCGCTCACGGTGGGCGAAGGTTTGAGCACCTTGGTGAAGCGGGATAATACACCGGGTATGCCGCCTGCGGCGTCCAGGTCCTCCATATAGGTGGGACCGCCGGGCAGCATGTTGCACAGGTGCGGTGTCGTGCGGCTGATCCTGTCAAAGTTCTCGATCGAAAGATCGATGCCGGCCTCGTATGCAATGGCCGGGATATGGAGCGTCGTATTCGTCGAGCCGCCGAGCGCCATGTCGATACGAATGGCGTTCTCGAAGGCATTCTTCGTCATGATTTTCCGCGGCGTGAGATTTTCCTTCACCAGCCCCACAATACGCTTGCCGCTTTCGAAGGCGATGCGCCGCTTCTCCCCGGAGACCGCAAGCGCTGTGGCGCATCCCGGCAGGCTCATGCCGAGCGACTCGGTAACGCAGGCCATGGTATTAGCCGTATACATACCCTGGCACGAACCAGGCCCCGGGCAGGCGCAGACCTCGAGATCCGCCAAATCGGTCTCGGACATCTCGCCCTTTCTGACCTTGCCCACGGCCTCGAAGGCGCTGATCAGGTTCACGCGATTGCCGCGGTAGCTCCCCGAATGCATGGGGCCGGCCGTCACGACGATGGTCGGAATGTCGATCCTCGCCGCGGCCATGAGCATGCCGGGGGTTATTTTGTCGCAGTTGGTGAGCAGCACGAGCCCGTCGAATGCGTGGGCCAGGGAAATTGATTCCACGATGTCGGCGATCAGTTCGCGGGACGGCAGCGAATAGTGCATGCCCATATGGCCCATGGCAATGCCGTCGCAGATGCCGGGCAGCCCGAAAAACAGAGGCCAGCCCCCGCCCGCGTGCACGCCCTTCTCGATGAACCGTTCGAGATCGCGCATGCCGATGTGCCCCGGGATCAGGTCCGTAAAGCTCGTGGCAATCCCGATCATGGGTTTGTCGAGTTCGCCCCTCGTGATGCCGGTGGCGAATAAAAGAGACCTGTGCGGCGCCCGTTCCAGGCCCTTCTTGATTCTGTCGCTTCTCAACGGTGCACTCCTCGTTTATTCGGCGGTAGGGAAAAGTCCCGCACAGTGAATACCTCTCCAGACAAATGAGGCGTACGCAAGGGTACGCCATATCGACGGAGGATGCTGACCAGGCAGCGCTTGGACTTAACAAAGGCTGATTATCATTATTTTTAACATAGATAGATGATTTTAGTCAATAAAAAAATCCCTCTTTACTGCTTTCCGTAAGAGGGATTTCATCATTTCAATCTACCGAGAAAACACAAAAGGCAAGGTCTTTACCCTGCCTTCATCACTTCAGGCCCTTCCAACCTTGCTGCGCCTGATCATCTCCATCATTTTGTCTTTTGCCGCTAGTTTAAGTTTCTGTATCCGTTTCCGCTCCACTTCTTCCTCAGGAGTGAGATACACGTGCGTATCAATGCTTTGCAGCGTGGATTCCAGCTTATGGTGCTCCTCTTCCCACTTCTGGAACTCCGGATCCTCCGTCCTGAGTCTTGCCCGCAGTGCTTCTTCCTTTACCTCCATGACATTCATAAGCAGCCCTCCTTATCGTCAGGTTTATTATGGTCTGAGAAGGAATACACATATAAAGAGCGATGTAATGTAATTGTAACACTAGAAAATTATCATACTTTTTAGAAAAAGGCAATAGGAAATAACTTATTATAAAACAGCTACTTATGGGTTTCTACAAACCCTTGATCAAGTCCTCAAATGCGCCTTGTTCGAGAGTCATGACCACTGCGTCTTCAACAGGCGCGTCATAGTAGTCACGCCGTGTCGACGTACCCGTGAATCCGAGACCCGAATAGAGCTTCTGTGCCGCTGCGTTCGATGCCCGGACCTCGAGAAAGGCCTTTTTCGCTCCCTTCCGGCCCGCGCGTTTGATTGCATCAACCACAAGCTTCCTCGCTATGCCCTTCCTCCTGAAAGCAGGCGCCACGGCGAGGTTCAGGATATGCATCTCGTCTTCAACGAGCCAGAAAATGATAAAACCGACCACCCTGCGGACAGGATCGTCAGCCAACGCGACCATGAGGTTCGACACACCCCGACTTCGGAACTCGGAGAGGAAGAGGTTCCGGGACCAGGGCGTGGAAAACGACGCCTGTTCAATGGCGAGGACCTGGTCAAGGTCCTCCTTCTTCATGGAATCTAGCGTGATTGCATCCTCTTTTCCCACGCCACCTCCGCCTCGGGCTTGCGAATATACAGGGGCGCCAGGCCGTCGGGGTCCGCCTGTCCGCCGTTTCGGATCATGTCGAGGCCGATCTCCGCTACGGCCGCCGCTGACGGAAGGATTGCGGATTTTGGGGCGAACAATGCGCTCTCGCCGAACTGCTTAGCGATCTCCTCTCGATAAAGAAAAGATGCCTCCCCGGTGAACACCGTCGTGCCGGTTATCCTGTCGCCAAGCCGCGCAAGAGACATCACCGCCTCCGGCATCACCTGAACTAAATTCATTCCGTTGTATCTGTAGAGCGCCGCATACACTTCGTTCTTTCGCGCGTCGAGCATGGGGCAGACGGGGTAAGCAGCGTGGGCCACGTTCCACGCGAGCGCCCGGAGCGTGGGCACCGCTGCCACGGGCTTGCCGGTGGCAAGGGCGAGCCCTTTGACGGTAGAGACCCCGATGCGAAGCCCGGTAAAGGACCCCGGCCCGATGGCAACGGCAAAACCGTCGATCTGCGAAACAGCGAGGCCCGTGTCCTTGAGTACCCGGTCCACGGTGGACATCAGCCGCTCGGAATGCGTCACTTCGATGTTCAGGCTGTACTGCGCGAGGACGCCGTTTTCCGACATCACCGCCACGCTGCCGGTTTTGGTGGATGTTTCGATGCCGAGGATGTACATGCCGCTACCTTATCGCAAAAGACCGACTGTGTCAAAAACAAAAGCACAAGTCTACTTTAGATACTTATCAAAAAACTCCCCCACCCTTTTTTCATACTCGCTCCCTGCGGCGGCAAGCGTACCGCCGTGCTCAGCATGGGGAATGACCCAGAGCTCTTTGGGTCCCTTTGCGGCCGCATGCAGTTTCCGGCCATTGTCCGCTGGGATAAGCTGGTCTCCCTCTCCTGCGATGATAAGGACCGGTACGGAAGAGAGTCCGGCAATTGCCTTCACCGGAGAGATCGCGTCAACCTTCGTCTGAAAATACAGTTCATAGCCGAGGACCGTGAGATGAAGGAACGGGAAGGCAGGCAGATGATAAAAATCGGTGATGGCGGTCCGCGCCTGGTCCTTCAGGCTCGTGAAGGCGCTGTCAGCGACAAGCGCGCGAAACCCGTTAGATCTCGCGACGGCGAGAATTGCAGCGGAGCCTCCCATGGAAAAGCCGTAGACTCCAATGCGTTTCGGATCGATCTCAACGCGAGTTTTGAGAAATCCGAGGGCCGCGAGAACGTCCTTTTGTTCATGATAGCCGAGCGACGTTCTGCTTCCGCCGCTCTCGCCGTGCGCGCGAAAGTCGAAAAGCAGCACGAAGTATCCCCGCTGGGCCAGAAATGCGGCAAGCTCGGTAAAGTCTGACTTATTCGCGCCCACACCATGGCAGATGACGACGGCGGGGGACGGGAATCGGGTTTGAGCGGGCTTGACGAGCCAACCCTTTAAGGATACGCCGTCCTCGCTGACAAAAGCAACGTCTTCGTAAAGTGCCTTATACAACGATGGCGGAACGTGGAGAGGATATTTCGGCGGATGGGTGTTTGCATACACCAGGATGAACGAGAGCGCGACGATGAGGAGAACGATGCTGATCAGGATGTTCATTGCGGTTTTCATGAGTTCAGCGACGAACGCAGGGAAAAGATAGACATCAATTTGATATTCGTTTTGCCAATCCGCAATCCGAAATCCAAAATCCGCAATCGTTACGCCGCATTAATCAGTCCCACAGGAGATAAAAACCGTTGTTTTTCTCCATCTGTGCAGCAAGCTTTTCCGCGGTCCGGAGCCCCTGCAGACCGTCGGGCGCAAAGGCCATGACCTTCTTTGCAAAGGGCAGCATATGCTGCGGCGGTTTGACAAACTTCGCCTCGAGCCAGTCCGGGCCCGCACCCGTCACCACGAATGTTCCCTCGTGCTGCAGGGCCTTGAGCCAGGCTATGATCGCCTGGGTTTCGATCTGATAGCTTTGCGCTTCCGTTCTCTGGACCTTAAGGATATCGTAGGAATTGTTGCCCTTGATGATAGAGACGATATCGGCCAGAGACCCGTAGCCCTTGTGGCTCCTGAAGATCAGGTAACCCTGCGTCCTCAGCACGGACCGGTATGAGTCGATAAGTTCGTCCCCCTTCTTCATGCGTACGCTGAAGCCCGCCAGCTTTTTGCTCTCGAACCCCTGCTCGCCCTTCAGGTTCTCCGAATGCGTGACCACGATGGCGTAGAACGGTTCGGCCTCCGCTCCAGCGGCAAGCTCCATCTTCGCAATGATATCCGCCGGGAATCCCAGCTCCCTGCGCTGCTCCCCGGTCAGCACTGCATGCTTCTGTTTCACGACCATTACAGGCACGGGCTTCTTCTGGACAACCGGCTGCTCTGCTTTGCATGCGCCAAAAAGGCTGACGAGTGCAAGACCGAAAAAAAGATATCTAACCGTCATAACCGTAACGGATGTCAAACTGCTTATACTCCCTTTTGTAGGGCTCCCAGAAAATATCGACTTTGGATACGCGCGCGCCAGGCGGTCCTTTGTGGCACCACCCGATGATCTCTTCAACCTTTTTCTTTTCGCCTTCAAAGAGGGCCTGCACCGTGCCGTCGGGAAGGTTCCTGACCCAACCGCCCACGCCGATCTGAAGCGCCTCGTCCCTGGTGCTTGCGCGAAAAAAAACTCCCTGGACAATCCCGTGAATGGTCACCCGTGCGCGAAGATAATCCATGCTCTTTTTCCCGTACTTCTCTTCGTCTTCAGCTTGTCCTGCCGCTCCAGGACCTTTAAATTCTCGAACGATATGGCTTGCGGCTGGCACCCTGAACTGTTGAGGTACCTCTTTTCTGTGTCTCGTATGTACGCCGGGGTTTGCGGTCCCCGTCACTTGGCCCTGCTGTCCTTTGCGTTGTCGGCTTTAACGGAGAGCCCTTATCAAATACCTTCCCACGGATTCTTGCCGCAATTGTTTTTTTGCCTTTTGGTTTAAACGCGGAACTCCTTGCGGCGCCCTGGTCCCACGACCCTTGCCCGGGCCGCCTCGTTCCGGCGCGCTCCTGGCCTTTCTCTTTGAAGTCAGGCCTTTCCCCCGATCCGGGCCGCGCAAACGTGGCCGCATGGCTCTGCGTGCTTCCCGCGTCCCTTGGCGGACGCCTCGGGCCTCTGCCGCTTGCGCCTTGTCCAGGGACCCGGGGCCCCTGGCTCTTCCATTTGCTTTCGGTCCTGGGGCCCTGGCCGTATGACGCGGAGCGCCTGTCATCAGGCCGCGGTCTTCTCGCTGCCGGCAAAGGATTTCTGCCTTCCCGGAGAACCGGACCTGCAGAAACCCGTTGTTCCGATGCGCGGGGGGCGCGGCCTGGCCTGCGGGCCTCGTCCTTATGTGCACGCACCGGACCCCGGCCCTGGCTGGCATCCGGACGTGTTCCGCTTCCCCTTGCCCCCATACCGAAGCGTGCAGCCGGCTTGCTGAGCGGTCTTTGCACCCTCTCTTCCGTTCTCTCGTGCTTCACTTCCGGCCTCGGGCTTCTTGTCACGATTTTCTCTTCTTTGACTGCAAGTTCCTTTAATGCCTCGACCTCCGCCGGAGTCAGGTAGCGAAACGCGCCTTCAGGCAGGTCGCCGAGCATGAGATTGCCGGTCCTTATGCGTTTGAGCTTGATGACCGAGTGGCCCACGCGGTCGAACATGCGCCGGACCTGGCGTTTTTTCCCTTCATGGATCGTGATCTCCAGCCAGGAGTTCGCCTCTTCCTTGCTGACTTTCTTGATTTTCGCCGGCGCAGTCTTGCCGTCATCGAGGTAGATGCCCTTCTCGAGCTCGCTTATTTGATGGTCTTCGAGCACGCCTTTGACCTTGGCCCGGTAAGTCTTGGGAAATTCATGCTTGGGATGAGTGATAAGATGCGCGAAGTCTCCATCGTTCGTCAGAAGCAGAAGGCCTTCAGTGTTATAGTCCAGGCGCCCCACGGGATAGACGCGAATCTTGAGGCCTTTGAGCAGATTGAGCACCGTGGGCCTTCCTTCCGGATCGGCCATCGTCGTGACATAGCCTGGGGGCTTGTTCAGCATAATGTAGGTCATCGGCTGCATGGGGTTGATGAGCTTGCCGTCGACCTTTATATGGTCCTTGGCCGCATCGGCCTTCGTGCCGAGTTCGGTCACGACCTGTCCGTTCACGCGCACCCTGCCTTCGAGTATGAGTTGCTCCGCTGCGCGGCGCGACGTCACCCCGGCGGCTGAGATGATCTTTTGGATACGTTCAAGCATGGTTTCCTTTCATTTGTCCTATCGAGTAAAATTATTATACAGGCAACCTGAGGGAAAAGCAATCAAGCCAATAACCGTGCAAGAAACTTCTCTCTGATGGCCGGATCCCGCAACCGTTCTTCGTCCTCAACGGGCAATGAGGGGAATAAATTCATCACTATCTCCGCAAACAGCCCTGCCCTGCCGCCGAGGGAATCACCCGATGTCGAGAACAGCTGCGCGTCATGCACGCCGCAGCTCGGAGACCGGGCCTTGAATACAAACCCGCTGATGCCCTGATTCTCCAATTGCTTTAATTTTTTCCCGGCCCAGCTCGTAAGATCACCGGTCCGGTCTATTTTCGTCTCAATGGTGATGAGATGCGGCTTCTCGGCATCGCCCATCAGTTGCATTGGTTCTCTCGGCACAGGGAGCCCCGCCTCCACCTCAGGACAGACCGCCACCCACTCGACGATCCGCCCCAGGGTATCCCGCAGAGAGAGATCGAGTTTATGTCCGCCGTCGTAGCGGACGTTATTCCCGAGGAGGCATGAACTGATGCCGATTTTGATCTTGTTTGGCATGATTCTTATAAGGTAAAACGATTGAGCCGTGGATATTGCGCCGGGCTTTTCAACGAAAGGCCGGGTTGCCGTAGGGAGGCCGGATGTCAATGATGGGGTTCAAGTGATTCTAGCCTGAAATCTTATTGATAAGGAATTCCTTAATTCTGGAGGTATACTGCCTTGAATACGCCTGGTACAGGGTTGCCTTCTTCGTGTGATATTCGCTCTCTGAGACAAGGCCGGCCTCTTTGGCCTTATCTAAAATATCCATTTTCCCCCGCAGTTCAGATTGAACCTCCTTTCCTAACTGGGCCGCCCAGGATATGTCCTTTTGCAACCGCTTTTCACGGTAGGTTTTCAAGGCCTTCTGAACCAGGTAAGCTGTAACGGCTGTGGCAAGAACCGGCAAAAAAACGGAAAGAACCCTGTAAGTCGTGGAGCTGACCACATGAGTTCCGCCTTTCATTAAACCCCAGGAAGCGAGGAAGCCCCTGAGCGGCGATGTGGTAAAGGTGGAGACCACCCACGATCCAACCACGAGCCCCGCAATGGCGCTGACACTCGGGATCTGGCTGAAAAACTGCTTGTTGATATAATAGGCCAGTTCTCTCAATTCCTTATTGAGCTTGGCCTTATCCATCTTCTTCAAGTCCTGGAGAAGCTCTATCAGGTAATCAATCAGTTTATTCATGAGTTAAAAATAGCAGGCCAAAGCTCCTGACGACCGGCATCAATCACTTTCCCGCTTTGCCCTCCACTCCTTAAGACGCGGACACTTCTTCTTCGCCCTGTTCCCTTCGCAGTCCCCGCAGATGGTCATGTCCTGACTGCAGGGGACAAAACCCTCAGAGCTGCGGATGTTCGCTGCTTTTTTGATCCTCGCGCTGCGCGCTTTTTCGATGCTGGTAACTTTCGACATGATTCGTACTTCACGCAGAACTAAAGTCTGCGGCTACTGATTTTTCTGGCTCCTGACTCCTGGCTACTGACTTCTGCCTTTCTAATCCAACCGGTAATTCGGCGCTTCCTTGGTGATCACCACGTCGTGCACATGCGATTCGCGGAGGCCCGCGACCGTGATCTTGATGAACTGCGCGCGTTCCTTTAAGGCCTTAAGGCTCTCGCACCCGCAGTAACCCATGCCCGCACGCACTCCGCCGATGAGTTGGTGCACGCTCGCCGAAAGTGTACCCTTGTACGGCACCCGTCCCTCGATGCCCTCGGGCACGAGCTTGGAACGTTCCTCTTCGTGCGCCTGGAAGTAACGGTCCTTGCTGCCCCGTTCCATGGCGCCGATGGAGCCCATGCCGCGGTAGACCTTGTACGTCCGGCCCTGGTAGAGGATGGTCTCTCCGGGGCTTTCCTCCGTGCCCGCGAAAAGACTGCCGATCATGACCAATGACGCGCCGGCCGCAAGCGCCTTGGTAATATCTCCCGAGAACTTGATGCCGCCGTCGGCAATGACCGGGATGCCGGCCTTGTCCGCCTCTTTGCAGCAGTCCATGACAGCCGAAATCTGCGGCACACCCGCGCCCGAGACGACCCGGGTAGTGCAGATGGAGCCGGGCCCGATACCGACCTTTACGCAGTCCGCTCCCGCCTTGATAAGGTCTTTGGCCGCATCCGACGTTGCGATGTTGCCGGCCACCACGTCCAGTTCCGGATACTTCTTCTTGATCCCTCTGACGGCGTCGATCACTCCCTGGGAATGGCCGTGGGCCGTGTCCACCACGACAATGTCCACACCGACCTTCAAGAGCTCGGGCACGCGCTCGGGATAATCGCCCACGCCGACGGCGGCGCCCACGCGAAGTCTCCCGAGCTTGTCTTTGCAGGCATTCGGGTACTTGATCTTCTTTTCGATGTCCTTGATCGTGATGAGGCCCCGCAGGCTGTCGTCCTTTTCAACGATCAAGAGCTTCTCGATCTTGTGCTTCTGGAGTATCTTCATGGCCTTTTCGAGCGTGGTCCCGATGGGGGCGGTGATGAGCTGGTCCTTGGTCATTACCTCGGACACCTTGAGGTTGTACCGCGTCTCGAACCGGAGGTCGCGATTGGTCAGGATGCCGACGAGCTTGTGGCCCTTGGTCACGGGAACGCCCGAGATGCGGTATTTTTTCATGAGCTCCAGCGCCTCGGAGATCTTGGCGTCGGGCGAGATAGTGATGGGATCGATGATCATCCCGCTCTCCGACTTCTTGACCTTGTCCACTTCCTCGGCCTGCAGCTCGATGGGGAGCGCCTTGTGGATGAACCCGAGCCCGCCCTCCTGGGCAAGGGCGATGGCGAGCTTGGCCTCCGTCACCGTGTCCATGGCTGCGCTCACGAGCGGGATGTTGAGAATGATCCGTTTGGTGAGCTGGGTTCGGATGTCCGCGTCTCTTGGCAGAATATCGGATTTCGCGGGCAGGAGCAGCACATCATCAAAGGTAAGACCTTCACGAATGGGACCGACTACCATGCAATTTCTCCTTTAAATAACTTTGTAACCACTGATTAACACAGATAAACCTGTCCTATTTTCTTTATTACGTATGCGTTCCTCTGCGGTTACACACTTTACCACACCGGCCGGAAAACCTCAAGACAATCCGGCCTATTCGAACCCCGATTCTTCATTCAGGAAGGGGTTTTCCATGCGCTCGCCACCTATTGAGGAAGCCGGGCCGTGACCGGAAAAGACCTTGGTGTCGTCCGGCAGGGTCATGAGGTTCGTCTTGATGGATTGGATCAGGGTCATGAGGTCCCCGCCGGGCAGGTCCGTCCTGCCGATGGAGCCGGCAAAAAGGGCGTCACCCGTGAAAACCATCCCCTCTTCCAGCAGGCAGATGCCGCCCGGAGAATGGCCGGGGGTGTGCAACACCCTGAGAGAAACCTCGCCGGCTGTAATAACGTCCCCGTGCTTCACATACCGGTCCGCGGGAGGCGACGACACGGGATTCATCCCGAAGGCCAGGGAATGCTTCGGTGCGGAGGCCATCACGTGCGCGTCCCCCTCATGGATAAGCAGCTCGGCGCCCGTGGCTTCTTTTACGGCCTTGTTCGCCCCCACGTGGTCAAAGTGACCGTGGGTGTTCACGATGTACCTGACCTTGAGGCCCTTGTCCCTGATGATCTTGAGAATTTCCTGTGCATCATCACCCGGATCGATGACCACTGCGTCCTTTGTCTTCTCGTCCGCAATGATGAAACAGTTCACCTGGAGCGGGCCTACCACCAATCGTATCAGAATCATTTTTTCACCTTACGCTGACAAATCAAAGCTAAAGCTTCACGAACCGCGAGGCTCGAAGTGCGCAAAGTTTTTTCAATCCCGAATTTAAGCTTTCCTTCGCGTACTTTGCGACTTGGCGGTGAAATGTTGATTCTTTGCTGCTTCTAATGCCAGCAGCTTTTCCTTCATCCCGATCCCGCCGGAATAACCTCCCATCGCACCTGATGAGCTGATGACCCGATGGCACGGGATGATGATAGGAATGGGGTTCGCTCCCAAGGCCTGGCCTACGGCACGGACGGCCAGCGGGCTCTTGATCCTCTTCGCGATCCATGCGTAGGACCGGGTCTCGCCGGGAGGGATCTCCGCAGCGGCCCGCCAAACCGCCTGCTGGAAGGGCGTATAATAACGCAGATCGAGCGGCAGGTCAAATGAAACGCTCTCCCCGAAGAAATACTTCCCCAGAAGCTTCACGGCCTTTGCAAGGATACGAGAACCGGAAAGGCCGGACATTTCCGGACTACGAACGCGGAACTCCGAACTCCTCAATTCCTGCTCGACGGCCCTTTTATCCTTCTTCGGCAGGACGATCCGGATTATCCCCTGCTCCGACGCAGCCACTCCCGCCCAGCCGAGAGGAGTTTTAAAGATGTTGCCCGGTACGTTTCCCCGCATGCCTTCGCACCTCCTGTAGTTATCACCTGCCGCCTTTTCTCCTGACCATCCCCCACAGGAACTTCAGTTCCTCGCTCCTCAAAATCCACATCACGACAACATAAAAGAGCACACTGACTGCCATACCGCCGGCGAGCAACTCGGTTTTATACAGCGGATGCCCGCTCTGCTCCCAGACCGGCTGTCTGCTGACCCACCATCCTATCACACCCATGGCCAGGGACGCGGGTACGATCCTGATGAGAGACCGCAGTATCCGTTTTCCGTCCATACGGCCGATCTTCTTCCTGAGCTGCACGGTCATCAGGCCGATGTTGAGCGTAGCGGCGAGCGATGTGGCAAGGGCGAGGCCGCCGTGGGCCAGCGGCGTCCACCTGATGAACGCGGCGCTGAGCAGAATGTTCGCGACAAGCGCC
>JAXIPA010000205.1:0-19469 GCA_045403145.1 Nitrospirota bacterium | reverse complement strand
CCTCGTGCACCACGCCGGTTGCCGAGGGAATGGAGGTGGAGACGTCGAACGAGCTGATCGAGCGCCAGCGCCGCACCATCGTCGAGCTCCTTCTCTCCGACCACCCGAATGAGGCTGTTGATGAGCCGCTCGGAACCCTTGACGTGGCATGCCGTTCCGCAGCACGCGGTGATTATGTTCTTTCCCCTGGGCTTGAGGTGGAACTGGGCGTAGAAGGTGGCGACCCCGTAGAACTTCGCGGGATGGACATCGAGCCGCTCGGAGAACCAGTAGATCGCGTCCTCGCGTAAATAACCGAACTCGCTCTCGATGTCCTGTAAAATCGAGATCAGGTTCCCCTCCTGTTCCCGGTACCGGGTATATATGCCCTCGAGTTTTTCTTCCATGGCGTAAATCCTTTTGAGACAAAAATAGCCGCCTACATTATCCCGGCAGCCGCGTATAAGCTCCACGGTCTTGGTCTTGCGCGCGCTTGAAGACCGCGCCTCCCGGCCTTCGCGACTGGTGCGCCCCTCTTGCGGGAGGGGCGCGCCATCGTTAAGGAAACCTTGTCAAAACATCGGGTCCATGGTGAGCGCCGGGTGGCCCTTTTCCGTAAGAAACGCGACCAGCTTCTCCGCATCTTCCGCCACCGACTCGTCCGCGATCTTGTCCAGCAGGTCCGGCATGCCCTCTTCCTCGCCGCGCTTCTTGAACTGCTCGGCAAAGGACTCCTTGAGGTTCTTGGTCATCCAGACAATGCGCTTGAAACCGCCGTCCGCCGAGAGGAATTTCTTGCTCGTGAGGAAGTACCTGCCGATCCCCATGAAGCCCGGCGTCTGCGCGCCGCCGCCCACGGTGCCGGCGAGGGTCGAAAACTTCATGCCGATCGGCGTCATGCCCGTGAAGCCGCGGTTCACGATCATCACCCCGTTTGCTTCTGGCACGATGGCCACAATACACTCGAAGCACCCGCAGGAGGTCATCGGCGCGTCCATGATGGAATAGGCATTGAACGTCTCGAGCGCCTGATGTGAGTTCTTATACACATATTCGTCCACGCCCGCCCAGCGCCCCTTGACCGCGTCAAGGGTCTCGCCTTTGAGGACCGGCTGGTTCGCGCCGTTCGGGTCTATCTCGAAGGCCGCTTTGGCGTCCAGCCAGTTGTATGCGCCACAGAGACCGAGACGTTCCGGCGAGACCACGCATACATGGTTCGGGGCGAAGCTCTGGCAGAGGATGCACGAGTAGAACGTGTCCACGGACTCGTCGGTCATGGTCGCCAGCCGGACATCCCGTTCGAGATAGGCCTTGCGGGCTTCCACGAGCTTCGCCTTCACATCGGCGTCGTCCACGTAGAAGGTCACCTGCACCTTGTCCACGATATTGTTGAACTTGTGCTTGAGCTGCGTTGAGAGAATATCGCCGAAATGCTTTAGGACAAAGCCCTCTTTGAGGGCGTTGATGCTGACGCGAAGCCAGTTCTGATCGCGCTGGCCCATGTGCCAGATGCCCTGCGCCTCGTTGATGAAGTGGTGGACCTTGCGTTCCAGCACCGGCTCGAAGTCCTTCTGCATCTTGCGTCCGGCGACCTCGACATAGATGCCCAGGGGCATCTGTCCGCCCTTCTGATATCGCGCCTCGGCATCGGTGCCGACGATCGTGACCTTTCCGTCTTCGACGCTGGCCAGGTCCACGGTGTGGAGCCACTCGAAGGCCGGAGTTCTCTGGCCGCCGAACTCGATATGCATGTCCTCCTTGCGGATACGCTCGCCCTCAAAGGCCGGACCGAAGGCGACCGGGATGGGCGGCTTGGACAGCGTGATCTTGAGTCCGCGCACCTCGATGCACTTTTCGACGATCTTGTTCGGGTCGAGTTCCTTGGCCACTTCCTCGTAGATCGTGACGCCCGTGGGATGGATGGTCGGGATGTCGGTGTTCGCTATAGCGGGGAAGCCCATGTTGATCGCGCCCGCGCCCGTGGTCCAGATGCGGTCGTTCAGGGGGCCAAGCACCATGGCAAAGGCGAACACCTTGTCCTTTGAGTATTTCAGGATTTTAGTGAAGTCTCCGCCCTTCATGCCGCCGAAGGTGATGCCCGCGCGGGCGGCCCAGTTCAGGGCATAGATGGCGTGCTCCACTTCCGGGCCGAGCGGGACGAGGCGTGTGTCCCATCCGAGCTGCACGCCCTTCCGGAGCAGCTGTTTGGTCATGCTGTCTCCGTTCACGTTGCCGCACATGAGGGTGAGGATGTTCTTCTGCTGGAGCTCGCGCGCGATCTGGAGGGCGTGATCATCGTCGTTCGCCGCGCCGATAATACAAACGTATCCCGGCATGGAGCCGTCCACCAGCTGCACACCCAGGTTCCGGAGGATCGTGTCGGAGATGAACCCGTTGTAGGTGAGCCCGATGGACTCGTCCTTTACCGGCTCCTGTCCGTAGATGTACCGGATGGCCATGATCATCTCCTGAGCGAAGAGGGCCGCCATCCCGGCGTCCAGGGCCTCGCCCAGATAGGGTAAGTAGAGGCGGTCTTCCGGCACCTCCGAGAGGAGCGGCTTCACCTGCCGTTCCAGGGCGGTCTTCATGTCACCCAGGGTGCGGACCTCGAAGCCCGTCATGGCGAACATCTGGGGCAGGAAGTACCCGGTATCGGGAAATTCGAACTTGAAATCCGCGCCCTTCTCGGAAACGGCCTTCTCGACGAGGGCCTCGGCCTGCTTGACATAGTAGTGGGAGCCCAGGATGGCTCCGCTGGCAATGACTTTTGACATGGGTAAACTCCTTTAACACGTTTTTCACCGCGGAGATCGCGGAGATCGCAGAGGAAGTCATGAGTCGCATTTGATTTTGCTCTGCGTTCTCTGCGTCCTCTGCGGTAAATAGCTTTTATGCCCTTGCTTTGAGGAAGGTCGGGAGCTGGTTCGCTTCGCGCGGGCCCACGGTGATCTTCCAGCCCGGCAGCTTCTCTTCAAGCGCGCCGGAGAGGACGGCAACATAGCCGGGGATGATGAGCTCCTTGTGGCTGATATTTTTGTCCGCGCCGCTTTCGGTGATGAACTGCGCTATCTTGCTCGCGGTGAACTTGCCGGCGGCCCAAGCCGTCAGGACCGACAACCCTTCGTTGTCCATGACCGCGAGCCACGACGGCACCTTGCTGTTTTCCACCTCGCCGCGCACGATGAAATACGAAAGAGAGAAGTTCGTGGTAATCATGAGCGGCGAGCTTTCCTTCGCGTCGCCGACCTTGTATACGTTCTGGGCGACCTGCATCGGCACCTGCGGGTCGGTATAAATGTTCTGCCTGAGCGACAGGAGCGCCAGCATCTTCCACTTTTCCACGTTGTTCAGGATGATGATGGACGCATACTTCATGGTGCCGATGGCCGCGGCCAGGGCCTCGGACACTGAATCGTCGCGGGTGGCGAAGGTCATGACCGGATAGCCGAGGGGCTTGAAGTTCTTCTTGATGGCCGCGCGGCGGATGATCGTGAAGTGTTCGATCATGTCTTTGGCCTTGCGAGCGCCGGAATCGAGGACGAGATCATCGACACCCATTCCTTTCACTTTCTCGGAGAGCGCCGTGAGCGCATCGAGGCCGTCCGCGGAGACCGCGAGGGAGGCCTTCTTCTCCTTGGCGATCTTCGCCATGGCGACGGCGTTCTCCGCGGTTGCGGCATAGATGAGAGGCTTCTTGTCCGCGCAGTGCGCGATGCCCGCCTCGATGACGGCGGGGTCCTTGGACACGAGGATGACCGGAACGCCCGGCGCGCCGTCCACCACCTGTTTGACGACGGACGCGAACTTCGCCGCGTCACCGCCCTCGTCGGTCACGGCAATGGCGTCGACCCGGAGCTTCTGGCCGACCCGGTCGATCTCGGAGGTCTTGACCGCCTCGATCTTCCTGGCTGCGGCATCGCCCGCCTCGGAGGCCTTGATCGCCACGGCGAACACGTTGGGGCTGAAGAATTTCTTTTCGTGGCGGAACATGCAGATCTCGCCGCCCACTTTCACGGCCTTGTCGCCGACCCCCAGGGTTATGTCGCGGATCGGCGGCGCCGCGGACTCGCCCAGGATCCTCTTGGCGTCCTCGGATGCGTCCGGGCAGGAATCGAGACTCGCCTGCTTTGCGGCCAGCTTCATGGCAAAGGCAAGGCAGGTCGGGTGCCCGCACTTTTTGCAGTTGGTTTTCGGCAGATGCTTGAATATTTCAACACCGGATAGTGCCATTCTAAGCTCCTTTCGGAAAATGCAGCTCAAAGATTATTACCGCAGAGGTCGCGGAGTACGTAGAGATTTGAGTCTCTCTGCGTCCTCTGCGGTGAACAGGTTTACCCCATTAATTCCGCGATGATTTCCCTCGCCTTGGCCGCGGCGGCAGGGTGCCGCATAATCAGCATGTCGGCGCCGGCCGTCACCATGGCAGAGGCGGTCACCGCCTCCCAGGCCAGGGCGCGGTCTTCGAGGCCGCCCCACTCCGGCACTTCGGCGTCAAGCGCCATGGTTTCCTTGACCTTCCAGACATTGGCGCCGATATCGCACACGATAGGGGTCTGCATCATGGGATCGTTCTGCAGGAGCGCCGCCAGACGGATGCGCTCCATCACGCTGTACGTGTATTCAAGTCCGTATCCCAGTGCAGAGGACATCGGGTCCATGATGATCCGCTCCTTGTCGAAGCCCATCTGCGAGAGCAGAATGTTTAACTGCTTGGCCAGGTTCACGTCGAGCTGGCTCATGGCGATCAGCTTGTGGTCATTCGCCATCGCGGCCGCGGCTATGGTTTTGTAATTTTCTTCCACCGCCTTGCCGATGGCGCAATTTTTCCCGCGCGTGGCCGCGGCTGCGGCCTGGAGCACCTGCGTGTCCTTTTCCGCGTGGCCGCTGCCGAGGATGATCAGCGGAATATCGATCGCGGCCGCCACCTCCGCGGCTGTTTTGGCGCCCTCTTCGGCGCTCTTGTTCTTCTGGTCCGGGTGCGTGCCCATGAGCCGGAGGGCGACAATGTCGGCGCCGCTCTGCTGACAGAACTTCGCCCACGAGACGGGGTTTGCCGACGCGCCGCCGATCGCCTTTCTCAGGGTCTCGGGCCAGTCATCGGGCGCGATATCCATCACCTCGAGCGCCACGGCCGGTTTGTTCGGGAACGTGCCCTCGAACCCGAGGAAGGGCAGAGCGCTCGCCCCGCCGATGGTCACGGCCTTTGCGCCGCCGCCAAGTTGTACGTTGTAGATCTTGCCGCTGTAAGCTTCTTTCGGTATGGTGAGTGCCATGAAAACCTCCTCAAAATTGTTACGTATTGTAACAAAATCCGGCGCCAAGGGCAACAACTTAATTCTGATCTAAAGGACTGGTTTTAGATGAATTAATGCCATAATTTCAAGCCCGTGCGCGTTTATCGAGCAGCATGCCGCGAACCGCGACACGCCAAACCTTACATATCCAGGTACGAATGGGCGTACATCGTCTTGCACATGATCATCTCTACGGTCTTGACCGTGTCCATCATGTCCTTGTCGAGCGGGTCGATGATGGCCGAAGACAACCCCTCGTACATGAGCATGGTGAGGAAGTTGCGGTTGATGATCGGTCGGACCTGCTTGGGCGCGCCGTTCGAGATGTTCGACAGACCGACCACGGTGTTCATCGGTGGGTCATTCAGCTCCTGGAACATTCTGATGGCGCGCAGGGCCTGTCTGCCCTGGTCCTGCATGGTCGCGATCTGGAGGATGAGCGGGTCGAGGAAAAGGTTCTCCATCGGGACGCCGTTCTCCATGGCACGTGCCATGATCTCGGCCGCGATACCGCACCGGTCCTCGGCATCGGCCGGGATGCTGCCCTTGCCCAGGGTGAGCGCGATGATCTTGGCATTATACTTCCCGGCAAGCTCCATCATAGGGAAGCGCTCGGGCTCGTTGGACGTGGAATTGATGATCGGTACGCCCCACGCGTTATTGTGCGCCTTGAGACCCGCTTCCATGGCCTTGATGTTCGTCGTATCGAGGCAGAGCGGCTTTTCCACCACTTCCTGCACGGCCTTGACAGCCCAGTCCATGAGCTGCGGCCCGTCCTCCTCCGCCGGCCCGATGGAAACGTCGATGAAGTGCGCGCCGGCCTTGGCCTGCGCCACAGCGAGCTCCTGGAGCGGCTTGGGATCGTGCTTCTGGAGCGCTTCGCGCACCTTCTTTGCGATGACACTGATTTTTTCACCGATTATAATCATGTTCTGAGACATCTCCTTTCAAACTGGATCAAATTTCTTTTTTGCCACAAATCAACTCGGATAAAAAACCCGGGTCTGGAATTATTCCGCCGTTGGTATCTCGTCCGCGGCTGGCTGATCCCTGACCAGCTCCAGCAGCTCCCCTGCCGCGTCCCGGGTGATGCTGCCCTTGGCCATCGCCACTTCGACTGTTTGCCTTGTCAGTGCTTTATAGAGACCCGCCAGCTCCGGCGCTTTTGTCTCCATGGCTTCGAGATGCCGCCGGACGGTGTCGATATCGCCCCGCATGACCGGCCCCGTGAGCGCATCGGGTATTCCCACGGCCTCGATATTCCGCAGCGTGCCCCTGATGAGGGGGAGCACGGCTTTCAGCGCTTCTTTTTTATCGGCCCCCAGCGTTTGATAGAACTTGAGCCCGTAATCGATGAGGGCGACGAAAAAATTTGAAACCGCCACCGCGCCCGCGTGATAGAGGGCCGCGGACTGGTCGTCCGATTTCCACTGCGGCATCACGAGTTCGATGCCGCCGAGGGAAGTAACGATGGCCCGCGCCGCCTCCCGTGCTTCCGCATCCGCTTCAATGCGGAAGTACGACCCCGGCAGGGTCCTGATCCCCTGCTCCCTGCTCGGAACCGACTGAAGCGGGTGGACCACCGCGCGGTATGCCCCTTTCGCCGCTGCTGCGGCCAAAAGGTCGAGGGTATGGGCGCCGGATGTATGCACGACAAGCGAACCGGCCTTAAGACCGCCCGCCGCGATCCTGTCGCAAACTTCCCGGATAACACGGTCCGGCGTGGTAATGAGAACGATCTCTGCCTTCGACGCCGCCGTCGCTGCGTCCGTTGTGGGCTCTCCCATGCCGATGAAGGTGGCGGCCTTTTTCGCCGAGGCCTTGGTGCGGCTCGCCACCGCCACGACTGCGTATCCCGCTTTTCCCAGCAGGAAGCCCGCTGCACTGCCGACACGACCTGCGCCTATGATGGCGACGGTTTTTCGAGTCATTTTTTTATCCGCAGATTACACAGATTTCACAGATGAAAAACTTCCAGGATCTTCTTCTGTGCAATCTGTGGATCAAACTCGATTTACGGGATCAATTTATCCAGAACGGCGTAAAAACTGGTCAGCGCCTTTGAATCGGCCGGCAACTGGACCAGCGGCCTGCCGTTCAGGTCATATTCAAAGATCAACTCGTCCGCGGGAACGAATCCGGCGAACTCGACGCCCTGCTGCTCGATCGCCTGCAAAAGCGCCTTGTCCTCACTGGTCCCGTCCTGCACCCGGTTCACGATCAGGACCGAGCGCTTCACGTTCAGGTTCAGCTCCTTGACAAGCTCTCCGATGCGCCCCGCGGTCATGATACCGCGCACCGAGGAATCGCTGATGATAAGAAGCAGGTCCGTGTCCTGGGTTGTGCGGCGGGAAAGGTGCTCAAGCCCGGCCTCGTTGTCCATGACCGTAAAGGGATACGTGTCGGCCAGCTTGTCCATGTACTTGCGGATGATGTTATTCGCCGCGCAGTAGCAGCCCGACCCTTCCGGCCTGCCCATCGTCAGAAGGTCGAAGCCTTTTGACTCGGCCAGCGCCTGCTGGATCTGGTAATCGAAGAGCTGCTCCATGCTCATGCCGCCCGGCCGGGGCGCCGCGGACTTGATCGCTTCGAGAGAGGACTCCCGGAGCCTGCCCACGGTGGCGTGAATCTTCACGCCGAGCACGTCGTTCAGGTTCGCGTTCGCGTCGGCGTCCACAGCGAGCACTGCGCCGCGCTTTTTCTCTGTCAAATATCGAATGGTCAGGCCGCAGAGGCTGGTCTTGCCCGTGCCGCCCTTGCCTGCAACTGCAATAGTAAAACCCATGAAACACCTTTACCGCAGAGATCACAGAGGAATCCTTCAACTCCAGATTCTCTCGGTGCACTCTGTGGTTAATTGTTTTTCTTTACGCCGTACTTCCCTCGAACTTCTTCGATCTTTCCGCAGGTCATCTTGCCCTCGGGACAGGCTGCATAGAGGCAGCCGGGGCCTGACTTCGCGAAGATCGTCGGCGCCGCTTTCTTCACGCGGGCGAGCATTTGTTCGGCCATCTGCCGGATCTCCCACTGCGCCCGGTTGCAGCATCGCACACGGAAGAAGTGCAGGAGCTCGCGCGCGTTCATGGTGACCACTATTTTCGTCTCCGCCGCGTTCGGGAGAAGATACCGCGCGTCCTGCTGTCCCGCCTCGCCTTTGTACCCGAGTTCCTCAAGCCGGTTGAGGACCTTCGTATAGTTCTCCTGCGCCTCGGCCATGCACTTCTGAAACTCTTGTGCGAGCGAGGGGTCCTCTTTGATGCTCGGCGGGATCACATAGTCGAACTGCTCTGCCTTCACGTAGCGCTGGCTCTGCTGCGAATAAGAGGCCACGCGGTGACGGACCAGCTGGTGAGAGCAGGCCCGGGAAATCCCTTCAATGCCGAAGGAAAACGAAACATGCTCGATGGGAGAAAGGTGTCCGATGGACGCCAGCTTCTCCACAAAGGCCGCCTGGTCCCTGGCCTCGATCTTTTCCTTCAACTCCTCTACACCCGAGGGGCTGTAGCAGAGCTTCGCCGCCATTGCCACCACTTCTTCGGGTTCCGGCGTATGCCGGAGGAGAACAACGTTCAACGCCGCTTCAGGCATGATATCCCCTCCTCTCAGAACGCCCCTATGCACCCCGTACCGCGAGAAAAGGGGATGAAAATGGATGACAAGGGAAGGATATTATATCCAGCACCTATCTCATGAGTCAAGAAAAATGAAATGGCTTGGGACAATTTTTTTTATCAACGTATAAATTTCATTGATAAAATTTCCCGGCACAAAGAAATACAGCCGCATTCCTGGTACTAAGGTCTGCCCTTTTTTAAGCCCGGATTATTTAAAACTGTGCTCTTCTGAAGGGAATTTGCCGCCTTCGACATCCAGCTTGTACTCTTTTACCGCCTTGAGGGCCTGTTCCTTGATATTAGCGTACTTCTTGACAAACTTGGGAGTAAACCGGTCAAAGAGCCCGAGAAGGTCATGCAGCACAAGAACCTGTCCGTCGCAATCCGGGCCGGCGCCTATGCCGATGGTCGGAATGTGGAGCATTTCATGTATTTCTGTTGCGAGTGATGCGGGCATGGCTTCGAGCACGACCGAGAACGCCCCCGCGTCCTGCACCGCCCGTGCGTCGGCGAGGATCTTCTCCCGGGCTGCCTCGTCCTTTCCCTGGACCTTGAACCCGCCCAGCATGTGAACGTACTGCGGCGTGAGCCCGATGTGGGCCATGACGGGAATCCCCGCATTCACAATCGCCCTGATCGTTTCCACCATCTGGCTCCCACCCTCGAGTTTCACCGCCTCGGCGCCGGCTTCTTTTAAGAAGCGGCCGGCGTTTCTGACCGCCTCGGCGTTGTGTGTCTGGTACGAAAGAAAGGGCATGTCGCCGACGACCATCGCGGATTCTGCCGCACGCGAGACCATCTTCGTGTGATAGATCATCTCATCCATCGTGACCGGAAGCGTGCTCGTCACTCCCTGCACAACCATGCCGAGCGAGTCGCCGACAAGGATCATGTCAATCCCGGCCTGGTCCACGATATGGGCCGTGGGGAAGTCATAGGCCGTGAGCATCGTGATCTTCCTGCCTTCGGCTTTCTTCTTGTATATGTCGAGAATGGTGATCTTGGGCATATTCTTATTTCGGATTTCGGAATGCGGATTTCGGATTCTTCTTTTTATTCCGCAATCCGCAATCAGGATGGTCTCGGATACAGCCCTGCCTGCTTAACGATTCCCTCGATGGCGCTTTCCCATTCAATGGCCTGGATGTGCACGCCTCGAACGCCCGGCGTCTCCAGTGCCTGATGGATGAGTTCGATCGCGATCTTGATGCCTTCCTGCTCCTGAAGCTCCTTCATCTTCTTCTTGTCCTCGCCTGCTGCAGCCTTGGCCTTGTTCATGCGGTCGATCAGCTCTTTCGGGACCGATACTCCGGCGACCGAGGAGTCCATGTACTTCAGCATCATGGCGCTCTTCGGCACGATGATGCCTGCGAGGATCGCGGTACGCTCATGGAGGCCCATGTTCCGGATCTTGGCCATCTGCGCGCGGAAGCCTTCCATGTCATAGATGCCCTGGGTCTGGATGAAGTCGGCACCGGCGTTGACTTTTTTCATGAGATTGATCGGCCGGAAATCGATGGGATCGGCCATGGGGGTCCAGGATGCGCCGATGAAAAACTTGGGCGGGACTTCGATGGGGTCGCCGCCGTCCTGCTTGCTCTCGTCGCGCATCTTTTTTAAGATCCCGACGAGTTGGCAGGTATCCACGTCGTACACATTCTTTGCCCCGGGATGCCCCTTGAGCCTGCCCGCCGCGCTGAACTTTTGATGGTCTCCGGCAAGGCAGAGACAATTCTTGAGGCCGAGCGCCGCGGCGCCCAAAAGGTCGGCCTGTATTGCGATGCGGTTTCGGTCACGGCAGGTCATCTGCATGACCGGCTCCAGGCCCTGCTGGAATGCGATGGCAGCAGCCGCGATACTGGAAATGCGGACGACCGCGGTCTGGCAGTCGGTGATGTTCGCCGCGTCACAGAAGCCCTTGAGCATCTGCGCTTTTTTTATCACTTCATGAGGATCGGCGCTCATGGGAGGACCGAGTTCCGCCGTGACCGCCGGTTTGCCGCTGGCAATGACTTTTTCAAGGTTGCTTCCGCTTTTCATTATCGTTAACCTCCAAAAGGATTAACCGCCGAAGCCCCTCTCCACAGACTCGTCATTCCGCGAAAGCGGGAATCCAGGGTTTTAAAGAAAAGACACTGGATTCCGGGTCAAGCCCGGAATGACGCTAAGAAGTTACCTCTGCGGTAAAATGTTTTTATTACTTTCCGGCCTTCGCTTCTTCCTTCTCCTCGAACTCCCGGATATGCTCCAGGGATATCCGGCGCGGTCCGCCGTCCCGGGACGTGGACCAGTTCCGGGGAGGCAGAATCTCCGAGAGTTTCTCCAGCGTGCCGAGCTTTTTCATCCGCTCGACGATCAGGTACCAGATGCAGTCCACCTCGTTGGAGACCTCGCACTTGCCTTTGTTCGTGCCTCCGCAAGGCCCGTTCATGAGCGTCTTGGAGCAGCGCGCGATGGGGCAGAGCCCGCCGGTAAGGTGCACGATGCAGTTCCCGCAGCCCGCGCAGAGTTCCTTGAAGAGTCCCGGCGCTTCTACGGCGCCGTAGAACGAGGTGTTGATGCCGGGATAGACCGGGATCGTCCCGGTCCGGTCGGACAGGAAGTTAACCCCCACGCCGCAAGCAGTGGAGAGCACGAGGTCGTATTTCCTGACCTCGTCCATCAAGGGATCGAAGTACTCCGGCTCGCAGTGGCGCATCGCCCCGAGGTGGCCCACCGTCATCTCCTTCCCTTCCTGCGCCGCGCGCATGCGGATGAGGGACGCGATGGTCTCCGCCTCCTTCTCACCGCCCGCATGGCAGATCGCCACGCAGGTGTTACAGCCGAACACCAGGACCTTCTTGAAGTCCTTTACCATGCCCCAGATTTCATCGATTGGTTTTTGTGTTCCGACGATCATAGTTCAACACTCCTTATTATTGTGTCGATGTCGAAGAATGATTACTTCGACCTCATCCCCATCTTCTTTACTTTCTCTGAGAACTCCGCGCAGACGGCCGCGTAAGGATTGCCGCCATTACCGGACGTTGCCGAGAGGATCTCGATTCTCCCTTTATCGATCCCCAGCGCTCCGACCAGTTCCTGCGCCCGCTTGACGCGCGCGTTCACGCGCGGCGCGATATCGCGGTATTTGCATGTTCCGTCCCCGCACCGGACGACGGCAACGCCGTCGGCGCCGCTTTCAACGGCCTTCAAAATATCGAGAACGTCGATCCGGCTCGTGCAGTGGACCGGCACGGTCTTTACACTCTTCGGAACATCGAATCCGAGGACTCCCACATGATGCGTGCACATGAAGGCCACGATCACCGGTTCCTGCCGCTTCGGGTCCATGGTCCCCACGACTGTGGGCATGTTGTTTCTATGTTCCCGGATGTCGTAGCTCACCATGCTGATGGCCTCGCCGGGGCACTCCGGAGCGCAGAGCCCGCAGGCCTGGCAGTACTCGGGCCTGATCTCGGAATGGGAAGTGACCACCGGTGCGCCGTAGGGGCAGATGCGCATGCATGTGAGGCACGCCATGCATTTGTTCTTGTCCACGACCGCTCCGCCGCCGCAGCCCCGGCAGCGGCCTGCTTCCTTGAGCGCTTCGGCCTCGTCGTAGCCGATCTCGAAGTGCGTCATGGTATCGCACCGCACCTCGGGAGCGAGGTGCTTGATCTTGACCCGCGGTTCCTTGCCTATCTTCTCGACGAGGTCCGGGGGCATCTGGGCGATCTTTTCCTTTTCCTGCACGGGAAGCTTCCCTTCGATCGTCTCTCCCTGGCAGTAAAGATGGATGGCAAGCGCCGCGCGGTGACCGTTCGCAACGGCGGCGATAGCCGAACCCGGCCCGGTCACGACCTCGCCGGACAGGAACACTCCCCTAGCGCTGCTCATCTGGGTCGCCTGGTTCCACTCGACGCGCCCGCGTTCGTCGATCTTCACTGCCGTGTCCTTGAGGAACGAAAGGTTCGACATCTGGCCGATGGTTATGATGATCGTGTTCGCCTCAAGGAGGGTCGTCTGGTTCTCGTCATAGGACGGACTGAACCGGCCGTTAGCGTCGAATACCGTCTTTACCTTCTTCACTTCGAGGCCCAGGACCTTGTCGCCCTCGCGCTTTATCGATTTCGGGCCCCAGCGGTGGTTTATCTTGATACTTTCCTCAATGGCCTCATCCACTTCCCATTTCCATGCCGGCATCTCTTCGGCGCTTTCCAGGCAAACCATCGATACGTCCTTGACGCCGAGCCTGCGGGCGGTGCGGGCCACGTCCATGGCCACGTTTCCGCCGCCGATCACAAGCACTCTCTTGCCGAGCGCGGGGTTTTTGCCGAAGGCCACGTCGGTCAGAAACGGAATTGCAAGAAGTACCCCCGGGCCGTCCACGCCGGGGATCGGAATAGAGCGGCTCAGGGAAAGGCCTATGGCGACGAGCACGGCATCGTGCTTCTTTGTGAGACCGTCAAACGTGACGTCCTTGCCGATCTCGCAGTTCGTCTTCACCTCGATGCCCTTCGAAACCACGTCGTCGATGTCTTCCTTGAGCGTTTCCCGCGGAAGCCGGTAGGGCGGAATGGCTGATACAAGCATGCCGCCGAGGGCCGGATGACGCTCGTAGATCGTTACGCTGTAGCCGATATTCGCGAGATCATTCGCCGCGGTGAGCCCGGCGGGTCCGGAGCCTACGATGCCGATGCTCTTGTCCTTCGTTTTCGGTATGAGCTTGCGCCTGGCGCGGCGGTAGTCCGCGGATTTCTCAATGGCGAAGCGCTTCAAGTGCCGGACCGAAAGGGGCTCGTCCACGCCGCAGCGCCGGCACGACTGCTCGCACGGATGATGGCAGATCATCGAGCAGACCGATGCGATGGGATTGGGCGCGGTGATGACCTCGAACGCTTCGGTATATCTTCCCTGGGCGATCAGGCCCACGTATGCCTGGACATCCGTGTGAGCGGGGCACGCCGCGCGGCACGGCGAATAGGGCCTCGTTTCCTTGATCTCGGCTCCGTAGGGCCGGTACGGCTTGGGTGAATCGTCAGTCTTTTGCGATGACATGGATCGCTCCTGCGTTCTTGAATTAACTCTGTATTATCGGACTTTGAGTAAAAAATAGAAAGAGAAAATTATTTGTTACAAGACTCGAAACTCTTTGATTTGGTACTTTGGGGCCTGCTATTCTTTTTTCGTCAAAAGCTCGAGCATCTCCATGCGGGTCGACTCTTTGTTCCGGAAACTGCCGCGGACCGCGGAGGTGACGACGCGGGCGCCCGGCTTCTTCACGCCGCGCATGCTCATGCAGAGGTGTTCCGCATCGATCACGACCATCGCCCCTTTGGGTTTGAGCTTGCTGACGAGCAGATCGATAAACTGCGCCGTTAAGCGCTCCTGCACCTGGGGCCGCTTGGCGAATACCTCGAGCGCCTTGGCCAGACTGCTGATGCCCACGATCTTTCCTGCGCCCGGAATGTAAGCTATATGCGCCCTGCCGAAAAACGGCAGGAGGTGGTGTTCGCACACGGAATAGAACGGAAGGTCGCGGATCATCACCATCTCGTCATGGCTCTCGCCCACCATGGGCGTGAGCAGCTTCTCCGTATCCGTCGAGATGCCGGAGAAAATCTCCCCGTACATTTCGGCCACGCGCGAGGGGGTGCTCATGAGCCCCGGCCGGTCGGGGTCTTCCCCGATGCCTTCGATGATGAGACGCACGCCTTTTTCTATTTTTTTGATGTCCATTAGTCAGTTACAAATCAAAATCTTCTAAAAACGGGAAGAAAATTTGCCACAGAGGACACAGAGGGCACAGAGAAAAGCTGAAATGTAGTTAAAAATTCTATTCTTGTTCTTGTTTCCCTCTGTGATCTCTGTGGCTGAAAAGTTTTTCCGGCTTGTCCGGGTATATTCGATATCAGGATTTGACTTCTATGACTCTCTTCTCCGTCACGATCTTGTCAACCGGAACGTCATGCTCATCGGACGGGACGCCCCGCACGATCTGCGTCTCGAAGGCAAGCGCTACGGTCTTTTTCCTGAATGCGGGAAGAAGCTTGTCATAGAACCCGGCGCCGTATCCCACCCTGTTCCCGCGTTCGTCAAAAGCCGCGCCCGGCATGATCATGAGGTCGATGTCGTCGAGTTTCGCGGGCCTTATTTCCTTCGGTTCAGGAATACCCCATGCGCCGGGAACAACGTCATCGTCAAAATTATTGATCTCATACAGCGAAAGTTCGTCGCCTTTTACTTTCGGCAGTACGACGCGCTTGCCGGAGGACAGGGCCCCCCGGATCATCGCACCGGTTTCCACTTCAGTTCGAAAAGACGCAAAAAACATGACGACGCGGGCTGACGTGAATTCCGGAAGAGAAAAAAGCCGTGCTTCGATCTCCCGGCTTTTCGTTTTTCTTTCTTTCGGCGAGAGGCCGTCGCGCGCCGCGAGAACCTGCTTTCTGAGAATCTTTTTCAAACCTCATTCACCACGGAGGCGCACCCTGCTGTCGCCAAAACGCGGGTGCAGGCTGAGACACGGAGAAAAGCAAAATGCTCGATCTTACTTCTTCATCATCTGATCAAGCGCGGCCTTGATCTTCTTTGCTTCTTCGACAGCTCCGGGAGACGCATCGTACGGTGATTTGCCGTCCAGGTCCGCCTTGACCGTGTCGTCAGCATAGCTCATGAATCCGAGGAACTTCATGCCCTCGAGGTGCTTTGTGATGAAGGCCTTCTCGCCGTCCTGCCGGATCTTATTGCCCACAACGAAGACTTCCTTCACGCCCAGGCCGCGCGCAAGCGACTCGATCTGACGCGCGGTCTGCATGCTCCGCTGGCCCGGTTCAACAACGACGATGAAGGCATCCACGCTTCCCGCCGTGCCGCGTGTCAGGTGCTCGATGCCGGCCTCCATGTCGAGGATGACGACCTCATCCAGCCTGAGAATCAGGTGGCTGATCAGCCTGCGCAAAAGCACGTTTTCGGGGCAGTAACATCCCGAACCCGCTTCCTTGGACTTCCCCACGACCAGCAGCCGCACCCCTTCGTGCCTGATGCTGTAGGCGTCGGGGATGTCATCCACCTTCGGGTTGATGCTGAACATGCCGCCGGGAGAGCCGGGCCGCGATCCGGTGCGCTCTTCGATCATGTCGGACTGCTCGGCCAGCGGCAGGGCCCGCGCCGACTCCTCGGGCGATATGCCGAGGGCCGACGCCAGATTCGCATCCGGATCAGCATCCACGGCAAGGACCTTCTTGCCCTCTGATGCGTACAACCGTGCCAAAAGGCCGGCCAGCGTGGTTTTCCCCACGCCGCCCTTGCCCGTAATAGCGATTTTCAAGCCATTCTCCCGGAAAATAAGTATGACAAAATAACATCTATGAAGCGAAAGTGTCAAGGTTTTTTTGTTGCGGGCTGATAGACCGCCCATGGCAACTACGATGGCAACCTTGTTGATTTTAGAAGGTAAAGATGTTACATTCCACCATGGAAATGAACCCATGACGAGTTCGCGCATCAATATCAAATCGTTGAACCCGGAAGAACTCCGGTCCCGCCTGACTGAAGCGGGGCTGAAGACGTATCGCACGGACCAGATCCTCAAATGGATATATTCCCATCATGCATCATCTTTTGAGGACATGACGAACATCGCGAAAGCGGAACGCAGCCTGCTCGCGTCCTTTTTTTCCATTTCATCGCCGAAGATCATCCGAACGGAAGTTTCCGGAGACGGCACGAGAAAGTTCCTCTTTGAACTTGAGGACATGCACACCATAGAAAGCGTCTTGATTCCCGACGAAGACCGGCAGACGCTCTGCATCTCCTCGCAGGTGGGTTGCCAGCAGGCATGCCGGTTCTGCCTCACCGGCAGCGGCGGGTTCGAGAGAAATCTTGCGTCCTATGAGATCAGCGACCAGGTGGCGGCGGTTCAACGCATCCTGAAGGACGAGGGAGCGCGCGGCATTACGAACATCGTGCTCATGGGCATGGGCGAACCGCTCGCCAATTTCGAGGAAGTGGTCAAGGCGTTGACGGTCATTACTTCCGAGAACGGCCTCGGGTTTTCGCCGCGCCGTGTTACGGTCTCGACGGACGGGCTCGTTCCGGAGATCGGGAAGCTGGGAAAGTCGGGCGTGAAGGTGAACCTTGCGGTTTCGCTCAACGCGACCACAGACGAGGTGAGGGACAGGATCATGCCCGTAAACAGGCGCTACCCGATCAAGGTCCTGCTGGCTGCCTGCAAACGGTTCCCGCTCGAACCGCGGCGCAGGATCACCTTTGAATATGTGATGCTGAAAGGGGTCAATGATTCCGTGGAAGATGCCCGGCGGCTCGCTATGATGTTGCGCGGAATCAAGTGTAAGGTGAACCTGATCCCGTTCAATCCCTTTCCGGGGAGCGAGTTCAAAAGGCCGGATGACGAGATGGTGCGGCGCTTCCAGAAGATCCTGCTCGACCACCATTACACTGCGCCGGTGCGCGAGTCCCGCGGCAGGGACATATCCGCGGCATGCGGGCAGTTGCGGGAGAAGGCGGCGACTCTTTAGGAGCGGTCCTTATCCCCAATAGATACCCGCGGGACCGCGGCCACTCATTTTCGTTACTCGCATATGACAAGCGTCGTCATCATGGCAACGGACCAGACGATGTCCGACAGAGAAAGTCTGAAAGCAGAATGCCGACTCCTTATCGACCCATCCGCATCCGAAATCTCGTCATAGACCCGCCCTTGCTCCTTGCCCCCATGGCGGGCCTGACCCACAGCGCGCTCCGGCAGATCATGCAGGGTTTTGGCGGGGTCGGCCTGTTATCAACGGAAATGCTGTCGGCAAAGAGGCTGCCCGCGGAAAATCCCCGGATCTCTCCGTATTTGATCAGGACCGCCTCCGAAAGGCTCCTCTCCTATCAGCTCCTGACCTCCGTCGCGGACGAGCTTGCCCCGGCCATCGATGCGCTGCATAAAATGAAGGCCGATGCCATCGATCTCAACATGGGCTGCCCGGCCCCCGCGGTCGGCAAATTCGGCGCGGGCATCACGTTGATGGAACAACCGGAGAATGTCCGGCGCATTGTGGCCGAGGCGCGGAAACGGACGCTGCTCCCCTTGACCGCCAAGATCCGGATCGGCATCGATCTCGACGAAGAAAAATTGAAGGCCTTCTGCATCATGCTCGAACAGGAAGGCATTGATCTGCTCTCGATCCACGCCCGGCTCAAGCACGAGTCCTTTGCCAGAAAGCCTCGATGGGAAAGTATTGCACGGGTAAAGGAGTGGCTCAGGATCCCCGTTACCGCCAACGGCGGGATATTCTCTGCCGAGGATGCCAGGCAGTGCCTGCGCGTTTCCGGAGCCGACGGTCTGATGCTGGGCCGCGGGGCGGTTATACGTCCCTGGCTCTTCGCTGAAATCAGCCGGGACGTGTTCGGCTGCACCATTCCCGCACCGGACGTTTCTTTGCCCGCGGTTTATGGGCGGTATGTCGATCTTCTCTGCGAGCTGTTCCGGCCCGAATACCGGCTTGGGAGGCTGAAGCAATTTACCCATTACTTTGCCCGGAACTACAAATTCGGACATCACCTGGCGTCCCGGGTGCAGTCAAGCGCGAGCGTGGATGACGCGCGTGAAAGGGCAGCCCTCTTTTTTGAAAACGCCTCGTCGGCCGGGTAATTCAACAGACAAAATTTAAGCCGGCGCCTGATATTTCAATAAGCGCCGGCCGAATACGTTATGCGGCTTTGGCAAGGGTTTCGGCTGCGAACTTCTCCAGTTCAGAGACAAAATTGTCCTTTTCATCCCAGTAGATCGCGTGGCCGCTGTTCTCGCACCGCACGAGGGTCGAGCCCTTGATGAGCTTCTGCAGGGATTCCGCCTTGTTAAAGGGAATCACCTTGTCGTACACGCCGTGGTAAATCCTGGTCGGGATGGTGATCTTGCCCAGCTCCGAACTCAGGTCGCGGTCCCTCATCTCTTCGAGGCCGCGGATGCAGGCGTACCATGACGCGATCCTGCCCAGGTCCACGAGCCAGCGATTGTACTCCGCGCTCACGGGTTTATGGAAAATATTCGACGTGAAATCCCACGTGCACTTCGCCTGGTCATCGGAGCAGTTCCGGATAGTCGCGTCGTACCACTTCTTGTCGTCGGGCGTCGACGCCGCCCATGGGAGCGCGGTGGACACGAACGCCAGTTTCGTCACCCGCGAGTCCCTGCTTGCTGCCCAGTAATGTGCGGCGACGGCTCCGCCCATGCAGTAGCCGACCAGCGTCACGTCGCGCAGATCCAGGTTCTTGATGACCCTTCCGACGTCCGCTGCCCAGGTATCGTAGTCATTTCCGTCCCACGGCCTCTCAGAATAGCCGTAGCCCCGCAGGTCGAAACCGATTGCCCGGTAGCCCTTCTTCGCGAGCTGCATCATCTGGTACTCGAATATCCGATGGCCGTAAGGCCACCCGTGTACGAAGACGATCGGCTTTCCCCTGCCCCAGTCCTGAACGAACAGGTTCACTCCTTTCGATACTTCCATCTTCATCACACACCTCCCCGGCCTGACCGTATACGCCGTGCAATAAATACTATCCGGCTTTATCAACTTCACCTTTCGTCAGG
>JAXIPA010000131.1:0-13293 GCA_045403145.1 Nitrospirota bacterium | reverse complement strand
GGCAGTCGGGACGGGAATCGCCCAGTGTCTCGCTCTGTTTCCCGGCGTGTCCCGTTCCGGGGCCACGATCATGGGTGGCCTGGTCATAGGGTTTAACAGAAAGGTCGCCGTGGAGTTTTCCTTCTTTCTCGCGATTCCTACCATGTTTGCGGCGACGGCGTACGACCTTCTGAAGAACCTGCACGCGCTCTCGCTCTCTGATGTCCCGCTGTTCCTCGTCGGGTTCGTCACTGCGTTCTTCTCCGCCCTGATCGTCATCAAGGCGTTCATCGGGTATGTCTCTAAGCATGATTTTTCGGGGTTTGCCTATTACCGAATAGTCTTCGGCCTTCTCATTCTGGCCTTTTACCGGCACCAGGGATGGACGTTCTGATATGGCGGTTTCAGCGGCCAAACATAAACACGGGAACGAAATGATCGGCCTGCTCCTGTTCGCAGCCGGGCTCTTGATCGTTCTGAGCCTGATGTCCTACAGCGCGACGGACCCGAGCTTCAGCGTCTCAGGAACAGGCGCGCCCGCGAAAAACTTCATCGGCATCATCGGCGCATTCCTCTCGGACGCCCTGCTCCGCCTCTTCGGCATCACCGCCTACCTGATCCCCCTTTTCCTGTTCGGTTACGCGGTGTACTTCGCGATCGAGGGAAATGCGGTGCATCCCTACCTCAAGAAGATAGGCGTGCTCGTTCTTTTTTTCTCCACCGCAGCCTTCTTCGGCCTCCGGAGCGAAACGGTCCTTCTCCTGGGGGAAGAGGTCCCCTCCGGCGGCATGCTCGGCGGGCTCGTCGCGCATGCGCTGATAAACGGATTTTCCGCGACGGGCTCGTACATCATCACGATCACCGCCATGGTCATTTCCCTGATGCTGCTCACGCCGTTTTCGCCGCTCAAGACCCTGGCGTGGCTCCGCGTCATGTATGGACGGCTGTCGGAGCAGTTGGAGCTTCTCATCACGATCTACCGGGGCCGCAGGGAAAAGGCCAGGGAAGCCAGGCAACATCCGCCCGTCCCCCGGGAACAGCCGAAGATCGTCGAAACGCAAAAACCGCAAACGCCTCCCGTTCCGAAAATCGTCAAACCGGAAAAGCCGGCGAAGGCCGTACAGGCAACATTCGAGTTCATGGGGGAGAGGGACGGGAACAACGAGAAGGGCGCCTATCAGCTCCCGTCGCCGGACCTGCTGGACCCCCTCCCGCCCGCAATAAAGAAGGTCTCGAAGGAGGACATGCTCGCACTGTCCGAACTTCTGGCGCGCAAGCTCCTTGACTTCGACATTCAGGGCCGCGTGACGCAGGTCTACCCCGGTCCCGTGGTGACCATGTTCGAGTTCGAGCCCGCGCCGGGCGTGAAGGTGAGCAGGATCACGAACCTCGCCGACGACCTTGCGCTCGCGATGAAGGCAGGCAGCGTCCGTATCGTCGCGCCGCTGCCGGGCAAGGCCGCCGTCGGCATCGAGGTGCCGAACAATACGAGGGAGACCGTCTATTTCCGTCAGATCCTCGAGTCGCCCGAGTACCAGGCGCATAAATCCCGGTTGAAAGTTCCGCTCGGCAAGGACATCTTCGGGGCGTCCGTGGTCTCGAGCATCGACAAAATGCCGCACCTGCTCGTGGCGGGAGCGACCGGTTCGGGCAAGAGCGTGGCGATCAACTCCATCATCCTGGCGCTTTTGTACAACGCGCGGCCGAGCGAGGTCCGGCTCGCCATGGTGGACCCCAAGATGCTCGAGCTTTCGCTTTATAACGACATCCCGCACCTCCTGACGCCGGTGGTCACCCAGCCCAAGAAGGCGGCGGAGACGCTCCGGGCGCTCGTTGCCGAGATGGAGCGCAGGTACCGCACGCTCGCTGAAAAGGGCTCGAAGAACATCGAGTCCTACAACAGGATCGTGCCCGAAGCGGAGCGGCTTCCGTTCATCGTGGTGATCATCGACGAACTCGCGGACCTCATGATGACGGTGCAGCGCGAGGTCGAGGACTCGATCATGCGCCTGGCGCAGATGGCGCGGGCCGCCGGCATCCACCTGATCGTGGCCACCCAGCGGCCGAGCGTGGACGTCATCACCGGCCTCATCAAGGCCAACCTGCCGGCGAGGATCTCCTTCCAGGTTTCGTCCAAGACCGACTCGCGCACCATCCTGGACGCGAACGGCGCCGAAAACCTCTTGGGCATGGGAGACATGCTCTTTCAGCCGCCCGGCTCCGCCCACCTGGTACGCGTGCACGGGTGCTACGTGTCCGAAGCGGAGATCAAGCGCGTGGTCGAGTTTGTCAAGAAGCAGGGCAAACCGAACTACGACCTGCTCCAGCAGCGGGCGAAGGAGATCATCGAGGCCGACTCAGCCTCTGTTGAGAAGGGCGAACGCGACGAGGAATACCAGAGGGCCGTCGATCTGGTCCAGCAGAACGGAAAGGCCTCCACGTCGTTTCTGCAGCGCCACCTCCGCGTCGGATACAACCGCGCGGCCCGCATGATCGAGATGATGGAAAAAGACGGCATCGTCGGGCCCGCGGACGGCGCCAAGCCGCGAAAGGTGCTGGCACGGAGGAACATGGACGGGACGGTGCGGAACCTGGATGAGCTGTAAGCCCCGCCGGCCCGCGGGTCGGGTGGAACAACGCAAAACCTTCGCTGGTTCAATCTTGATAAAGTCGTAAGAAGTCTCAACCCGGACAAGCCGGAACCAAAAGACCAAAGGCGTCTCGCGCAAAGCCGCAAAGCTCGCAAAGAGAGTCAAAAGCTCTAAAAATATGGATTTAAACCAAAATCAGGACTTGCTTTCCTTTGCGTCTTTGCGCCTTTGCGCGAAAATTTTCTTGCCAGTTTGAGAAGAATTTGATTCATTAGTAACTAATATGGCTACATCAAATAAAAAGCCCTCCTTTGCGAGGGCTTTTTATTTTCTCGACCGCTGTAAAGGCGGGAACAGCGGCCGCGGTGACGCTGTGCTATGATTATTTCAGGGAAAGCGTTTGCATTTCGCGGTGAGAAATAGTCCATGAAAACATCGAAAGACATACTTTGGACGTGGTTTTTACCTGATGAGACGAGGCCTTTTGACCGCACGGAATGGGTGCGCCGCGGCGGCAAGTGGATCGTGTTCGATACCAAGGAAGAAATTACGGCGCTCGCGGACAAACTGGCGCCCTACATCGACGCCGGAGAGATCGCAAGCGCCAAGATCTGGAACGGCGACCCCAGCGCGATCAACGTCTATTCTCTCGACAGGGACCGCGGCAAAGTCCGGGCGATCCTGAAACAGGCGGGGGCGCGCTACGTGCTGGTATGGGAATACGATTATGCCCTGGGAAAGAACCTTCTCCGGCCTCTGACCTTTGCCTTTTCCTGGTTCTCCAAATTCCGGACCATCCTCGAAAGCTACGGACTTGCGGGCTCGATGCGGCTATTAAAGCAGGTGCTGTCGCAGCGCCGGGAGGAATAAACCCGGGCAAGCGGAGGGCGGCGCTACTATTCCGGAACCAGCACGAGATCAAAAATCCCCTCGGTTCCGCCCGCGGCAGGATAGTGCTGGGTTACGAGCGTCCTGAACCCCTTCGCCGAAACGCGGATGTGGATGTGGGGCGGACGGCCGAAATAGCCGGGGGGGAAGTTGCTCTCGAACCGATACGCGCCCGATCCGTTGGAAGAGAGCATGGCCCGGTGCTCGTCGTCGTACTCCTTGTTCGGGCCGGCGAGCCAGAACTCGATCCTGGCCTCCTTGACAGGCCGGCAGTCCAACGAGGACTTCACCACTCCGCTCAGCACGTAGCCCTTTCCCACGCTTGACCGTACCGGCGCATCAGGTTTGTAGAACGGCCCGAGCGCGTCGGGTTCCGTTGGCTTGCATGTTTCCGCCCAAACGGGCGCGCCCAGAACCGCGATCAGGACGACCGCCATTCCCAATGCCAACCATGATAGCGTGACGATCCTCTTCATATTTTTATGATAGCGCCGATCATGGACAAGTTCAAGTCAGCGGCGCCGGCTGCGCAGAATTGACTCCACCCAGGTGGGATGATAGTATTAGTTGACGGACGCCAAAGACCGGCGCGCAAGTTCACAGCATGAAGACGCCCCCGGGAGTTCCCATGGCAATCCTCGAAGCGCGCGGCATTTCCAAGACCTACATTGCCGGCAGCCGGAAAATCACGGTCCTCGACGACGTCTCGCTTGCGGTGACCGATGGGGAGTTCCTCGTGGTCCAGGGGGAGAGCGGAAGCGGCAAATCGACGCTCCTCTCCGTCCTTTCAGGCCTCGACAACATCGATAGCGGCAGGGTGCTTATCGAAGGGAGAGACATCACCAATCTCCCCGAGGACGAGCTGGCGCCTCTTCGGAACGCCTTCTTCGGCTTCGTGTTCCAGTCGTTTCACCTCGTGCCCTCCCTCACCGCCCTGGAGAACGTGATGTTCCCGGCGGAGCTGCGGGGAGATCTTAGCGCGCGGGAGAAAGCGGAGCAGCTCCTCGCCCGGGTCGGCCTGTCGGACCGGGCCGCAAGCTTCCCCCACCAGCTTTCGGGCGGCGAGAAACAGCGCTGCGCAATCTGCCGCGCACTTATCAACGACCCGCGGATCATCTTCGCAGACGAACCCACGGGAAACCTTGACTCCGTGAACGGCAAGGCCGTGCTCGACCTGATCCTGAAACTCCACCGCGAGCGCAGGACCACGCTTGTCCTCGTCACGCACAGCCGGGAGATCGCGGGGAAAGCAGAGCGGGTCGTCACCCTCCGGGACGGAAGGCTCACGCCGGGTGTGGAGTATGCTTAGGAGCCATCTTGTCCGCCGCCAGATCGCCGCGTCCATCCACCAGTCAGTCCTGTTCGTCCTTTGCGTGGTCCTCTCCCTGGTTACTCTCATCTCGCTTTCCGGCTTCAGCCGGAGCGTTCACTCGTCGTTCCTCCGGGACGCCCGGGCGCTCCACGCCGCGGACATCATCATCCATTCCCACTCCCCCCTCTCCCCGTTGCTGCTCGCGGAGCTGAAAGCCCTGGAGCGGCTAAGCGTTGTCGAAAGCGCGCGCATATACGAGTTCTACTCGGTGGTGCGGTCGGCGCAACAGGAAGCGTCGCTCCTGGCCAACCTTAAGGTAGTGGAACCGGGCTACCCGTTTTACGGGGCCGTGGAGCTCGCTTCAGGACGATCGTTTGGCGAGGTGTTGACGCCGGGCAGCATCGTCGTCGAGCAGGCGCTGCTCGACCGTCTCCACGTGCGGGTGGGCAACCGGCTCCGGGTGGGGAGTGCCGCCTTCTTTATCCGCGACGTCGTGCTCATGGAGACGGACCGGCCGGTGAACTTTTTTTCTCTTGGCCCCCGCGTCTTTGTTTCTTCCCGCGACCTCGCTTCGCTTGACCTCGTGGGCAAGGGAAGCCGCGTAAATTACACAGTCCTTGCGAAAGTCATGAACCAGAAGGAGCTGGACAAAATCGCCGCCCGGCTCGCGTCCGTGTCGCAGGGCGACCGGGAGCGTGTCAGGACCTTTCGGACAGCCGACTCGGGCGTGAAACGGTTCTTTGACAACTTCCTCTTTTTCCTGAATCTGATCGGCATCTTTACGCTGCTCCTGGCGGGAATCGGCATCCAGAGCTCGCTCTCCGCATTCCTGAAAGAACAGGAGCGCACCATTGCCATCATGAAAGCGGTGGGAGCGCGGAGCCGGTTCATCATCGGCAACTACTTCGCCGTGGTTTCCGTCCTCGGTCTCGCGGGAACGATACTCGGTCTTGCGGCAAGTTTTCTGCTCGAAGGGATCCTTCCCAATCTCTTTCGCGGCCTCCTGCCCCCCAACATGGAGCTGACCATCTCAGTCATCGCCGTGGCGGAGGGGCTCGTTCTCGGTGTCGTGGTCGTGGCCCTCTTCACCCTCCTGCCCCTGATGCGGCTGAACGAGGTGAAGCCGCGGGCCATCTTCAGCAAGGAGGACCAGCCGGGACGGGGCCTCTCCACGTGGTTCTTCACCGGCGCCGTCATCATCTTCTTTTCCGCCATGGTCCTCTGGAGGCTCCGGGACGTGAAGACCGGCGTCTCCTTCGTCTTCGGCGTGGGGCTGCTCATCCTCGTCTCCTTTCTCGCCGCCGCAGGGGTCCTTCGTCTCCTGAGGAAGCGTCAGGTGAAAAACCTTGCGCTGCGGCAGGCCTTAAAAGGGCTGTTCCGCCCGCGCAATGCCACCCTGCCGGTCATCGTCACGCTGACCGCCGCGTTCGCAGTGATTTTTTCGATCACTCTGGTGGAAAAAAACCTCGATGCCACTTTTGTCCGCTCCTATCCGCCTGACTCGCCGAACGTCTTCTTTCTCGACATCCAGCCGGGACAGAAGAAGGCCTTTGCCGAAGAACTCGGGACCGCCACTATCTTCCATCCCGTCGTCCGCGGGACCATCGCGGCGATCAACAGCGAGCAGCTCGACCGCGAACAGGAGCGCGGGAAACGTGGCGACAACCTGGCCCGGGAATTCAACCTCACCTATCGGGAGACGCTCCTGGACGACGAACGGCTCGTAAGCGGAAACAGGCTCTTCCAGAAAGACCGGGCCGGTCCGCAGGTGTCGGTCCTGGACACGGTGCTCGAAATGAGGGACCTGAAGATTGGCGATATCATAACCTTCCGCATCCAGGGGGTCCCCGTGGATGCACGGATTTCCAGCATTCGGACACGGACGCGGGCGTCGCTTTCGCCTTTTTTTTACTTCGTTTTTCAGGATGAAGTCCTGAAGGACGCGCCCCAGACGCTCTTCACCGCCCTGCGGCTGGAGAAGGAGCGCGTGGCGCCCCTCCAGAACCGGATCGTGGCCCGCTTCCCGAACGTGAGCGTCATCGACGTGACCGAGACGGTCGCGGTCTTCGCGAAAATCATGTCCCGGCTTTCGACGATCGTGAACTTCTTCACCCTCTTCAGCGTCGCGGCGGGAATTCTCATTATCATCAGCTCCGTCTTCGCCACGCGCCACACCCGCATTCAGGAGGCGGTCTATTTCACGATCCTCGGCGCGCGCGGACGTTTCGTGCTGGCGGTCTTCGGCCTGGAAAGCCTCATCATCGGGCTCGTGAGCGGAGCTATCGCCCTTGCGCTCTCCCAGACAACGAGCTGGATCATCTGCCGGAGCGCTCTTGATGTGCCCTATAAACCCTTCGACGGCATCAGCCTGCTCATGGTCGCTGCGGCAATGCTCGTTGTCATTGCCGCGGGCCTCGGGGCCTCGGTCCCGATCCTGCGGAAAAAGCCGGCCGCGTTCCTGCGGGAGCAGACGGAGGAATAACATAGTTCAGAGTTCAGAGCTTGATTAACTCGTAAAAAATCAGTGACAGCCTCTACGGTGTCATTCCGGCTTGTCCGGAATCCTTCCTTTCCAATGCGTTATGCGGCACTACGATTCCGGACAAGCCGGAATGACGTCAAAAGAGAGTGGTTCGACTTATTACGACTTCTCAAGTATAGAGCATGGGGAGAACTTGCATGAAAAACCAGATCGGTATTTCGGCTCTGCTTATAGCGGTTTTTTTGCTGCAGTTTCTTTTCGCCGGGTGCGAGCGGCATAACGAGGCGGCAAAGCCGGCACCGCGGGAAGAGCCCTCGTTCGAGGGGACCATCGTGGCTGTCGGCGACAGCCTTACCGCCGGACTTGGCGTCAATGAGGAGGACGCCTATCCCGCCCGGCTCGAAAGGAAGCTCAGGTCGACAGGACACAACTGGAGGGTCGTAAACGCCGGCATCAGCGGCGAGACGAGCAGCGGAGCGCTCTCGCGCGTCGCCTGGGTGCTGAAGCTGAGGCCCAACATCGTCATCCTCGAAACCGGGGCCAACGACGGCCTGCGGGGCATTGACCCGCGAGTGACCAGGAATAACATCGACGAAACGATACGCATCCTGAAGCAAAACAGGGTGACGGTGGTCCTTACGGGCATGCGGATGGTCACCAACCTGGGACGGGAATTCACTCGCGCGTTTGCCGCCATCTATCCCGAGCTGGCCGGGAAGCACGATTTGATCCTGGTTCCCTTCTTCCTCACGGGGGTGGCCGGCGAACCGTCGCTGAACCAGACCGACGGCATACATCCCACGCCTGAGGGGTACCGGATCGTCACGGAGACAGTCTACCCTTTTGTGCTCGAGGCGATCGAAAGGAGACAGAAGAAGCCGTAAATGTGGTAGAATGAACGCAGTGCAACATCAGCCGCATCTCCCCATGGAGGTTGATGCAAATACCGACAAACGAAAGAGGTGATGGATCATGGCTAGTTCACGGCAGGGTGCAAAGAAGGAAGTCAAGAAGCCGAAGAGCAAGAAGAAGTAATCCCGGTAACGGAAGTAAAAAAAGAGGGAGCAAATTGCTCCCTCTTTTTTTGCGGAAGGTCGCGCCGGTCACTTCAGGAGCGCGGAAAAATAGGGCGTGATCTTTCTGAGCATGCTGTCCGCCGCAAGAGGGATCATCTTGGCGAAGGCGTCCAGGTTCACGAGGGCGTTCACGTTGACGTCGTTCTTCGCCGCCCCGGCCAGCCGGCCCGCGAAATCGTTGTTTACCTGCCCGACCTCCGCGTAGATCCTCGTCAACCCGTCCAGGGTCCACTCAGCGGTCTTGCCCGTCTGTTTCCGGAGGTATTGCGCAACAAGGTACATGGAGACCATGCGGAAGATGGTCTCGTCCAGGCTCGCGAAGGGGAGATGAAAACGCACCATGGGCTTGAGTTGTTCCATGATGGGGCACCCGCTCGTGGTCATGATGATGCCCAAAAGCGGGCTCAGGCCCATCTGGACCGTCGTGCTTTTCGAGTAGGTGCGTTCCTCCACCATGCACGCCACGTTCACCCGGTCGTGGGACACGAAGTTCTTGAACTTTTCTACAATGCCGGAAAAATTGGCAGCCACGGGGCAGTACTGGTGGGACCGTTCGTCGAGGGGGCAGATCCTGCACTTCTCGTAGCCGAGCAGCGTCCACTCCGGCAGGTCCGGGGGTTTCTCGAGCGTGAGCGCGAGCGTGGTTTTGTCCAGGAAGAGTTCGAACTTGATGGTGCCGCCGTGTTCGAAGCGGTAGGCGTAGGTTATCAAAAACTGGTCAGGCATCACGGGTCTCCAAAAGATGGCTGGATTCCGTAACAATAACATCAGGAGGACAAATAATCAAGCGGAGTTCAACGAGGGTGTAACGAGATCAGGAGGCTCAGTTCCAGTATGTCTGCCATCAAAATTTTCTTCATGGCCATAATTTAGCATAATCCCGCTGCCGATTCAACGCCATTTCCCCTTCATTCGCTCCTCGACAGCAAGATTCAAGATGCCGCCCTGTGAGGTTCTTGGACAACGGTCACTTTATTGCTCTCTCTGAGGCATTCATAATCCGTCGAAGCTGAAGCCTGAGCATGCGTCCTGGCTGCGTCGACATCATCATAATTGGCCTTCAGTACGGCTACAGGCTCTTTGCTGATAGCCGAATTGCGGGCCATCCTGTCGAGGACCCTGACTGCGCTCTTCCTGGTCATTCCCGCCCGGTAAGGACGGTTTTCGGTTATGGCGGTAAAAACATCGGCAACAGCCATGATCTGCGACCCCCGGGGAATGTCCTTTGACGTCAAATGAAAAGGATAACCGGAGCCGTCGAGGCGCTCATGGTGAAAGGACGCCCAGGTGTTCAGGACATGGAGCAAAGGAATTGTTTCCAGAATTCGATAGGTATAAAAAGTATGGTGCCGGATGACGTTGAACTCTTTCTCCGTTAGCCTGGAGGACTTCTCAAGGATCTCGGCCGGAACGGCGAGCTTTCCCAGATCATGGAGATATCCGGCGACGCGCATGAGACGGCATTCGCTTTCGGTGAAGCCGAGCAGTCTTGACAGCGTTTCCGCAACGGCCGCCACCCCGGCGGAGTGGGTCGCTGTGAATGAACTTTTGAAATCAATGATCCTCGAGAACAGCCGGGAAAAGCTCACCAGATCTTCAGAGGCCGGCCCGATAGCCGCTTGCTCGAATTTTTGTGAAAAACCCGTCTGAAGCGGGGCGGATACGATATCCAGCCAGAAATACTCTTTTGAGGCGAGATTGTTGAAGGCATCGACAACGTGCGGCATGAACATCTTGTCCGTTTCTTCCCTGATCCTCCTGCAGATGGCGGGAACCTGGCTGAGCACTTCGCAGTCCCTGTGAATGAGCACGGCTACGCGGTCGGCAAGGTGTAAGATATGGCTTTCGAGAGGAACGTGCTGCCCTTTAAACTCCGCGCCGTTGCCCTGGTTCCAGGGCAGATGATGGAAACGTACGATGGGGGCGATACCCGCCAGGGGCATAAATGTCCTGAGAAGCACATAACCCTTTTCGGCATGCGGATGGGGGTTTTCTATTTCAAACGCAAGAATATCCTTTCTTTCCTTCAGCGAAAAAGCTCCGATGTCGTGAAGAGCGCCTGCCAGGACAATTTCTTGCTGTGCGGCCGGCGGCAGGCCCATTTCCTGCCCGATGCCGCAGGCTATGGACGCAACCTGTTTGTGATGGCTCACCACCGCCGGATCGATAAAGTCCATGGCGTCTGAGAGGCAGGCAACCAGGTCGAATAGTCCTATCTTTGAATCTCTGCTCATGTTCGGCCGCGCTATTTCCCCCGCAGTTCTCTTTGCTCGGACAGGGACGTCATGATGATGGTCGGCACTTCGGGCGCCTCGCTTCCCAGCAGGTAATTTACGAGCGCCTGCGGAAAAGAATGGTAACAGAGGTCCGCCTTAATGGTCATCGTCCCTTGAGCATCCGCGGGGACCTGAAAGTCGAACCGTGCATCCGAATACCCTCTCGGAAGGATCCGTGTATCGTAGAGGACCCTCGTTGCCTTCCATACCTCAAGATCGACAACATTCCCTTCAGCATCACCGAGGGCAACCCGGAAGCTTTGCGTTCCCTTTTCCAGATACCCGTCTCCGCCGATTCTGCCGAGCCGGTAAATTTCCTTTCCGGCATCATCGAGGATACGAAAGTCTACCCACATCTCGCGCCCTTCAGGAAATCCCGTGGGCAGCTTATGCCCTGCGCCGGAATTGTGAACACGGATCCTGACCGTGGCAAGGCCGCCGGGGCGCAAATTTTCAACCGAGAGAAGTTCCATTTTGGCCGCTCCCTGCAGCATCTCTCTTGCAAGCTCTGCATGTTTTTCCGATCCGAGCATGCTCGGCACCAGGGCGTTCCCCCCCACGAAGTAGTGCGTAAAGATATGCTCGCGTTTTTTACTGCCCACCGCCGCCTGGCCCGGATTTTTTGTATAGCCCGGTCCCGGGGTCATATGGCACTCCTGGCAGCCGATCCCTTCCCCTGCGTAAGGACTGTCCTTCCATTCATCGTAGGTGCGTTCGATCGGCATGCGGTTGAGCGGGTGGGTTACATTATGACAGGTGCCGCAAAGCGCCGACGTTGTGTGGAGTTCGGAGTACGCCGTATCGTGATAGGGTGACGCAGCGTCCTTAAAAGGACCGAATTTGAGCGGACGGCTGTATTTGCGGGGAGTGAGCACGAACGCGGCATTCCCGATGCCCGTTGCCGCGGAAATGTTATGGCAGAACTCGCAGTAAACGCCGCTTTTGGACAGCTCACCCATTCTTTCTCCCGTGGGACTTGCCTCGCCGGTGACAAGTCCTACAGGGGTATGGCAGCCGATACAGAGGTTGTCCGTCAACCCATTGGTCGCTTTGCTGGCTAAACGCATGAGCGCGCGATAGATCGGGTCGTTCCAGGCATTGGAATGCATGGAACCCTTCCACTGCGCATAAATTTCCGTGTGACATCCCCCGCATGTTTCGGCGGGTTCAAAGAGATCGATGCTCAGACGGCCTCCTTCAACGGCCGTACTGGCCCGTGACGGGAAAAAGGGGGACAGGGTTTTATCAAGGGCAACGCCGGGGTCGACATGCCCGACATTATGAAGCGGATCTAAAATGCGCGGCCCGGAATCGTCCTGCTTGTTCTCCGCAGTCGCAGGTTGGTCATGGACTTTCTCCTTCATACCATACAGACAACCCACCAGAAAGGACAGCAAGGCACAAACAACCAATACCATCCTGAATGGATTGAACCCAGATGCGCCATAGGTATTCATGGATATCTCCTTTGCTCATTTTTTGATTCAGAGCAGGAACGCGTGCCCCGGGATGAGGTCTCACTGTCAGAAACTTCTCTCTCTAACGGAGCCGACAGTGTGTTTCATTAAATTGCAAATAGAGTGCCATGCAGTCCGTGAATGAATAATCCTTTGTTTAGGCTAAGTTAGCACTGCGGAGAGAGTAGGCGGGTTCATTTTGAATGGACCATTTTGCATCTTTCAGTCATTTTCAGTTAGTGCCGGTTAGCTTCCCTTTCGTGGGTAATAAACGAATCACCAGGAAGGAACCGTCATATAGTACTATGAACCAGTACCATGATCATTGTTCCGATGAAACGACAGGGCCTTCTTCAGCGGCTTTCAGTCCTTCTGTGATCTTTTCTTCACATAGAGCTCTTACATGATGTCGTCCCACGTTGCCGTGTCCGGCAGGTTTATTGGTTTATACCGTCCACCGGATTCATGTGCCGGTTGTTCGGAAAGGGGCGTGCGATCAACTCATGGGCTTCTCCGATGGACTTTGTTTTTGCATTATAAAGGGTACGAATTTCCTGTCATCCTCCAAAATGTGGCACAAGAACCAGTCCCTGAGGAACACAAAAAGGCTTTCGGTAGTCCTCGCCCTCCCCCCGGCTTGCTTGGTGTCTAATTCCGCTAATTGCGATTCAAAGTACTTATGCTGCCCAACCTGGGATTCCAAATTGGGACAGCCCCTGGCCTGCATCAAGGACTCTTCAAAACGAAAGTGCGTGGATGCATATTCCTTGAGTTTTTCGTGGAGATGATGATCAATCCCTGCGCTGCTGTTGCGGGAAGCCTGCTCGTAGCACTCGTTCAGGTACTCGAGGAATACCTTGTGCTGCCGGTCGATCTCTTCGATGCCAAGGGCAAAGCTGTCTTTCCAGGTAAAAAAATCCATGGCTTACTCCTTTTGGTTCAACTCGTAATGTCAAAACTTTCACCGCAGAGGACGCGGAGGACGCAGAGAAATTCTTGAATTACAACACATTAAACTCTCTCCCTCCCCATCTGAGACCTCTCAAAATCTTCTTCTTTGAATCTATGTTCTTTGCATAATGTCCGTTGAAGTTCGTTTAACCTGAATATATGCCGAATTGAACCAGCTTTCTTTTACTTACTCCGCTTTCATTTCAAGAGCTGCATTTCTCTGCGACCTCTGCGATCTCTGCGGTAAAATATCTTTCGTTTTTTTCATAGAACTTTTGACA
>JAXIPA010000138.1:0-3534 GCA_045403145.1 Nitrospirota bacterium | reverse complement strand
GGTCGTCACCATCGCCCTCGCCCTCGGTGCGCGCAAAATGGTGAAGAGAAACGCACTGGTCAGAAAGCTGCCGGCAGTCGAGACCCTCGGCTCCGTCACCTACATCTGCACGGACAAGACCGGAACGCTCACGGTCAACAGGATGACGGTGGAGGAAGTGTGGGTCGATGGATCACTATTGCGGATTTCGGAATTCGGAATTCGGAATGGAAAAAACAGTGAGATACTTACTCCGCAATCTGCAAGGAGCCTGCCCTCGAATGCTTCTATCGGGGGCAATCCGCAATCTCTCTTCTTCGCCGCGCTTGCCTTATCGAACGATGCACGGTTTGACCCCTCGGGGAGCATCATTGGCGATCCTACCGAAACGGCGTTGCTGTCCGCATCCCGCGGCCGGGGTTTCGAAAAAAAGAGGCTCGAATCCGTCTATCCGCGGATTGCCGAGCTTCCGTTCGATTCGGAAAGAAAGCTAATGACCACGATCCATAGTACGGGAGACGAAACGGAGAATCGGGGAAATGGAGAAACGGGGAAAAACAATCTCCGCTTCCCCGATTCCCCCCCTCCCCGATTCGTGTCTTTCACTAAGGGCGCCCTTGATGTTTTGATCGACCGTATGGATTTCGTCCTCACATCAAACGGTCCGCGGGCAGTTAACAGGGACGAACTCCTCGCTGTCCATGACCGCATGGCTGCCGAGGGGCTCCGGGTCATTGGTATAGCAATGCGGAGCTGGGACGCTATTCCCGCTTCGGTGTCGCCGCATTCGGTTGAAACGGGCTTGACGCTCCTCGGCCTCGCGGGCATGATGGATCCGCCCCGGGAGGAGGCCCGGCAGTCCGTGGCCCTCTGCAAAACCGCGGGCATCACGCCGGTCATGATCACCGGAGACCACCCCCTGACCGCGCGGGTCATCGCCCGGCGCGTAGGCATCCTGGAAAAGGATGAACCCGCGGCGATCATCACCGGCAGGGAGCTTGAAGGGCTTTCCCTCGAGGAGTTTGAAAAGCGCGTCGAGTCCATACGCGTCTACGCCAGGGTCGCCCCGGAGCAGAAGCTGAAAATTGTGAAGGCCCTCCAGGACCGGGGCCATTTCGTGGCCATGACCGGCGACGGCGTGAATGACGCGCCCGCGCTTAAAGCGGCGGACATCGGCGTGGCCATGGGCGTAACAGGCACCGATGTGGCCAAGGAAGCTGCGTCCATGATTCTCCTGGACGACAACTTCGCCACGATCGTGAAGGCAGTCAAGGAAGGCCGGAAGATCTATGACAACATCCGCAAGTTCATCAAATACCTCCTCACGACGAACTCCGGCGAGATCTGGACGCTCTTCCTCGCGCCCTTCGTCGGGCTTCCAATCCCACTCCTGCCGATACATATTCTCTGGATCAACCTGGTTACCGACGGCCTGCCCGCTCTGGCGCTTTCCATGGAGCCCGGGGAGCGCACCATCATGCAGCGGCCTCCACGCCATCCGAAAGAGAGCATATTTTCCGGCGGTCTCGGCGCCCATGCGGTCTGGGTCGGGCTCCTCATGGCGGGAGTGGTGCTGTCGCTTCAAGCCTGGGCCATCCATATCGGCGACACCCACTGGCAGACCATGGTTTTCGCAACCCTCTGCTTCCTGCAACTCGGTCACGTCATGGCAATAAGGTCGGAAAGGCAGTCTCTTTTCACTCAGGGAATCACCTCCAACAAAGCGCTCCTGGTCGCCGTGCTGGGGACGGTAATCCTCCAACTCGCGACCATCTACATTCCGGTTCTGAACCCGGTGTTCAAAACCCTGCCGCTCACAATCGAAGAGCTTCTCGTGGTCCTGGCCCTGTCCTCGATCGTGTTCATAGCCGTAGAAATTGAGAAATATGTACGCCGAAGGGGAGAAAAACCCCTTGACAAAGAGTCGTTATAAGCGTCATAATTGTGACAATTTGCATCACCTGCGCCACGGTCTGGTGCAAATTTAAATTGCATCATGTAAGGAAGGAAGGCAAGCCCGAAGTTTCACTGTCACGGATAGCAGCACCACCTGTCTTTGTACGAGTTGATCGTATTCATGGGAGGGGAGGTGAGGGATGTTCCACGATCTGCCGTTTGACTGAAGTTTCATGTTTTAATGGTTTTGGAATCAGCACAAACTAATTAAGACGGAAAAAGGAGGTCTCTCTAATGGCGGAAGCAGGGAAAACATGTCCTCCCGAGAAGCCGGACCCGTGGTCCGCTCTCTGGAAAAACGAGGACTGGCTTGCAGTCTGGATCGGTTTCTTTATCATCGCACTGGTCCTTGTCCTGAACCAGTATAAAATCGTCGATATGTCCAAAGTGGCGCCGTCTTTCAAGTGGGCCACCGACGGACAGATCTCCTCGCGCACTGCGGGATGGAGCTCGTCTCTCGACGCGCTGATCGCCAACGCGGAAAAGGCCGGTGAGCTGGGAACGGTCACGAGGCTCAAAGGGCTCAAGGATGCCCTTGCAAAGGGCGACCGCAAGGAGATCGCGGCTGCCGCTGAACGGGTGGAGCGCATCGGCGGCGTACCCGGCGCCGTGGGCAAGGAGATCGCCGGCCATGCCAAGGCCGTGCCGGATAAGGTGTTCACCGGCGCGAACATGGCGCGGGCGCTGAAGATATTCCTCCTTTTCGGCATCGTTGCCGTCGTCGGCTTGAAGTTCTTCGGAGCCAACCTCGGCAGGTTCATCGCCGGTTTTCCCTTCGTGTTCCTCCTCGCATGGCTCTCCCGGTTCATAGCCGGCAATGCAGGACCGATCGACTGGGGCATCGAGTACGTCGTCTTTGCGCTGGTCACCGGGCTCGTCATCAGCAATTTTTTCACCCTCCCGGAATGGTTCATGGAAGCGGTCCGCACGGAATACTACATCAAGTCGGGGCTGGTCATTCTGGGCGCGGGTTTGTTGTTCTTCGAGATCGTGCAGGCGGGGTTCCTCGGCCTCATCCAGGCGCTGCTCGTCATCTTCGTGGTCTGGTATTTCAGTTTCTGGCTGTGCCGGAAACTGAAGGTTGACGATGATTTTGCGGCGATCCTTTCGAGCGCGGTCTCCATTTGCGGCGTTTCCGCGGCCATCGCATCCTGCGGCGCCATCCAGGGCGATAAGAAAAAGTTGTCCTACGTGACCTCGCTGGTGCTGATCGTTGCGGTGCCCATGATGGTCATCATGCCTTGGGCCGTCAAGGCATTCGGCATCCCCGACATCGTGGGCGGCGCGTGGCTCGGCGGCACGCTGGACACCAGCGGTTCGGTGGTCGCGGCGGGCGCTCTGATCAGCGAGGCTGCCATGAAGACCGGCGTAATCGTCAAGTTCTCCCAGAACGCCCTTATGGGCTTTGCTGCCTTTGCACTGGCGGTCTGGTGGACGTACAAGAAGGGCGCGGAAACAGGCGAGAAACCGACCGCCCGTATAATCTGGGACCGCTTTCCCAAGTTCGTGCTCGGGTTCATCGTTGCATCGGCGTTCTTTTCCTTCGTTCTCCACATCGACACGGTGAGCGCTACCAAGAGTGTGCTCGGAGAGTTCCGG
>JAXIPA010000166.1:0-7180 GCA_045403145.1 Nitrospirota bacterium | reverse complement strand
TCAGCCGGAATCTTCGGGCGCAAATGAGACGAGAATAAAAGTTCCCTGATCAGGTCCGGCCGCAAAGCCGACTCTTTGGCAAGGAGCGGCGTGTCGTCCTCGTACATATACTTGTTCGTCTGTTTCCAGGCCAGATGCCCGGCAAAGGGCGAGGCTGCGCGCGTCACGGTCTCGGTGATGCGGATGCTCCCGTCGTGAAGCTCGTCGAGCACGGCTTTCAAATCCGCAAGATCGAACTCGTCCTCGAAACAGGTGCGCCACGTTTCGATCAGGATTGGGAAGTCCTCGTACTGCCGCACCGCTTCGAGCAGTTCCTTGGACCTCTGCCTGATGAGCCAGAGCGGCATCCTCCTCTTGAAGCTCGACTTGGGAAGGAGCAGCGCCCGCTCGGCGTTCTCGCGGAACCTCGCGCCGAAGAACCCGGTCTGCTCCAGCTTCCTGCGCAGCAGCGTCTCGACCTTTTCCGGCGAAACGAGGTCCAGGACTTCCCGTGACGATGCCTCCCGGGGAAGCATCAAAAGGATGGCGTCATCGGTCGTGATGACCTGGAGCGGCGTCTTCTCCCGTTCCTCCCAGGCCTGGGAAAGGGCATGGGCAAAGGGGCGGTTCACCCTGTTGCCCCAGAAGGTGTGCAGGATGACCTGCTTCAACTCGCCCCGGGACACCGGCTCCTCGACGAACTCTATCAGAAGGTTGTGGCGATGCGGAAGGCCCGCTCCGGTCGCCTCTTTCTGGAGCTTGAGGAACGAAAGGAGCTCATCTGCCGCCGCTTCGTCCAGGGAGAAGTTCGTCATGAGCTCCTGTTTAAAATCTTCGGATTGGAGACGCTGGTCAGCATGTTCGAGAAAGAGGCTGATCCTCTCGGAGAAATGGAAATCGCGGTCCTGCTCCTCGGCCTTCCAGAAGGGAAAGATGCCTGCCACGGACCGCGCGGGCACGACCTCGACGTCGTTGTGGGTGATTTTCTCGATCCTCCAGAGCTGCGAGCCGAGGGTAAAGGTCTCGCCGATGGAGCGCTCCCACACGAACTCCTCGTCCAGCTCGCCGATCTTGGCGCGGGTGTCCTTGAGCCGCAGATCGAAGTATCCCCGCTCCGGGATCGTACCGCCCGAGGTGTAGAGGAGATAGGCAGCTCCGCTGTTGGCCTGGATCGTGTTGTCAATCTTGTCGATCGAGACTCGGCCCTTCAGCTCCCGGAGGCGCGAGTCCGCGTACCTGCCCGCGAGCATATTGGTCACGAGCTCGAAGTGGCGGCGCGGAAGATTGCGATAGGGATAACTGGTTTTTAAGAACGCATACAAGTCGTCGATGTCCCACGGCTCCATCGCGGTCATCGACAGAATGACCTGAGCGAGAATATCGAGCGGAGCTTCGATGGGTTTCACCTCCTCGATGTCCTGGTCCAGGATTGCGCGAGCCATGACCGCCGCGTCCACAAAATCCCGTCCATGCGTCGGGAACAGCAGCCCGCGGCTGACTTCGCCGACGTAATGACCTGAGCGGCCTATGCGCTGGACAGCCGAGGAAACGGAGCGCGGCGTCTGAATCAGGATGACCCGGTCAAGACTGCCGATATCGATGCCGAGCTCCAGCGAATTGGTTGCGACGATTGCCCTGAGCTCCCCGTGCTTCAGCTTTTCTTCAACGGCCAGGCGTATCTCGCGCGAGAGCGAACCGTGGTGCGCGTACGCAAGCTCCGCGGGCTCTCCCTCGTTGATCAGCCGCGTGACCTTTTCCGTGGTCCTGCGGCTGTTGGCGAAGAGCAGCGTAGAACGGTGGCCGGCGATGGTCTTCTTAAAGCCGTCGATGAGGGCGGGCCACCAGGAACCATCGATCATCTTCTCCCGCGCGTCGGGAGGGAAGGTCACCGTGATCTCGTATGCCTTTGCCTGACGGGACTGGATGATCGAGATGGGACGTTTTTCGTAATGGGAGTCCTTGCCTTTGCCACGTTGATGAAACCCGCCGACGAACTCCGCCACGCGTTCAGGCGGATTGACCGTGGCGGAGAGCGCGATGCGCTGGAACTCGCCGCAGAGAGGGACCAACCGATCGACGGCGGTAATCAGGTGGGTCCCCCGCTTGGTCCCGACAACGGCATGGATTTCATCGAGGATCACTGTTGCGATTCCCGTGAGCATGGAGCGTCCGCTCCGGGAGCTGAGAAGAATATTGAGCGACTCGGGCGTTGTGATCAGGATTTCCGGCGGCCTGCGTACCATCTTCCGCCGCTCCTCGCCCGGCGTGTCCCCGCTGCGGGTCAAAACGGAAACATCGGGGAACGTCACGCCCGCCTTAGAGAAGTACTCATGCAGTTCACGAAGAGGTTTCAAGAGGTTCCGCTGCACGTCGTTATTCAATGCCTTTAAGGGCGAGATATAGAGGACGCGCACTTTGCCCGGAGGCCACGCGCCAATGATGAGCTGATTGATCCCCCAGAGGAAAGCGGCAAGCGTCTTCCCGCAGCCTGTAGGCGCGGTCACGAGCACATGCCCGCCCAGCGCGATCTCGGGCCAGGACTTCTCCTGGACGTCGGTGGGTTTGCCGACTTTTTCGGAGAACCACTGCCGGATGAGGGGATGGAAGGATGAGAGTGCTGATTCGGGCATTGTCCGGGACCTCTATAAAAAACATAGTCCAGAAAAGGGGAAAAAGCAAGGAGGGACTAACAGGGCGGAACTGACGTTGCTGCTTACTGCTGCATTGGTCGAATGGCGTGATGGCCCGGTCTTCCGGCACACTTCACGGCGCCGGTGAGTCCAGTTTCCGTTGGAGATCGATCATGGGCTGCTGGCTCACTCTGAGCGCACCCTCGCCGGCGCGGTCGAGATCGGCGATCAGCAGGATCACCGCCGAGAAGGCAAGGGCCAGCGCAGCAATGATCTGGTAACTGTTCCCGTCGGCAAGGCCGAAATTATACCCGACCGCCGCCATCGAGAGGATCGCAACGAAATAGAGCGTAAACCAGATGCTCCCTTGAATACGATATTGCAGGCCTACCGTCAGCCGTTTCGCATGAAGGTCGACCACCTCGTTCATTGACTGGATGAAAAGCCCAATAGGAACGGACCGTGGGTCCTTCGCTCCGGCAGCGACCGCGTGAGACCACAGCCGGTCGAGCAATGTTTCCGAACGTTCTGATGCTTGCCGGAGTTTCTGCGGCTGCTGGAACGCCTCCACGCGCACACCCACATATTCCCGGAGGAGCCTGCGGACCTCGCTCCGGTGAGGTTCCGGGAGCAGCGCAGTGCGCAGAAAGGTTGTACCAATGGCGTTGGATTCATCGAGGACCAGCTGTCTCCTGGTATCGAAGCGGGATGCCGTCATCCCGAACGTGAACGCCAGCGTAAACGCGAGAAGACCGAGTGTAGCGCCGACAACCGCGCCGACCGGCGCTTCCTGCGCGCGTTCCGAATGCCTTCGGGTGTACCGGGCAAGCTGGAACCCCGCTGCAATGGAAATGAGGACTATGACGATTGTCAGAACGAACAACCACCCGAGGGGGAAGCGATCAAGCATAAAACCGAAGTTTACGATCATCCTCTATCTCCGTCACTAGTGGAGGGATGCTTCCCGAAATGAACCGACAAGGATAACGAGAGGAGAAATGCCACTTCCTTGTCTCCGTGCCCGCCGGGGCTGGAGGCAATGCTACCTCGTGGTCTGGGATTTCGTCACGGGTGCGCTTTGCGAAGCGGGGGCAGAGGTTCGCTGCTTCATGTCCTTCGGACCCTGCGTCCCGGGCCTCGCTGGGGCCTCCGGGGTCTTTGACGATTCCGGGGACGGGGATTGCTCATCCCTGAACACGCGCGTGATCCTGGGATTTTCGACAAAGGGGCTGTACTTCTGCAGCGTAAATTCAATGGTATTGTTCTCGCCGACCAGGAGATCGACCTCGTCCACGTTCTTCGTGACGGTTATGAGTACTGCGCCCTGCGGTGTGTTGATCGTCAGAAGAAGCGATTGGTCCTTTCGCTGTTTTGCCGTGACAGTCCCGGTGACGACGGTCTCCTTTCCCATGATGGATGCGGGGAGATAGGGCTGCACGTAGCGCGGAAGATAGATGGTGCCGAGCGCACCCAATACGATCCCGATGATCAAGATAGTACAAAAAGAGCGGTTAGTCATGGCCATCACTGGTCACCTCCCTGGATTTGAACGTGTTCATCATGTATTCCCTCAAATAAACTCTCAAGCGTCAATAAGCAGTGTATCAAAATTTGGGCTTCTTGTAAAATGAATTGGCGTAACCTATTAATATCATTATCCCTGCTTATCGCTTAATACCGGAAAAATTGTGTATGTCGTCACCTCTTTTAGTGACAGGATAACAGGATCAACAGGATTCTTTCAAGGTTAGATTAATCGTCTCCCCTGATTACGAATAATGGGTAAGCGCCTGTAAGAATGATATAATAAAATTGAGCAAGGCAATGCAAGACCGTTTTCGTGCGGAATATGAGGAGGAGCGGATTCATGCCCCTGATAATCGGCGTGCCGAAGGAGTCGGTGGAGGGAGAGCGGCGGGTGGCCGTCGTCCCGGATATTATAAAAAAATACAAGGCCCTCGGCGCAGATGTCCATATTGAGTGCGGTGCGGGGACGGCTTGCTATTTCCGCGACGAGGAATTCGGCGGTGCCGTGGCCGCGAACAGCGCAGAAATTTTTTCTCAGGCCGGAGTCGTCCTGACGGTGCATCCGCCGACCATGGAGAACATCGGAAAGATGCAGGCCGGTTCCGTGCTCATCGGCTTCCTGCACCCCTACGCGGACCGGGAACGGGCAAAACTCCTGTGCGAGAAAAGAGTCACCAGCTTCGCCGTGGAGCTCATCCCGCGCGTTTCCCGGGCTCAGAGTATGGACGCCCTCTCCTCCCAGGCCACGATCGCGGGGTACCAGTGCGCCCTGATCGCTGGCGTCATATCCCCGAAGTTCTTCCCTATGATCACCTACGCCGCCGGAACGCTGCGGCCGTCGCGGGTGCTGGTAATCGGCGCGGGAGTGGCAGGGTTGCAGGCCATCGCGACCGCCCACCGTCTGGGCGCGATCGTCGAGGCCTATGACGTGCGTCCCGAGACCAGGGAGCAGGTCGAGTCCCTCGGAGCCCGGTTCGTGGACACCGGCGTGGCAGCAGTGGGAACGGGCGGCTACGCACGGGAATTGACGGCGGATGAGAGGACGGCTCAGCAGGAAAAACTGACAAAGGCGATCTCGCAGGTGGACGTGCTTATCACGACCGCGGCAATCCCGGGCAAGAAAAGCCCGTTGATCGTTACTGCCGACATGGTGGCCCGCATGAAAAAAGGCGCGATCGCCGTGGATATGGCCGCTGACAGCGGCGGGAACATTGCCGGCTCGCGCGCGGGAGAGACCGTGGTCACGAACGGCGTCACAATCGTGGGCACGGTCAACCTGGCCTCCCGCATGCCGGTCCACGCGTCGGAGATGTACGCCAGAAACCTGTACAACTTTCTCTCGCCATTCATCAAAAATGGCGAACTTGTCCTCGACTGGAGCGACGAGATCCTCGCGGGTAGCTGCTTTACCCACGAAGGTAAAATACGGCACGAGGGCGTGAAGAAGGCGTTGGAGTAACAAAAAACAGCCACGAAGACACTAAGACGCGAAGTAAAGCAAAAAAACTGAGCGTTAAAAACCGCGAATCACACAAGGCAGTTCTTCGTGCCTTGGTGCCTTCGTGGCAGATTCGGTTCAAGCTTCTCTGGTACTGGAGGTTTGCGATGGAAGGCTTCGCAGCGCTCTACATATTCATGCTGGCGGCATTCACGGGCTATGAAGTGATCGCGCGTGTGCCCGTAATCCTGCACACGCCGCTCATGTCGGGTTCGAACTTCGTGCATGGCGTCGTGCTGGTGGGCGCCATGGTGGCCCTCGGCCAGGCCCAGACGCCGTTCGAGCAGGCCATCGGCTTTGTCGCCGTCTTGCTCGGAGCGGCCAACGCGGCGGGCGGCTACGTTGTAACGGAACGAATGCTGGCAATGTTCAAGACCGGGAAGAGTAAAAAAGCTGAGAAATAATGAAGAGGACCAGTGAGCGTCATTCCCGAATGTCTCTATCGGGAATACGGTTTTGGGGATGACAGCAAGAAGAAGGGCAATACATGACCATAGAAATCCTCATCAACACAGCCTACTTCGTCGTCGCGCTCCTGTTCATCCTGGGCCTCAAAGGCATGTCGTCGCCGGTCACGGCCCGGCGCGGCATCATCTGGGCGGGCTTGGGCATGGTCCTGGCCACCCTGGTAACCTTCGGCTGGCCCGGCATGAACAACTACACGCTGATGGTCATCGCCCTCGCCGTGGGAGGCTCCCTGTCCTGGTGGTCGGGCAAGGTGGTCAAGATGACCGACATGCCGCAGATGGTCGCGCTCTACAACGGCATGGGCGGAGGGGCCGCTGCGGCGATTGCGGCGATCGAACTCGGCAGGGGCGAAGCGCACAGCGCCGTGACAATGGCCCTTGCGGTCCTGGGCGGCCTGATCGGCGCCGTGTCCTTCTCCGGCTCTCTCGTCGCATTTGCCAAGCTTCAGGGCATCATGAAAAGGACCTTCCGCTTGCCCGCCCAGAACGCAGTGAACATGATCCTGGCCGCGCTGACGCTTCTCGCCGGCGCGGGCATCATCGTCTCAGCCCATGCCGCGCCGCTTCCGGTCATTGCCTTTTTCCTGCTTGCACTCGCGCTCGGCGCAGTCATCACCATGCCGATCGGCGGCGCGGACATGCCCGTGGTCATCTCGCTCTTTAACGCGCTGACCGGCCTCGCCGTGGGCTTCGAGGGTTTCGTGCTGAATAATCCAGCGCTCATCATCGCCGGCATCGTGGTCGGATCGGCTGGAACCCTCCTCACCCAGCTCATGGCCAAAGCCATGAACCGTCCGCTGACCAACATCCTGTTCGCGCCCATCACGGGAGAGACCCGGGCCGGCGAGGGGGCCGTCTCAGGGACGATGAAGGAGATCACCGCGCTTGACGCGGCGGCCATGCTGCGCTATGCCCGCAAAGTGATCATCGTTCCGGGGTACGGCATGGCCGTGGGGCAGGCCCAGCACAAGATCAAGGAGATGAGCGCGCTTTTGGAAGAAGCGGGTGTCGAGGTCAAATTCGCGATCCACCCCGTTGCCGGCCGTATGCCCGGGCACATGAACGTGCTTTTGGCCGAG
>JAXIPA010000170.1:0-1650 GCA_045403145.1 Nitrospirota bacterium | reverse complement strand
AAAAGCCTTTTCTTAATGCCAGCTCCCTGGCAGCGTTCTTGCTATGTCCCCTCACAATGAAAAAATTCTGCTTGTAGACGATGACGAATCTTTCATTTGGTTTTTTGCGAATGCCCTCAGCCAGTGCGAGGAGGATTTCGTTACGGAAACCGCGGGGAACGGCAAGGAAGCGGTAACGATCATGGAAGAGTTTTCTGCGGACATCATCATAACCGATTTGAATATGCCCGTGATGAACGGTTATGAGTTTCTCCTGCACGCGAAAAAGCATTTCCCGGATAAACCGGTCTTCGTCGTGACCGGCGTGAAAACCCCTGAGGTGGAAAAAAGGCTCCTCTCCCTGGGGGTGTCGCAGTGCCTGGAGAAGACCTCCGACATAACGGAGGTGGTGAAGCAAGTACAGGACTGGACAAGGTAATCACCCTTCATAAGCTGATTTGAATGCAATCTCTCAAAAAACTATGCACAAGATCAAGGAGAATCCGTCATGAAAACATTGCATAAGGGTAAGCGATTCATCATGAGATGCCTGGCGCTCGTCCTCAGCCTGGCCATGGTCCTGCTGTTGGCGGTCTTTGCGATGGCAATCAGTCCCATTTTCGCGCCCCCGGCCGAGGCTGCCGGCCCGGCCGGGCCGGGCTTCCACATGGACGCCTCGGACGCGCGGTACATCCTGCGCCAGATCAGGATCTCCGAAAACCACGCGGCGCAAACCCGTGTGCCGGGGAACGCTCCCAATTGCGGGGTCCTCGTCGGGCCCGGACCGTTCCAGATTCCCGATCCGCGGCTGCCGTATGGCCTGCGAACCGTGGACGGGACCTGCAACAACCTCGTCCCCGGCCAGGAGAACTTCAGCAGCTCGTTCAGGACCCTGCCGCGGCTGACGACGCCCTCTTTCCGTCCCGCCGAGGCGGGGACATCGTATGCGCAGAACAGCGGGATCGTCACTGATTCCCAGCCGCGCATCATCAGCAACCTGATCGTCGACCAGTCGCCCGCCAACCCGGCCGCCGTGGCGGCCGCCGGGTCGCCTCCGGTGCTCGATCCCGTGTCGGGAGCGTTTTTTATCCCGAACATCGCGGTCGACGCGGGCCTTTCCGCGCCGTTCAGCGCGATGTTTACCTTTTTCGGCCAGTTCTTCGACCACGGCCTGACCCTCCTGCATAAGGGCGGCAGCGGCACGGTCATCGTGCCGTTGCAGGCGGACGACCCGCTGTTCGTGCCTGGCAGCCAGACCAACTTCATGGTCCTGACGCGGGGCACGAACCTGCCCGGGCTTGACGGGGTCCTGGGGACCGTCGACGACATCAAGGAGGGGACGAACCTCGACACCCCGTGGATAGATCAAAACCAGACCTACACCTCGCACGCCTCCCACCAGGTGTTCCTGCGTCAGTACACGCTTAACGCGGCCGGAAGACCGGTCCCGACCGGCAGGCTCATCGACGGGGCGATCGCCGGCAACATCGGCAACTGGGCCGAGGTCAAGGCGCAGGCGGCAAACATGCTCGGCATTGCGCTCGTGGACATCGACGTGCTGAACGTGCCGTTGCTCCTGACGGACCCGTACGGTCACTTCATCCCCGGCCCCAATGGGTTCCCGCAGGTCGTCATGCCCGGCAACGTGCTCGTCGAGGGCAATCCGGCGGC
>JAXIPA010000145.1:0-2512 GCA_045403145.1 Nitrospirota bacterium | reverse complement strand
CCGCTGAACCGGGCGAATCCGCTGTATTTCAGATCAGCAGAGACGGCGAGCCCGGTTGAATCGGCAAGCTGGGCGTAATGCCCGAACGAGACAACGGGCATCAGGGCGACATCGCTCTTACGGTCCTGCCCGGCAATAGCGCGATTGACGTTGCTCTCATAAACCGCGCCGACCTCAGCCTCGGTAAACCATTCGGCATGGGCGGCGCCTGTCACGATGAAAAATGTTGCAATGGACAGGAAGGCGGCCGCCGTTCTCAGGAGACGGTAATCCGGCGACTTGCCGATGAATCTGCAGGGTATCGGATAAAACATAATGTATTAATGATAGCATTCTGGGACCTGTTGTCAAACGCGCCGGTCTTGCAGGGAGTGGGAATCCTCCGGGAGCCGCATTGGGTCGGATCCTGGAGCTTTTCAGGAGGTACCCTTTTCGAAAAGAGCATTAAAGTTCGCCTTCAAAATGCCGATATAAACCGGGAGAGCGGCATAAATTGAACGGATGGAGGAATTGTTGCGGCAGAGTGAAGAAAAGTTCCGCCGGTTACCGCTGAAGCCGCCTTTGCCGGGATCATCCTCAGAGAGCAGGAAGGATACACGATGTCAATACGAGGATGGCCGAAGTCCGGCGCAATCTTTGAAACATTCCCGGACTCCGTTCATCCCGACGATAGCCGTTGTGAAGACCGCATATGCCGATTCGACCCAGGAAGCACCCCCTTGCGAGCGTCCACCGGATAATCAGAAAGAACAGCAGTGAAATTCGCCCTGGTTACAGCGCCTGCGAGCATCCCCGGGATGAGACCGGCGGGTTGCCCGATCACTTGGCACCGTGCATGACATTACCGAGCGCAGGCATGCTCAACAAAAGATCGAGCGGATCGCAACAGAGTGGATGACCACGGTAGCAATTCTTTTCAAGATTTTTTGGGCACAAATCCCTAACTGAAACCGTATACCCGAAGATAGCGGGGATTGCCGGTAACTACGTCGTACCGGCGAAACTCACCGGCAGGGGAGGTTTCCATGCCGGTAAAGGCCCTCTTCGCGCCGCTTTGTTCAGCAGGGCTTTCGCCGCCCATCCGCTTATCACTGATGACGCGGGAACGCAGGACAAGGAGAAATTGCAGATTGAATTCATCAGAGAATACGGGCACGACAAGGCGGACGGGATAACCGTGAAGACCTTCGTATTCCCGACGACTCCCGTGCTGCGGGGCGGCAATCATAAATTTTTTAGAGGAAAAGGAGAAGAGAATGCTTAAAAATATGCGGATCGGGATGAGGCTGGGGCTTGGATTCAGCGCTGTTGTGGCGATTTTTGTCGTTGCCGTAATCATCACGATCGCGACGGTGAGCAAAGCGGACAGGGGGGCGAGACAAGTCGCGGAGGAAAGCATGCCCTTTGCGATTCTTGCGGAGAACATGGCATTTAACGCGGTGCAGGTTCAGCAATTCCTGACCGACGTGTCCGCGACCCATGAGAGAGGGGGACTCCAGGAGGCGGGAAAGGCTGCAAACAAATTTCTGGAAGGCGTTTCCAAATTCAAGGAAATGTACACGCGGGAGAAGGACACAAAAGCCCTGAAGGAAGTGGAAGACTTGGAAAGCACCTTCAACCAATATTACAAAGACGGCCAGCATATGGCCGCGGTTTATCTTACCCAGGGCATGGAAGCAGGGAATAAGATCATGGAGAGTTTTGATAAAACGGCGGAAGTCGTGACGGCAAAGATGTCGAGCTTTAAGAAAGAACAAGTCGATGAAGCTTCGATGAACTCTCATATTGTGGTGAGCGCGATCGAAGCTGTAAAGAGAACCCTCTACGTGAGCGGGATCGTCATGCTCATTCTTTGCACATTTGTCGCCATTGTCATTACTCGAAGCATAACCCGACCTCTTTCAGAGGGACTGGAGACCGCGACTAAGCTGGCGGGTGGAGACCTGACCATTGCAGTTGAGGTCACGAGCAATGACGAGACGGGCCAGCTCCTTTATGCAATGAAGAGCATGGTGGAAAAGCTGAAGAGCATCGTTTCCGACGTGAAGAACGCATCCGGCAACGTGGCATCGGGGAGCCAGCAGCTCAGTGCCGGATCCGAGCAGATGTCCCAGGGCGCGGCGGAACAAGCGGCGGCGGCGGAAGAGGCGTCGGCGTCTGTCGAAGAGATGAACGCCACGATCAGGCAGAACGCCGACAATGCGCAGCAGACCGAGAAGATAGCCCTGAAGTCGGCCACGGACGCCCTGGAGAGCGGCAAGGCGGTGTCCGAGACCGTCGGGGCGATGAAGGAGATCGCCGGCAAGATATCGATCATCGAGGAGATCGCGCGCCAGACGAACCTTCTGGCCCTGAACGCGGCGATCGAGGCGGCCCGCGCGGGCGAGCACGGGAAGGGCTTCGCGGTGGTGGCGTCGGAGGTCAGGAAGCTTGCGGAGCGGAGCCAGACGGCGGCCGGCGAGATCAGCCAGCTTTCGGCTACGAGCGTTGAGGTTGCGGAGAAGGCGGGGCA
>JAXIPA010000091.1:0-19704 GCA_045403145.1 Nitrospirota bacterium | reverse complement strand
CGCGGAGCGGACTAATATATACGACAAGATCATGAGCGTGGGGAGACATGCAGTGTGGGAGACAGAGATAAGATAACTACTTCACAGCAGAAGATAAAGCGCCGAGTTGTTTATCATGGATGCGGCTGAGCAGGACCAATGACGTAACCGCGCCGATAAGGGCGAAGGCCATGTCCGACTGGGTGTCCCACGCGTAGCCCTGCGTGCCGAGAAAGGCCTCGGCCGCCGTGCCCGTCAGCTCGGCCGTCCACCATTCGATCAGTTCGTACACGGCACTGATGGCGAGGCAGATCGAAATTACGATAAACGAAAGCCACGGCCCTTTCTGCACAACGTTCCTGCGGAGAAGAATCTCACGCGCAAGAATTGCAGGGATAAAGCCCTGAGCGAAATGGCCGACCTTGTCGTAGTTGTTCCGCGATTGATGCAGGACCTCCTTCACCCAGTCGAAGAGAGGCACCTCGGCGTACGTATAGTGTCCGCCGACCATCAGGATGATGCTGTGGATGAGGATGAGCGTGTAGGCAAGGCTCGTCAGGGGGAAGCGCTTCCTGGTCGCAATGAGAATGACGAACGCAGCCATGGCCGGCGCAACCTCCAGAAACCAGGTGAAGTAGTCATGGGGATTAACGGCGGACCAGAGAAGGCAGGTACTAAAGACAAGGATCCAGCCTGCATTCATTTTTCCCTCAATAAACTCGGCACAGCCTGCCGCAGCAGCTCTTTTTTTATTACCGCGGGCTGCGAGTCTGTCCGGACCAATTCACCTTCGGGCTGATATTATTTACACGGAACACAATGAATCTTCAACCATTTCGCCGCATCATTGTGAGAGGTTGCTCCAACTGCCACATCCAGGGTAATGTGTTCAAGTTCTTGTTGTGTCGCTTCAATGCGGCAACCATTCCTCTCAAAAAAAATGCATGCCGCTGTAATAGCCGTTCTCTTATTTCCATCAAGAAACGGATGATTTCTCGCCAAGGACTCCAGCAGAGCCGCACCTTTGTGAAAAACGTCAGCATATAGATCCTGCCCGCCGAACGTTGCACGCGGTCGTGCGACAGCAGATTTAAGAAGCCCCAGATCCCGCACTCCATGAGCGCCCCCAGTCTCATCGATGATTCTCGAATGGATGAAGAGCACTTGCTCGGCTGAGAGGTATCTCACTTTTTCGCCAGTTCCCTGAGCGCAGGACGGTAGCGGTCAATAAAATCATTCACCTGGGCGACGAATTCCTTATCCACTCCCTTGGGATATTTCTTCCTGCGAACCGGCTCGATCACGATGCGATCATGGTCCTCGTCAAGCGTCACGTCGACTTCGGCCCCCACGGCAAGATCGAGCTTGCTGAGATAGTCGGCAGGAATGGACACTCCCTTGCTGTTTCCGACGGAGAACACCTTCCTGTACATAGAACACCTCCGAATACGTTATAACGTCATTATAACATACCGTAAATAGCTGTAAAGATATTTTCAAAAGCCGTACAAACAACAAAGGGCGGCCTTTCGGCCGCCCTTCGACTTAATCATGCAAATACTTACTTCGACGTCGCCACGCCGATGCCCTTTTCCTTGAGCTTGGCATGGGCCGCCGCCAGCCGCGCGATCGGCACGCGGAAGGGCGAGCAGCTCACGTAGTTGAGGCCCGTCCGGTAGCAGAACTCCACGGAGGCGGGGTCGCCGCCGTGCTCGCCGCAGATGCCGACCTTGAGGTTCTGCCGGGTGGCGCGGCCCCTCTCCACGCCCATTTTCACGAGCTGGCCGACGCCCTCCTGGTCCAGGGTCTGGAAGGGGTCCTTTTCGAGGATGTTGTTCTCGGTATAGTAGCCGATGAACTTGCCCGCGTCGTCGCGGGAAAAACCGAAGGTCGTCTGGGTCAGGTCATTCGTGCCGAAGGAGAAGAACTCGGCCTCTTTCGCGATCTCGTCCGCGATGACTGCGGCGCGCGGCAGCTCGATCATGGTCCCGATGAGGTACTGGATCTTCACGCCCTTCTTCTTCATCACCTCTTCGGCCGTGGCCTTGATCAGCTCCTTCTGGTGCTGGAGCTCCTTCTTGATGCCCACGAGCGGCACCATGATCTCGGGGACGACCTTCTTGCCCTTCTTCGCCAAATCGCAGGCCGCCTCGATAATGGCGCGCGTCTGCATGCGGGTGATCTCGGGGTACACGATGCCGAGCCGGCAGCCGCGGTGGCCGAGCATGGGATTGAACTCGTGCAGCTCCTCGACCCGTTGCAGGAGCTTCTCCTTCTTCGCGATCGACGCCTTGGGCGCCCGTTTCGCCTGCATCACCGCGACCTCGACCATGAGTTCCTCGCGCTTCGGCAGGAACTCATGGAGCGGCGGGTCGAGGAGGCGAATGGTGACCGGAAACCCGCCCATGGCCTGGAAAAGGCCCTTGAAGTCGGACCGCTGCATGGGCAGGAGCTTCGCCAGCGCCTTCTCTCGACCCTCGGTGGTGTCCGCCAGTATCATCTGCTGTACGAAGGGCAGCCGTTCCGAGGCGAAAAACATGTGCTCCGTGCGGCAGAGGCCGATGCCCTCGGCGCCGAACTTCATCGCCATCTTCGCGTCGCGCGGAATGTCCGCGTTGGCGCGCACACCCATGGTGCGGATCTCGTCGGCCCACTTCATCAGCGTGCCGAAATCGCCGGAGACCGTGGGCTCCACCGTCGGGACCTTCCCGAGGATCACGCGGCCGGTGCCGCCGTCGATCGTGATGTGGTCTCCCAATTTAACGGTCACGCCGTTTACCGTGAATTTTTCCGCCTTGAGATCCACCTTGATGGTCTCGCAGCCGGCCACGCAGGGCTTACCCATGCCGCGCGCCACGACCGCCGCGTGTGAGGTCATGCCGCCGCGCGCGGTCAGAATGCCCTTGGCAGCGTCCATGCCGTGGATGTCATCGGGCGTGGTCTCGGGCCTGACGAGGATGACCTTCTCCTTCTTCGCCTGCTTCACCGCCTCGTCGGCGGTGAACACAACCTTGCCCGATGCGGCGCCCGGAGACGCGGGAAGGCCCTTGGCGATCACCTGGAGCTTCGCCTTGGGATCGATGACGGGATGGAGGAGCTGGTCCAGCGACGCCGGCTCGACGCGGAGCACGGCCTCTTCCTTCGTGATGAGCTTCTCACCCACCATGTCCACTGCGATCTTGACCGCGGCATGGGCCGTGCGCTTGCCCGTCCTGGTCTGGAGCATGAAAAGGGTGCCTTCCTGGACCGTGAACTCGAAGTCCTGCACGTCGCGGTAATGCTGCTCAAGTTTGTTCGTGATCTCGCGGAGCTGCTTATACACCGCGGGCATCTCCTTTTTGAGGTCGGAGATGGGATGAGGAGTGCGGATGCCGGCCACGACGTCCTCGCCCTGGGCGTTCGTCAGGTATTCTCCGTAGAACTCCTTGGCGCCCGTCGATGGATCCCGCGTGAACCCGACGCCCGTCGCGGACGTGTCCCCCATGTTGCCGAACACCATGGACTGCACGTTCACGGCCGTCCCGAGATTGCCGGGGATATCGTTCAGCCTGCGGTAGGTTATCGCGCGGGGGTTGTTCCAGGAGCCGAAGACCGCGTCGCGGGCCATCAGAAGCTGTTCCCAGTGGTCCTGCGGGAAATCGCGCTTCGCAACCTGCCTGACCCTGGCCTTGAACTTCTCGACCAGCCCCTTCAGATCGTCGGCGGAAAGTTCGATATCGAGGTTCACCCTCTTCTTTTTCTTTACTTCGTGGATGATGTGTTCGAAGACGTCCTTCTCGATGCCCATCACCACGTTGCCGAACATCTGAATGAACCGTCGATAGGCATCCCAGGCGAAACGCTCGTTGCCGGACATGCGGATGAGTCCGCTTATGGTCCGGTCGTTGAGCCCCAGGTTCAGGACCGTGTCCATCATGCCGGGCATGGAGAACTTGGAGCCGGAGCGCACGGACACGAGCAGCGGCCGGTCCGGGTCGCCGAACTTGAATTTCCCGCCGAGGGCTCCCTCGACCTTCTGCATGTGCAGCCGCATGTCTTCGTCGAGGCCCGCGGGCACGCGCTTCCCGAGGTCGTAGAACAGGTTGCAGACCTCCGTCGTGATGGTGAACCCCGGCGGCACCGGCACCCCCGCGTTCGTCATCTCGGCGAGCCCCGCGCCCTTGCCGCCGAGCAGGTCCTTCATGGTTCCGGTCCCGTCGGCCTTGCCGCTGCCAAAAAAGTAGATGTATTTTTTTTCGTTAGCCATAAGATTGTCCTCCTGAAAAAAGTTTCAAACCTAAAGATTGCCACGAAGACACCAAGGCGCGAAGAAGAACTTTCCTGATTTTCCTTCGCGTCTTCGTGCTTTAGTCGTGGCTCAGTTTTTCGGTTCTTCGCTGCTCAACACCAGACGCGAGAAGTCCGCGATCCGCGAAAAGAGCCCCGTGATGCCCGCAAGGAGAGCCAGCCGGTTAGCCTTGACGGCGGCGTCCTTGTCCATGACCATGACGGTGTCGAAGAAGGCGTCGACGCGTTTCCTGAGCGAGGCGATGTCCGCGAGGGCGCCGCGAAAGTCAAGCTTCGAGGTCTTGTCGAGGACCCGTTCCCTGATCTCCACAAACGAGGCATAGAGAGCCTTCTCGGCATCCTGCGCAAGCAGCCGTTCGTCGACCGCGCCAAGAAAGCCTTTCGGGATAATATTGCCCGCCCGCTTGAGGGCCGTGACGAGCGGCTGGTAATCCTCCGACGTTCTGAGCCCGTCGAGGGCCCTCACCTTTTCTCGCGCGATGAGCGGGTCGTCGAACGCGACGGACAGGGCCGCATCCACAATATCGGAGCGGATGCCCTCGGACGCCAGCATGCCGGCGAGTCGCTGCCGGAGAAAATCAATCGTCTCCGCGGAGACCTTGTCGGCATTCTGGAGGCCGAATCCCTTGCACGCCTCGGCGATCAGGTCGATGAGCGAAATACGGAGGCCCTTGTCGAGCAGCATGTTCAGGATGGCCACGGACTGCCTGCGGAGGCCGTAAGGGTCCTCAGAACCGCTCGGGATGAGCCCGACGGAGAAGCACCCCGTGATCGTGTCGATCCGGTCGGCGATCCCCACGCAAACGCCTTCGAGCGAATCGGGCAGACTGTCTCCGGCAAAGCGCGGCAGATAGTGTTCGAGGATAGCGTCCGCCACCTTCGCTTCCTCGCCCGACCTGATCGCGTAATGCCTTCCCATCACTCCCTGGAGTTTGGGGAACTCTCCCACGACCCCGGTGATGAGGTCGGCCTTGCACAGCTCGGCCGCCCGCTGCGCCGCATTTTTGTCCGCCTTGAAAAGGCCGGCAAGATACCCGGCAAGCTCCTTCACCCGCATCGTCTTGTCGTGGAGCGTTCCGAGTTTTTCCTGGTAGGTGACCTTTTTGAGCCCGGGGACGCGATCGGCAAGCGGCTGTTTCAAGTCATGGTCGAAAAAATACGCCGCGTCCGAAAGCCGCGCCGCGAGCACCCGTTCGTTTCCCGCGCGTACGAGTTCCATGTCCTCGGCCCGGGTGTTGCTGATCGTGATAAAGCACGGCAGCAGGTTGCCGTTCGCGTCCACCACGCTGAAGTAGCGCTGATGCTCCCGCATGGCCGTGACCAGGACCTCTTTCGGCACCCGGAGATAATCCTTGTTGAAGGCGCCCATGACCGCGACCGGGTATTCGACGAGGTTCGCCACTTCGTCCACCAGGCCCGCGTCTTCGAGCACGGCCCCGTTCCTGGACTTCGCCAGTTCCTGGGTCTGTTTCATGATGCGCTGCTTCCGCGCATCGGGGTCTATCACCACGAAATTGGGTTCCGCCTGCGAGGCATAGGACTTGAAGTCCCTTACCAGGTATGCGCCGGGGCTCATGAACCGGTGTCCACGTGTAAGATTACCGCTCTTGATCCCGTTCAATTCGAATTCCACCACGGCACCGCCCCAGAGGGAAAGGACCCAGTGGATGGGCCGCGCAAACCGTATGTCCTTGTCCATCCAGCGCATGGACTTGGGAAACGGAATCGACAGAATGAATCCGGGCAGCGCCTGTTTGAGCCAGTCCGCGGTGGCAATACCCGTTTCATCGATCCGGGCGACAACATACTCGCCCTTGTCCGTGGCCTTGACCGTGAGTGCTGAGACGGGGATTCCGTTCTTCTCGGCGAATACGGTCGCCGCTTTGGTCGGCGCGCCGTCCGGCCCGAAGGCGACCTTCTTCGGCGGGCCGGTCACTTCCTTCGAGACATCAGCCTGCCGTTCATCCATGTCGGAAACGTACAGGACCAGGCGACGCGGCGTGCCGAAGACCTTCATTTCCCCGCGGGACGCAACGCGGCCGGATGCGAGGAGCGAGGAAAAAAGCTCCTTCATCTTCTGGAGTGCCGGCTCTATGAAACGGGACGGAATCTCTTCGGTCCCGATCTCTAATAAGAATTCTTTACCCAAAATAACTCCAAAGACAAATATGATTGCAACCACGGATGAACACGGATGGACCCCTGGATTCCCGCCGGAGCCTGCCCCAGCATGATTGAAGCAGGGGCGGGAATGACGGGTTTTTATTCCGCACTCCGCATTCCGCATTCCGCAATTGAAGCGCCTAGCGCTTCAACATCGGAAACCCCTTCTCCTCCCTGAGCGCCAGGTACGCGTGCGCGCAGAGACGGGCGAGCTTCCTCACGCGGGCGATGTAGCCCGTTCGCTCGGTCACGCTGATTGCACCTGCGGCGTCGAGGAGATTAAACGTATGCGAGCATTTAAGGCAGTAGTCGTATGCGGGCAGCACGACCCCCGCTTTGATGAGCTTCTCGCTCTCCTTCTCAAAGGATTCGAACTGCCGGAAGAGCATGTCCCGGTCCGAGAGTTCGAAGTTGTATTTCGAGAACTGCACTTCCGTATCGAGGTGGACGTCGCCGTACTTGACGCCCCTGGTCCATTCGAGGTCATAGACGTTGTTCACGCCCTGGAGGTACATGGCAAGCCGCTCGACGCCGTAGGTAAGCTCCGCCGAAACGGGTTTGAGGTCGATGCCGCCCACCTGCTGGAAATACGTGAACTGGGTGACTTCCATGCCGTTCAGCCAGACCTCCCAGCCCAGCCCCCAGGCGCCGAGGGTGGGTGATTCCCAATCGTCCTCGACGAACCGGATATCGTGCTTAAGAGGATTGATGCCGAGCTTGACGAGGCTTTCGAGATAGATTTCCTGGACATTTTCCGGATGGGGTTTAAGGATCACCTGGAACTGATAGTAGTGCTGCAAACGGTTGGGGTTCTCGCCGTAGCGTCCGTCGGTGGGCCTTCGCGAGGGCTGGACGTACGCCGCGCTCCACGGCTCGGGACCGAGAACGCGGAGAAACGTTGCGGGATGGAACGTTCCCGCGCCGACCTCGGTGTCGTACGGCTGGTGAATAACACAACCCTTCGAGGCCCAGAAATTTTGCAGCGTTAAAATAAGGTCTTGAAATGTCAATGATTACCCCTGCCACGCAAACAACAAGAACAATTACACAACAATGCCGTCAACGCTCAAGAACGTCCGTCCGGGAGAGACTGAGGTCTCTCCGATATTGTTGAAGCTCATCGCTGTTTCGGGGCCTGCCGGAAAAAACCGGGAATGATAGAAAAATAGACTGCTATTATACAAAAACCCCTTCTGTTGTCAAGGAAATATGCGGTTATTTAAAGGACTTATAAGGACATCGAGAGAGAGGAGAGGAAACAACCCATAATTATTACACCTGCCACATCATGGCCTCGAAGTCGTCGGTCGGGACTTTGAACTGGATGTACCCGCGGTAAGGCCACTTTTCGACTTCCGACCCCGCGCGCTCGACGGTCACGAAAATCTGCACGTCCTCGTTTGCCTTGACGCCGATCAGCTCAAAGGGAACGGCAAGCTCGACGATGTCGTTTGCCGCGACCGTATGGATCGCCGACGTGAGCGTCCGGTTCCCGTTCTCACTCTTGAAAAGGGCCGCGCTTACCCGTCGTTCCTGCGGCACGAGCCTGATCTCCACGTCCAGCCCCTTGGGGTCCAGAAAATTGATGAAGAACGCAAGGTCACCGACTTTCTCATCGTTGAGGTTCCCGCTCGGGTCGAGACGAATGAACATGTTTTTGAGGTCGAAGCCGTAGTAGATGTGCGTGATGATGGAAGCGCCCCGGTGCATGGCGCCTCCGCCCTGGCTCACGTCATAGAACCCCGCCGGCAGCCATTCAAAGTAATTCGTGACCACACCGTCGATCGTCGGCGAGATAAACGCCGTCAGCTCCACGGTCGGGAGCGCCTGCCGGTCCTCGCGCAGGATCGGTATCTGGAGTTCATCAGGGACATCGGCGTCGATGATGCGGTAGACGTTCATGAGGTGCGTCCTGAACAGCAGGTCGAACTCTTCGTCGTTCTCGGAGAAGTGATCGTCGCCGTACCACCAGCACCAGTCGCTCCCCTCGGCGATAAAGACCTCTTCCCAGGCTTTAGCAAGTTTTCCCGCGTCGCCGTTCCGGGCGGCGTAGTCCGTGAGCGCCTGCCGCGTCTGCGCAAGCAAATCCCACGCCCGGTTGTCCTCCTCATGGCCGATCCAGACGCGGTAATTCGCGTTGATCCATGAACCGGCGTGCAGCCGGTCGATGACCGCCGTTGCCGGATTCTCCCTCAGGTACTCCCCGACCGAGACGCACCGGAGTCCCTGTTCGGCGCTCAGCCGTTCATAGAGATAGAGGAAAAAATCCCTGCCGTCGTTCTGGTAGTATTCCCAGGCATTCTCGCCGTCCAAAATGATCGAAACCAGATGCGGTCCGCCCGAAAGCCCCCGCCTCACGCGGTGAAGCCGGTCGATGAGGTCATGCACCGCATTCTTGTAATCCCATTTCGAATAGACAAAGCCGATCAGGTCGGAAAGCGTATGATCGCGGAACACAATCGAGACGTATTTATCTTCTTTCCCGGCGAGGTAGGGCTTGTAGAGCACCTCGGGGTTCTTCATCACCCCGGCGAAGTCCCGTTCGATGTGGATGCCGAGCGAGCGGCTGAGCACCCCTTCGTCGGTGCCGATCCATTTGATTCCCTCGGCGGCCAGGAGCGGCACGATCTCTTCGGCAACCGACCCCTCGGCGGGCCACATACCCCGCGGCCGGGAGCCAAATAGTTCCTCGTGGTAGGCAAGAGCACGTTCGATCTGCGCTGTCGCGTCCTCCGGGTGAGAGAAACGGTTTGCCGGCAGATGGATATCGGGCGTGGCGACTTTTGCGAGGTCCGTGTCGTACAGGAGCGGCAGGATGGGATGATAAAACGGCGTGGTTGTGAGCTCGATCCGGCCCATCCCGGCAAGCCGCTTGTACTCCGGGATGATGAGCGCCATGACCTCGCGCTGCTTCCGGATGAGGAGCGCCTTTTCATTCTCAGTGTACCCGGAACCCTTCTGAATGAGTCCTTTGAGGAACGGATCGTTCTGCTTGAAGAGCGGATCGAACCAGGTCAGGTTGAACCAGACCTGAAGGTCGAGATAATCCTGGGTTGTATAATACCGGACGGCGTTTTGAAGGTCGTTGGGAGACACGCTGTATCCCCTGCGGTCGAGCAGCTGCCAGTACGCGGGGTAGGGCTTGATCATGGTGTCCCAGTTCGCCATGAAGAAGTTTTTGAGCAAAAACAGTTTGTCTTCCCGATCGAGTTCGGCGGCGGGCTTGAGCGTCAGGGTGAGAAACTTGTCGGTCGCATTGTTCTCCACGTAGTCGCGGATCTGTTTCAGGAGCGAGGGGACGAGGTTGAAGGTCTGGTGGATGTCGGGAAAATCCGACAGGAGCGCGGGCATGTCGTAATAATCCTTGATGCCGTGCATCCTGACCCACGGGAGGATATAGGAACCCGTAATGTCGTCCTTGTAGTATGGCTGATGCATGTGCCAGACAAAGGCTATATAGAGAGGATGATCGGACATGGGGTCGGGGTACGGCATGACGATGAGAAGGTAGGAAGGTGAGAAGATATGCCTCATACCGAGCTTCTTAACTTCCCAAATTCACAATTTCCCAACATCTCAACTTCTGGTTATAGTCACGGCTCGCCGTAATAGTACACTATCTCCCCTGGACGCGCAAGCCCCAGTTTGTCCCGCGCGATCCGCTCCAGGTGGTCCGGGTCGGTCTTCAAGGCCCGTACCTCCCTGGCCATTTTGGCGTTGTCCTGCTTGAGCGCTGCGATCTCTTTCGTGAGGGCGTTATACTGCGACTTCATGCGGTAATATTTTATCAGACCCATCTCGCCCAGGATGAACGACGAAAGGAGGTAGATGCCGAGCAGCACGCCCGCGCCGATCAGCGCTTTTTTCATGCGGGCGTTCCGGGCGCTGCGGTCAGTCTTGAGGTAATTCCGTTTGCGCATGTCCGTCGTGGTCCACAGCCCCCCTCTTCGAACAGAAAGGAATGAAAGATGGGGACAAACTGTTCAAAAACAAAACCACGAAGACCGGCTTCGTGGTAGAGTTGCAAATGTATATCTCATGAATCACATCCATCGCTTGCATCAGTTATTTCTTCTTCGTGGTTTTTTTTGCCTTCTTTGCCGGGGCTTTCTTCGTCGCCATTATACATCACCCCCTTTCTTCTTCCTATAATTTAGTTTAACAAAGTGTAAGGATAAAACACTGCACCCTGAGTACAGGGTGATCGCCGGTCGTTTTTTCACTCCGTTAGAGAACAATATGCCCAATTAATGACATCATGCTGCTGAACCACATGCCGGCGACAGCCGACGACTTTCTCTAACGGAGTAAATACGCCGGGGGCATCCGAGCCCCCGGCGGGCCCCACTACGGGACTCGATGTATGAAAACTACTTCTTTTTGGTGGCCTTCTTCTTGGTTGCCTTCTTCTTCGCCTTCTTCTTGGCTGCCATTAGTTCTCCACCCCCTTTCGGCATACCGCGTTTGGACTCAAGCGGCCTTATCTTGAAACAAGCTGAGGTACATCGTTCAGCAGTGACATCTGCGAATACTTCTCACGTATCTTGCCGTTTACGATAGCGAGGAACTCTTCCGCGTCCCTGATCGCCTGCCCCGCCTCGTACAGGGATATGACCCGGCGGGCCTCATCCATGAAGCTCTGATATTTTCTCCTCATCCGGTCGAACTTATTAATGAGGCTTTTATACTGCCCGCCGAGGAGCACACCCACTGCCGTCACCACGGTCTTCTGCGCGTCCCGTCCCCGGACCCCTTTGGGCCGGAACCCCTCGGAAAGAATAAGCGCCCTCGCCGAACGGGCCATTGCCAGGTAGGCGGCGGCGAACGCCCACTCCTCGTCCTTGTCCTGGAGGAGCCTGCTCGTTGTCAGGTCCCGTTCCGCCCGTGTCACCAGTGCGATGATCTCGGTGATCTCGGGGGCCCGCTCCTCTACGATGCCCATCTCTTTTAGCGCTTCATAAGTCATCTTCCTTGCCTACCAGGAAAATCTTTTTGCCTTTCAGTAACTCCCGGATAAAGGGGTCTTTCGATTCCTTCCGCTTGCGATATTCCTGCTCGTCGAACACGAGATAATCAATATCGCGTTTCAGCTTCTCCTCCAGCCCCATGACCATATCGTTCAGTTCCGTGATGTTGGCCTGGCCGATTACCATAAGGTTGATGTTGCTTTCCTCTTTTTCAGCCCCCTTGGCGTAGGACCCGTAGATGAACGCGACTTGCACGCCCTTCAGCCGGGAGAGTGAAGTCTTCATCGCGCCCTGCGCGCCGGTGGTCTTGAATATCAGGCCCTTCATCTCGGAGAAGATCGGGGAGTTCTTGTTGGCGAAATAATATTTTTGAACGCCCCGCTTTTCCTTTGCCAGAAGCCCGATCTTGACCAGCTTGTCAAGCTCGCGCTTGATCCCCGCCGCATCCTTGCCGATGTGGCGTGCTATCTCTCTCAGATAGAACCGATCATCCGGATTGTTAAAGAACAGGCCTAAAAGCTCCGCTCTCGTCGAAGAGAAGAGTTTTGTCAGCACGTGTATTCACCTCGTAGACAAAATATACTACAAGAGTGTATATTTTGTCAACAAGAAAATTAAAGAAATTATATTTCTTATGCTTAGACAATTTATCAACATCCAAACCAGAACAAAATCAAACATGCACAAAAAATAATAGTTATATCATCAAAAATACCATTTTTACTTGTTTGTCTGCTTCCGCTGGTGCGGCCGCGTTTCTGCTTTCCCTTGCCGGTGACGGCTGCTGTTCGGCCGGTCGTTTTCGCAAAGAGGCGCTCACGGCCCCATAAACAGCATGTTTTCTTCCGCCTCACCCGTCGCCGGCGCCATGAGCGCGGACCTGCGCCATCGGAAAGCTGGTCCCCGCACGGTCCCGGTCCGGGGTTTTTTATTCTCCGCGGACCAGGCAATCGTTGAAATATTCTCTATCCGCAGGGATCCCGGCAGAGACCGTTCCGCCTAACGGCAGATTTCTCTTTCGTTCATCTCACGAGTTATGGTATACTGTCTGAAATAATTCGTTGACAAAATGTCAGCAAACAGCATCGGAGAAAAATGAACTTCAGTGAACTGGATGTCCCGTATGAAGTGACACAGGGGATCGAGCATGCGGGTTTTTCCGTCTGTACGCCCGTTCAGGAAGCGGTGATACCGAGGGCTCTTCGCGGAGAAGACGTCGCGGCGCAGGCTCAGACGGGAACGGGAAAAACCGCGGCGTTCCTCATATCGCTCTTTTCCCGGATGGTCAGGACCCCCGCCGTCGATAGCGAGAATTCCCCGCAAGCGCTGATCATCGCGCCCACGCGGGAGCTCGCTGACCAGATCTACCATGAAGCGCTGAGGCTCGGCAAGTTCACGGGCTTTCGCCTGCTTGCCGTGTACGGCGGGATCGATTACCAGAAGCAGATGGACACGCTCCGGAAGGGCGTCGACGTTCTCATCGGCACGCCGGGCAGGCTCATCGACTACTACAAACAGCACATATACAGCCTCAGGAAGACCCGGTACCTCATCATCGACGAGGCCGACCGCATGTTTGACATGGGGTTCATCGACGACCTTCGGTTTCTCCTCAAGAAGATGCAGCCTTACACCAAACGCCAGTCCATGCTCTTCTCCGCCACGCTCTCCTACCGAGTCATGGAACTTGCCTACGAGCACATGAACCTGCCGGAAAAAATTTCGATCACGCCCGAGACGATCACTGTCGAACAGGTTGAGCAAGTACTGTATCACGTGGGGAAGCACGAGAAGGTGCCGCTGCTGCTCGGCCTCCTGAAAAAAGAAGAACCAAACCGCGCTCTCATTTTTGTGAACACCCGGCGCGCGGCCGAGATGGTCGTCGAGCGTTTGAACCGCAACAACTGGAAGGCACAGGCGATAACCGGCGAAATCGAGCAGAAAAAACGGCTCCGGATACTTGCGGACTTCAAGGAAGGCAGGCTCCCGATCCTGGTAGCCACCGACGTGGCGAGCAGGGGCATCCATGTCGAGGCCGTGACCCATGTGTTCAACTATGATCTCCCCCAGGACGCCGAGGACTACGTGCACCGCATCGGCCGCACGGGCCGCGCGGGCGCTGCCGGCAAGGCGCTCAGCCTTGCTGATGAGGAGTATGTCTATTCCCTCGAGGAGATCGAAAAATTCATCGGACAGAAAATTCCCGTAGAATGGGCCGACGACGGCATGTACGTCAGGGAAATCAGGCGCACCGCCGAAGAGAAGCAGCGGGCGGCCGCTCATCGTCCCTCCCCTCCTTCCCAAAACCGCCGCTTTCCCAAGCGGGCGGGGCAGCGGTAAATCCCTTCACCGGATATTTCACTCACTCTGCCGCAGTGCCTGACGACGTTTATCCGTCATCCACCGGAAATCAGGCGAGCCATCCGCAGTAAGCGACGATCCTCCTGTACGGAATAAAACACGGGTTCCCTGCTGTGGTATAATAGTAGTAGAAATATTTCGGATGTTTTCAGTCTGAGTTATTGTCTTTCCTTCAACCAAAACGGATACGCTGTTGAGAGAAGAGGGAGCGTCGATGGCTGCTGTCTTGTCCTACACCGAAACGGAACGCCCGTGGCTGAAATTCTATGAAGCAGGGGTCTCCCCCAGTCTCACCTATCCCGACACGACTCTCGGGAATGTCCTTGCGAAGACTGCGGAGAAGTACGCCGCCCACACCGCGCTCCTTTTTTACGGAAAAAAAATCACCTACGGGGAGCTCGACGCTCTCGCGAACCGCTTCGCCCGCGCCCTCACCGGCCTCGGGGTACAAAAGGGAGACCGGGTCGCGCTCATGCTCCCGAACATCCCCCAAATGGTCATGGCTTACTACGGGACGCTCCGGACCGGCGCCGTCGTCGTTTCGACCAACCCCCTGTACCATGAGCATGAACTCGAAGTCCAGCTCAAGGACAGCGGCGCGGAGACGCTCGTGGCCGTGGATATGTACTATCCCGTGATCTCCCGCGTCCTGCCGAAGACCGGGGTGAAACATCTGATCCTCTGCGGCATCAGGGACTTTCTGCCCTTCCCGAAAAACCTCCTCTACCCCATCAAGGCGAAGCTCGAGAAGCACTGGGTGAGCGTCCCGCGAGTGCCGCCGATTCACGATTTTGTCGGCCTCCTCAGGGATGAGTCGGGCGCCGCCGTGGACATGCCTGTTTCTCCGAACGACACCGCCCTCTTCCAGTACACCGGAGGCACCACGGGTATCCCGAAAGGGGCCGTCCTCACGCACCGGAACCTGGTGGTCAACGCCGTCCAGTGCCGGGAGTGGCTCACCGTCCGAAACGAGGGCGAGGAGCGGATCCTCGCCGCCCTTCCCTTCTTCCATGTCTACGGCATGACGGCGGCCATGAACTTGGGCGTGCTCATCGGCGCGGAACTGATCCTTATCCCGAAGTTCCACACCAAAGACGTGCTGGAGGCGATACAAAAACACCGGCCGACGCTTTTCCCGGGTATCCAGGCCATGTACCTTGCCATCGGGAACTACCCGGAGATCCACAAGTACGATCTCACCTCCCTCAAGGTTGCGTTGAGCGGCGCCGGTCCGCTCATGCGCGAGGTGCAGGAGCGGTTCGAACACCTGACCAAGGCTAAGATTATCGAAGGCTACGGCCTGTCCGAGGCCTCTCCGGTGACCCATAGCAACCCCATCTTCGGCAAACGCAAGGTCTGCAGCATCGGCTTGCCCTGGCCCGACGTAGACGCCAGGATCGTGGACCTCGAGACCGGCGAGAAGACACTGCCGGCCGGGGAAGCCGGAGAGCTGGTGGTCAAAGGCCCGCAGGTGATGAAAGGCTACTGGAACAAGCCCGGGGAGACTGCGCTGGCGCTCCGCAACGGCTGGCTCCATACCGGCGACATCGCCAAAATGGACGAGGAGGGCTACTTCTATATCGTGGACCGCATCAAGGACATGATCAAGACCGTCGGGGAAAATGTTTACCCGCGCGAGGTCGAGGAAGTGCTGTTCATGCACCCGAAAGTGAAGGAAGCGGTGGTTGTCGGTCTCCCGCACGAAGAGTTCCTGGGTGAGAAGATCAAGGCCTACATCGTCCTGAAAGAGGGCGTGACCGCAACGCCCGAGGAGATAATCCAGTACTGCCGCGAGCAGCTCTCGAAGTTCAAGGTGCCGAAGGAAGTTGAGTTCCGCGACCAGCTTCCGAAGACCCTCGTGGGCAAGGTGCTCAGGCGGGTGCTCCGGGATGAGGAAATGAAGAAAGAGCAGACGAAGTAGCGGGGACACGGAAAAAACGAAAAGAGCGAAAATAACGGATGCGGGTCAGAGACGTGTCTTCCGTGAAAAATCCGACCTTTCCGATTCTTCCGCTGTTTCCGTGTCCGCACGCTTTGAGGTTTGAGCATGAAAGAAGTCGTCATCATCGATGGGTTTCGCACACCCTACGCAAAGGCCGGCACGGCATTCAAGGACGTCCACCCCGTTGACCTCGGCGCGGCCATCGTGAAAGAAGTGATTGCCCGTACCGGCATCGACAGGGAACTCATCGACGAAGTGATCGTGGGCAATGCCGGCATGCCCGCCGAGGCCGCGAACATCGCCCGGGTGATCGCCCTCCGGGCGGGCATACCTCAGCGCATACCCGCCTACAGCGTGCAGAGGAACTGCGCCTCGGGCATGCAGGCGGCTGCAAGCGCCTACACCCAGATTCTCGCGGGCATGAGCGAGATTGCGCTCGTTGCGGGCGTGGAATCCATGTCGAGCTACGCCTTCTATATGAAGAAGAAGCTCCGCGACGCAATAACGACCGTCCAGCGGTCCCGTTCGATCGGCGCCAAGGTTCGAGCGGTTTGTTCCCTCCAGCCGCGCGATTTCATCCCCGTACCCGGCCTGACCGAAGGCCTCACGGACCCCATCTCAGGCCTCATCATGGGCGAGACCGCCGAGGTGCTCGTGAGGGACTTCGGCATCACACGCCATGAGCAGGACGAGTTGGCTCTCATGAGCCACCAGCGGTGGACCGCCGCTCAGAGTGCCGGAAAGTTCAAGGACGAGGTGGCGCCTTTCTACGTGCCGCCGAAGTTCGAGGCGGTTGAAGAGGACATCGGGCCGCGCAAAAACCAGAGCATGGAGGCCCTTCAAAAACTGCCGCCCTACTTCGACAAACGATTCGGGACGGTGACTGCGGGTAATTCTTCTCCAATAACTGACGGCGCCGCTGCGGCCATCATCATGAGCGCAGAAAGGGCGAAACAGCTCGGATATAAGCCGCTCGGCTTTATCAAAGCCTTCGCCTTTGCCGGGTTCGATCCTTCACGCATGGGCATCAGCCCGCTCTTTTCCACGCACAAAGCGCTTAAGCTCGCGGGCATGACCATGAAAAACATCGAGTTGATAGAGTTGAACGAGGCCTTTGCGGCGCAGATCATCGCCGTGGAAAGGGCCGCTGTTTCAAAGGAGTACTTTGCAAAACATCTGCCCGGAGAAGAGCCGATCGGCGAGTTCAGGCGTGACATCATGAACGTGAACGGCGGCGCCATGGCCGTGGGCCATCCCGTGGGCTCCTCAGGACTCCGGATCGTGCTCACCTTGCTGAAAGAGATGGAGCGGCGCGGCCTCTCGATCGGCCTCGCCACGCTCTGCATCGGCGGCGGCCAGGGCGGGACGATGATCGTGGAGAGACGATGACATAAAAATCCTTTCAGCCACAGAGGTCACCGAGCTCACAGAGGAAAGCAGTATACAAAATTGTTTCTAAATAGTTGTTCTCTGTGTCCTCTGTGATCTCTGTGGCATGAGCTTTTTGTATTGGCTTTTTTCTTTTTCTACGAGGGAGATAAAACTCCATGTCAGCCTTCAGCTACGAGATCAACAAAGACGGCATCGCAATCCTCACCTTCGACCTGCCCAACGAGAAGGTGAACAAACTCACCATGCAGGTGATGGTTGAGTTGGACAGGCTGCTCGACGAGCTTGCCGCAAATAATGAAATCAAGGCCCTTGTGATCCGGAGCGGCAAGGACGGGAACTTCATCGTGGGCGCCGACATCGCTGAAATACGGAACATCACGGATGCCGGGTCCGGCGAACGGCTCGCGCAAAAGGGCCAGGCGGTATTCAGCAAACTGGAAGCTCTGCCGTTCCCGACCGTGGCCGCCATCCACGGTCCCTGCATGGGCGGCGGCTTGGAACTTGCCCTTGCCTGCGCCTACCGGGTCATCAGCAACGATCAGAAGACCGCCCTCGCCCTTCCCGAGGTCAACCTCGGCATCATCCCCGGCTTCGGAGGCACCCAGCGGCTGCCGCGTCTCGTCGGCCTGTCGAATGCCCTGGACATGATCCTCTCGGGCAAATCGGTCTACTCCAAAAAGGCAGGGAAGATCGGCTTAGCCGATGAGGTTACCTACAAAGAGCTCCTTCTGGACCGGGCGATCTCAATGGCAAAAAAAGCGGTCGGCAAGCCGCGGCCGGCAAAGGTGCGGGCAAAAAGGCCGATTGTCATCAAACTGATCGAAGGCAATGCGCTAACCAGGCCCCTCGTCTACAGGAAGGCGAAAAATAACGTACTGGACAAGACGCGCGGCAATTACCCCGCCCCGCTCGCGGCCCTGGAGTCGGTCCGCTACGGACTCTCGCACGGTGGAGCGGCAGGATATGACCATGAAGCAAAACTGATAGGCCAGCTCGCGCCCACGGAAGTATCCAAGAACCTGATCTCGGTATTTTATTTGAGCGAAATGCTCAAGAAGGACCTTCACCCGTCTCCCGCGAAGATCTCCCATGCCGGAGTGCTCGGCGCCGGCGTCATGGGCGGCGGCATAGCGCAGCTATTTGCGGAAAAGGGCGTCGTGGTCAGGGTAAAAGACATCAACACGAAGGCCGTCGGGGCGGGACTCAGGGAGGCCTGGGACATTTTCAGCAAAAGGCAAAAGAAAGGGATATTGACCGCCATCCAGGCCCGGGACGGCTTTGACCGCATCTCGGGGGCGACGGATTACGCCGGCTTCGGCAGTGCCGATATTGCCGTCGAGGCCGTGGTCGAGAACATGGAGATCAAAAAATCGGTTCTCCGCGAGTTCGAGAGGGTTGCGAAGGAGAACGTCATCTTCGCGTCGAACACCTCTTCCCTGCCGATCACCGAGCTGGCAACCGCATCGGACCACCCCGACAAGGTCATCGGCATGCACTTCTTCAATCCCGTGGAGAAGATGCCGCTCGTTGAAGTGGTGCGCGGCAAAAAAACGTCGGACGAAACCGTATCGGCCGTCACGACGCTCTCCCGGAGGCTCGGCAAACTGCCGGTCGTCGTAAACGACGGCCCCGGTTTTATCGTGAACCGGCTGTTGATGCCCTATTTAAATGAAGCGGCCAGGGTGCTCGAGCAGGGAGCCGGGATCGAAGAGATCGACAATGCCCTGCTTCAATTCGGCATGCCCATGGGCGCATTCATCCTGCTCGACGAGATCGGCATCGATATCGCGCACAAGGTCGCAGACATCCTGCACCAGGGCCTGGGCGACCGGGTGAAACCCTCCCCCCTGCTCGGCGCGTTATATCAAGAAGGTTATTACGGCAAAAAGAACGGCAAAGGCTTTTACAAATACGAAGGAAGAAAACGGGTTGGACCGGACGCATCTATCTATAGCAAGATCCCGTCAGGAGGGGGGACAAAAGAAAGGATCAGTCCCGAGGAAATCGTGGACCGTCCCGTGTTGTTGATGATGAAGGAAGCCGCCCTGTGCCTCGAAGAGAAGATCATCAGTTCCCCGGACCTGCTCGACGCTACCCTCGTCTTCGGCATCGGCTTCCCGCCGTTCCGCGGCGGCCTGCTCAGATATGCCGACAAGCTTGGGGCCCAGGCCATCGTCAGGAAGCTCGAAGAATACGGGAAAAAATACGGGGAACGGTTCACGCCGCCGAGATCGCTTATCGAGATGGCGGGATCAGGGAAGAACTACTATTAGTCAGAGGGTTCAGTTTCTCCTCAAGCCAGCCGTGGCGTTGGGCCGTTCAAGCCTTCTCGATCGTGATGGCGTAGTAGGGACAGATCAGGAGGACGCCTTTGTCCCTCTCGGCGTCGAACTTGTCCGCATTGATGACCCAGGCCTTCTCGTCGCGCATCTCGAAAAACTGAGGATACGCCTCGGCGCATCCGCCGCAGCCCTGGCATAATCCGTAATCGATGTTCGGTACCATAACCCGCCTTCACTTTCTGATCCAGGCAATCCGGGACCAAAAGCCGCCACGAAGACACCAAGACACGAGGAAAAGCATGTGCCCCGGTGCTTCGAGATCGGAAGAGCG